>CAYSJF010000191.1:0-1510 GCA_964431265.1 uncultured Alistipes sp. | reverse complement strand
ATAAATTCCGCTTTTCCGCTCATAGTATCGGCTCCTTTTTCTCAATTTGGGCAAAGACCCGGTGGTGGTAGAACCATTGGAGAGTGGCCGTCACAAAGACGGCGCAGAGGATGAAAAAGAGGTAGGCGGGGACGTAGGAGCCGCCAAAGCGGTCGGCCAGTATCCCCGGCAGGGAGGAGAACACGAACCCCCCGGCGGCGTAGCCCAGCTGGAAGCGGCGGACTACGCTCTCATACTCCTCCGCCGTGCTGAAGTCCCCGGCCCACTCGGTGATACCTACGGTGGTGAAAGCGAGGCCAAAGCCGTAGGCGCAGACCGCCGTGAAGAGGAGAGGCATGCTGCTCCGCACCATGCACAGCAGCGCCAGCCCTGCCAGCAGGAGGGCGGCGAAGAGCCGGTTTTTCCGCAGGACAGGCAGCTTGTCGGAGAGCCAGCCAAAGGCGAACTTTCCAAAGGTCATGGCAAGGCCGGAGGCGGTGATAGCCAGGGCGGTGACATGGGGGTCGAAGCCGGTGGAATCTAAGTGTACGGTAAGGTGGCTGTACCCCACGCTGGTCAGCGCCCCCAGGCAGAGAAGCATGGCCCAGAGGACAGGCCATTCAGATTTTTTGAGATGGACCTCCCCACCTTTGAGGCCGGCGGCTTCTTTGTCTCCGCCGAAGCCGTAGGGGGTATCGCCGCCCTCCGGGACGCCCCGGATCAGGAAAAAGCTGAGCAGCACCAGAACGGCGGCAAAGCCCGCCTCCACAAAAAAGGCGGAGGAGAGGCCGAAAGTCAATATGAGCCACGTCAGCAGAGAGGGCAGTCCAAAGGTGGACAGCCCGGTAAAGGCGGAGCAGATGCCAATGGCAAAGGTGCGCTTCTTCCAGAACCAGTGTTCCAAAATAATGGAGATGGGGATCATGGTGCCGAAGCCGTAGCCCAGGCCCATAACGGTGGCGGCCCCATAATAGGCCGGGAGGCTCCCCGCCATGCCAAAGAGCAGAAACCCCAGGACGGTAAGCCCTCCCGCCAGCGTGACCCCCGCCCGGAGGGGCAGCTTGCGGTAATACACCCCGGTGCAGAGCATCCCAATAAGGCCAAACAGGCTCCGCACCGTGAGGATGGATGAGGACTGGGCGTTGGTAAAGCCGTTCTGGGACAGGATGTAGGGCTGATACACGGTAAAGGCGTTTACCGTCAGGCCGCTGGTGCAGAAAAAGAGAAGAGCGCAGCCGATACACACCAGCCATGCCTTGTGAGGGCGTTTCATGGGATCGCTTCCTTTATGGTTCAATATCTACCACGCGGGTATACCGCCGGAGGGGGTATTCTCCGTCGTGGGCCTCGCCGGGGAAGCTGGCGGACAGGCTCCCCGCCCGGGTGACCCGGGTGACCCCGGAGCGGAGGAGCAGCTCGGTGAGGGCCTCCCGCTTTTCCGGGGCGCAGAGCAGCCCTGCCGTCTGGAGTCGCCCTTTCTGGCGGCGGAGGGTGGAAAGCAGCCGGGACTGGGGCAGCAGCTTCACAAAGA
>CAYSJF010000190.1:0-1517 GCA_964431265.1 uncultured Alistipes sp. | reverse complement strand
ATCTTTACCTGAAAGGACTTCCAGAACTGACAATGGAAGACTACGACTGGTATCTCTGGCGTCCGTTTGCGATATCCGCTGTTTTATTGATAGCTTTTGTCCTTATCACAAGTTTTATGGGGAAAGAGAAGATCAAGTCATCAAAGATTATTGCTGGATGCTCACTTTCCTTGTTCATAGTCGGATTTATTTGCTGTCTTGACGCCGATAGCAAAAAGAGTGAACAACTACGCGCCACGGTTTTGATGATCAACGCTATCGAAAACCATGATTGGAGCAAGGCATCTCATATCATGTCGCTCACAAAGGAATCCCCCAACTACACGATGTGCGTGCTTGACAACCTCTCCAGAGCCTATTCGGGCAAAGAGAGGAATAACACCGGAAACATGTTGACAGTGACAAAAGACCTTAGACATGACGAAGATCATACCATCAAGATATTCGTCAACGTTCCTGTCAATTACCATATGGGGCGTTTCAATCAGTCTCATCGGTTTGCAACTGATCAAAACGTACAATATGGCAACCGAGTTTACTATCTTAAATATATGGTTAAAAATGCCATTATGAATGGAGACATGGAATTCGCCAGAAAATTCAACCAACTCCTTATGCGCACAATGTTCCACCGCAAATGGGCTGAAGACATGAACCGATACATTGAAGATCCTTCGCTTATCAATACTCTACCTGACTACGATTTCCTCATGATGCTTCGTGCAGAGGAAATCATGCGTGGAGAGTAAGATCCCATCTCATAAAATTTTAGAGTCACTGGGGTCAAAAACAAAAAATATTTTTTATTCTTACTTAGATGACACGATTTTTATTATCCATTATAGTATTTGTCTGTATTTTAGGATGTAACAGGGTGAAAATTCCTACAGAAGGAGTTGTCGATATGCCGGACAGTCCCCATATTTACCCTGATTATACCGGTCTGGTGATTCCACCCAATATAGCTCCTCTTAACTTTGAAATTGAAATGCCCGGACGGGAATATGTGGCTCGCGCATTCACTCCTTCAGGGAAAGAAATACTCGCTCAAGGCAAGACAATAAAATGGAATATGAAAGAATGGCATTCCCTGCTCGAAGAGACAAAAGGGAAGGATATTACATTTGAGATATTCGTGAAGGAAGATTCTGGAAAGTGGAACAAATATAGCTTCACTAATAAAGTAGCGGTTGAAGAAATCGACCCTTACGTCAGCTATCGTCTCATAGAACCTCTATATACACTCTACGGCTCTCTTTCAATATGCCAACGCGATTTGACATCTTGGGATGAGGAAACTGTTTTCAACAACTCTACCCACACAACTCCGGGAAGACAATTCTGTATCAACTGCCACGTGCCGCGCAACCAATATCGCGACGGTGCGTCGCAAATACATGTGCGCCATTTCAACGGAGGAACTTTGATAATGGCTGGAGATTCAATAAAGAAGGTCAATATGAAATGCGACAGCACCCTGACATCGGGAGTCTATACAGCATGGCATCCGACCCTCG
>CAYSJF010000189.1:0-1525 GCA_964431265.1 uncultured Alistipes sp. | reverse complement strand
CGAGCATCGGGGTAGCCCCCTCCCGTGTGCCCCACGGTACAGACTGAGTACGGTATCAGGATCCGAGAACAAGTCTCAGTCCTTCATTGCGTATGTTGATGGCGGCGTTCACGTCCCTGTCATGATGTGCACCGCAGTTGGGACAGTCCCACTCCCGGACAGACAAGTCCTTCACCGCCGGATTGACATTCCCGCACACAGAGCATGTCTGCGAGGAAGCGAAGAAACGTTCGACTTTGCGGAACTCTTTGCCTTCGCGCCGGCACTTGTATTCCAGCTGCCGGGTGAGCTCGCTGAATGAAGCATCTGAAATCGCCTGCGCCAGACAATGATTCTTCAGCATGCCAGCCGCATTCAGATCTTCCGTGAACACGGCATCGTGTTCCTTCACGATCTCGTGTGAAACCTTGTGCAGATTGTCCTGCCGCTGGTTCGCGATCTTCGAGTGGATTCGGGCAAGTTTCTGTTTCTGCTTCTGCCAGCGCTTGCTGCCCTTTGTCTTTCGGGACAGTGCGCGCTGGGCGTGCTTCAGCTTCTTCTCGCTCTTCTTCAGGTATTTATGATTGGGGTATTTCTCACCGTCCGATGTGATGGCTATATCCTTGATCCCGACGTCAACACCAACGGGGTTTGCAATGTCCGTGACTGGTACAGGATCCGGCACCTCGCAGCAGATACTTACGAAGTACCTGCCAGTACCGTCACGGGACACAGTTGCGTTAAGGATACGGCCTTCCGGCATCCTCGATGTGCGGCACTTCACCCACCCGAGCTTTGGCAGCTTCACTGCACCGGGCCGGACTTCTATGGTTGGACTGCCGGCAGGAATGCGATTTCCATCTTCGTCAAGCACAGGCACGCTTTTGCCGTTTTCGTCTTTCCCGCGTTCCCAGCTGTAGTTGCACTTAGTGGTGTAGGACTGACGGATGTCATGCCTGCGGCGAAAGCGTGGATATTTTGCCCGGCCGGCGAAGAAATTGTCATAGGCGCGGTCCAGCTGCTTCAGTGCAGACTGGAGAGCCGTCGCATCCACTTCCTTCAGCCACGCTGTGTGTTCCTGCCTCTTCATGGCAGTCAGGATCTCGCTGGTGTCGTTATAGGACAGCGACAGCCCATACGAAGAATACGCTTGTTTCCGCAAAGCGAGCATCGAGTTGTACAAATACCGGCAACATCCGAACGTGCGAACAATCTGCTGTTCCTGTTTACTGCTTGGCTCTATCCGGTATTTCGTCACATTTTCCATGTGAACATTATACCATTTTTCGCTTTGCAATGCTACTTTTGCCGCCTTATATCCCCATGGATAAATCCAGGGGTTTTACGGCGGGTTTGGATAAATTCGGCTCCGGTCGGGCATTGCATGTAGTTGCACTGCAGCATATAGGCTGTCAGGACTGCATCCATGGAGGCCAAACTGGCCTTGTCACCGTATACGCCGAGCGGGTCATCGCTGATGCCTGCCTCTTCCAATGCCTCATCCGAAAAATAGTGGTAGTTGACGTCGAAGTACTTCCACCTGCTG
>CAYSJF010000188.1:0-1539 GCA_964431265.1 uncultured Alistipes sp. | reverse complement strand
GGATTCCAGCCCTGTGCCTGCAGAGGGATCTCACCGCCGTCACGCGTCACCATGCCACAATCAAGGGATCACTCATCGCATCGCGAGGAGAGGAAGCTCTTACGCCCGTCACCCCTCTCCTGAAAGCCCTCTCTGCATTCTGCGAGGCCTATCTCACCAAAGGAGGCATTTTCGAAGGCCACATCGGAAGAGCCATCTCTTCTCAAGCCTTCAAAGGGGAATTTTTGGCTTACAAAGAGGCTCGACGTCACTCAAAGAACAAGGTTGCGACAGAAAATTGAACAAAAAGCTACCGAAACCCCATGTTTTAACCAAATTTAACACATGGGGGGGGTAAATTTTCAAAAATACTCCGTAACTTTGCAGTGCAAGTTTAACGTCAGAGGCATATAGCTACTATCAATAAGTTTAAAGTCAACAAAAAGTTAGGTTAAAGCGTGAGGGGCAGCTGTGAAGCTCCCCCTCATTTTTTTGTCGTTTTCGAAGCTCGAAATTAATTATAATTTCGCGTTTTAAAGATTTTTACCTAACTTTGCACCCAAATTGTCCGCAATGAAACGCAAATCCTACAAGGGACTTACATTTCGTCCTTTTATAGAGAAAAACTTAATAGCCGAGCGCGTCGCAGCAATTGGGGCCCAGATCTCCGAGGATTACCGCGGAAAGTGTCCGCTCTTCCTTTGTGTGCTTAACGGCGCCGCGCCTTTCGCCGTCGATCTCTTCCGCGCAGCCGACATCGATGCCGAGCTTTCCTTCATCCGCCTCAAGAGCTATGAAGGAACCTCTTCCACCGGCAAAGTTAAGGAAGTGATGGGACTTGTCGACGACATCGAGGGTCGCGACGTCATCCTCGTCGAAGACATCATCGACACAGGCCACACCATGGCCAAGCTTCTCGACGATCTCCGGGCTAAAAACCCCGCTTCGATTGCGATTGCCACTCTCCTCTTCAAGCCCGAGTCGCTTCAGGTCAAGGTTGAGCCCCGCTACGTAGGTTTCGAAATCCCCACAAAATTCATCATCGGCTACGGCCTCGACATCGATGGCCTCGCCCGCAACCTCAACGACATCTACATCCTCGACGAAGAAGCTCATTAAACCCCTCCACTCCCCCTCTTCTCACCAACACCCAACGAACCGTTCCATATCAATTCTATATAGGTACTTAGCTTAAGATAATGTATAACATTGTAATTTTCGGCGCCCCCGGCAGCGGCAAGGGCACTCAGAGTGCAAAATTGATCGATCGCTACGGGCTGACCCACATCTCAACAGGGCAAGTGCTCCGCGACGAGATCGCTTCAGGCACAGAACTTGGAAAACTCGCCGACTCCTATATTTCTAAAGGTCACCTCATCCCCGATAAACTGATGTGTGAGATCCTCGCCGCACGCATCGATCGCCTGATCCCCACATCTAAAGGCTTTATCTTCGACGGATTTCCCCGCACACTCGCCCAGGCTGAGGAACTCAAGAAAATCCTCGGGCGCCACGGCCGGAAGCTCAATGCCGTGGTAGGGCTCGAAGTCGCCGATGACG
>CAYSJF010000187.1:0-1541 GCA_964431265.1 uncultured Alistipes sp. | reverse complement strand
CTTGAAAAAGGGGGTTTTCGGCTTTTTTCCGCCTTTCTTCCCGTGGAAGAGGTTCCCGAAGCTGTCAATGACGGAGTAATAGACCGGCGTAAAGACCAAGGTCACGATGGTGGAGATGACCATGCCGGAGATCATGGTGATGCCCATGTCGCTCATCATCTCGTTGGTCTCGCCGATGCCCACGGCCATGGGCACCATGGCCAGGACGGTGGTGAGGGTGGTCATCATGATGGGCCGGATCCGCAGGGGACAGGCGTGGAGGATGGCCTCCTCCCGGCTCTCGCCCA
This sequence comes from uncultured Alistipes sp., assembly GCA_964431265.1. Lineage (GTDB taxonomy): Bacteria > Bacteroidota > Bacteroidia > Bacteroidales > Rikenellaceae > Alistipes. The sequence goes on along the minus strand of CAYSJF010000187.1, from coordinate 1,254 downwards.
TCTCCCGGCGGATCTTGATGTACTCCACCAGAATGATGGAGTTGTTCACCACCGTGCCCGCCAGCATAATGAGGGCCACCAGGGAGATGATGGACAGGTCCTTCCCCGTGAGCGGCAGGGCGAACAGCGCCCCGGCAAAGGCCACCGGCAGAATCATCATCACGATGACCGGCATCAGGAAGGACTCAAACTGGGCCGCCAGCACGAAGTACACCAGGCCCATGGCCACCAGCAGCGCCAGCAGCAGATCGCCGAAGCTCTCCATCATGCTGGAGTAGCTGCCGCTGATCTCCACGGTGTAGCCCTCCGGGACGGCGTAGTCCGCCAGGATGGCGCGAAGTTCTCTGGTCATGGCAGTGGCGTCGCCGCTGTGGGTGGAGCCGGTGACCTGCACCTGCCGGGACTGGTTCACCCGGGAGATGCTCTGGGGCTCCTGGACCACATTCACCTCCGCCACGGACCCCAGGGGCACCGTGCCGCCCAGGGCGGTGGTCACAGGCATGGACCGCAGGGCGTCCAGGCTCTGCCCGGCGCTGCCGTCGCCCCGGACCACCACGTCCAGCTCCCGGTTGCGGATGGTGACGGTGGTGGCGGTGCTGCCCGTCAGCTCCGAGCGGACGGCCATGCCGATGGAGGCCGCGGTGAGGCCGTACTGGGCCGCCGCCTCCCGGTTCACGGTGACCTTCACCTGGGGCACCTGCTGGGCCAGGGACGTCTTCACGTCCAAGGCGTCCGGCAGAAGGGCAATCCGCTCCGCCAGGTCGTCCGCGATCATGCGCAGCGTCTCATAGTCCACGCCGGTGATATCCAGGCTGATGTCGCTGCCGCCCAACATCCCCATGGTGCCGGAGGCGTCCACGGTGATCTCGCACCCGGCGATGTCCTCCAGCAGGGGCCGCAGGCGGTCGGCAATGTCGAAGCTGCTGTGGCTGCGCTCGGACTTGCCGGTCAGATTCAGCATCAAGGTGACGGACTCGTCCTGGGCGATGTAGTACAGCTCCTCCAGCTCCGGAATCGCCTCCTGGGCGATGGCGGAGATCCGGTCCGCGATGGCGGCGGACTCCTCCATCTCCGACCCGATGGGCATGGAGACACTGACGTTGACCTCCCCCTGGTCCATGTCCGGAATCAGCACCATGGTGGAGGCAAACACCGGCACGGCGAAGAGGACTACCAGAGCGACGGACACCAGCATCCCCACTTTCAGATGGCGGACGAAGTAGCCAAGGAGACGCATGTAAAATCCATACAACT
>CAYSJF010000186.1:0-1544 GCA_964431265.1 uncultured Alistipes sp. | reverse complement strand
GGATGCGATGGAGCTGGACTTGTTAAAAAGTCAGATTAATCCGCATTTTTTGTTTAACACATTAAATGTGATTGGCGGTATGGCAAATCTGGAGGAGGCGCACACAACGGAGGCGATGATACAGTCGCTTAGCTTTCTGTTTCGCTACAATCTGAAAACGCCGGAGAAAAAGGTAACATTGGCACGGGAGTTAAAGGTTGTTAAGGACTATATGTTTTTGCAGGAAATGCGGTTTGGCAGCAGAATTTCTTACGAGGTGGACTGTCGGACCGACGCGGAGATTGTGATGATTCCGTCTTCTACGCTTCAGCCGCTTGTGGAAAACGCGATCATACATGGTCTTGCTCCGAAGGAAAAGGGCGGCCGCATTTTGATCCGCATTCGGGAGCGGCAGGGAAAAATTTGTATTATCGTAGCGGATAACGGTATCGGAATGGATCTGGAAACATTGAAGCGTCTGCGTAGGGAACTGCAAGAGGACAAGGCGGGGCGGATGAATCGAACGAGCATCGGACTTTCCAATATTTACAGAAGAATCCATATGATGTATGAAGGCGGAGCAATGCAGATTCACAGCAAACAGGGCGTCGGTACGATCATTCGGATTTGGATGGATGATGAGAGGGGTTATCATTTTGGAGAATGAAAAATGCCGTATTTTGATCGCCGATGATGAACCGATCGAGAGAATGGTGATCAGTAAGACGATACAGAATTACTTCGGTGACGAACTGGAAATTTTTGAGGCGGAGAACGGGCGGGAAGCAATTGCAGTCTTTCAGGAGCAGGATTGTCATATTGCCTTGCTGGATATTTCCATGCCGGGGATTGACGGATTGGAGGCGGCAGAGGAAATTCGCAAGGGCAGTCAGACGTGCAGTATTATTTTTCTGACGGCATATGACGAGTTTGATTATGCGAAACGGGCAATCAGGGTGCGCGCGCTGGATTATCTGTTAAAGCCGAGCACGAAAGAGGATTTGATCGCTGTTTTGGAGGAGGCTGTGTATCTTGGCAGACAGGATGCGACGCAGACAAAGGCTCCTTTGGACAGGACGGATGCAGAGGAAAAAGACGAGAAACTTGAAGTGATCAAGAATCAGGTTTTGGCGGAACATATACGGGAGTATCTTGCGACACATTATATGGAGGATATTTCCTTACAGGATGCGGCGGAGCAGTTACATTATTCCGACGCGTATTTTTGCAAATTTTTTAAGCAGAATTTCGACAAGAGTTTTATTGTATACTTATCGGAGCTGCGAATTGCGAAGGCAAAAGAGCTGTTGGCGGATATCACGATTAATGTAAAGGATATCGGTCAAAAGGTGGGATATCGGGATTCGAGTTATTTTACCAAGGTTTTCAAGCGGTTTACCGGCGTGACGCCGAGCGAATACAGATATGGCGGTTGAGCGGATATGAAAGTAGGAAATCACAACGGGAAAAAAGTGTATTTGATTTTAGGCGCAGCAGCGATTTTCTTATTGGCGGCAGGACTGTTCTTTTTTCATCGCAAAAAGGCGGTTGTGCCCGAATATGTT
>CAYSJF010000185.1:0-1560 GCA_964431265.1 uncultured Alistipes sp. | reverse complement strand
TGGGGCATGATGCCGTCATCCGCCGCCACCACCAGCACCGCGATATCGGTGAGGTTGGCGCCGCGGGCGCGCATGCTGGTAAAGGCCTCGTGGCCCGGCGTGTCCAGGAAGGTGATGACCTTGCCGTCCGCCGTGACCTGATAGGCGCCGATGTGCTGGGTGATGCCGCCGGCCTCGCCCGCGATGACATTGGCGGAACGGATCTTGTCCAGGATGCTGGTCTTGCCGTGGTCGACGTGACCCATGACCACAACGACCGGCGGGCGCTCGCGCAGGCTCTCGGGCGCGTCCTCGTCCACCTCGAAGAGCCGCTCCTCGATGGTGACATGCACCTCCCGCTCGACCTTCGCGCCCAGCTCCTCGGCCACGATGGCGGCGGTGTCAAAATCGACCGTCTGGCTGACGCTGGCCATGACGCCCAGGCTCATCAGCTTTTTCATGACCGCGGCGGCGGTTGCCTTGAGGCGGGCGGCCAGCTCGCCGACCGTGATCTCGTCCGGGATCTGCACCTTGAGCTGGGCCTTGCGGGCCTTTTCGAGCTGGATGCGCTGCAGCCGCTCGGCCTCGGTCTCGCGGCGGCGCTGGAAGGGCTGGCGGCCGCGGCTCTTGTTCGCGTTGCCGAACTTCTGCTTGTTGCCGGCCGGGGTGGGCTTGCGGCGGTTCTCGACATTCTTGGTGCCGGCCAGCTCGGTATATTTCTCGTTGAACTTGTCGAGGTTGACGTCCACCGTGCGGGTGTCCACCACCTTGGTGACCACCTCGCGCTTGGGCTTGGGCGCCTCTGTCTCGGTCTTCTTTTTCTCGGCCTTGGGCTTGGGCCGGGGCATTTCGACCACCGTGCCGTCCGCCTTTTTGAGCACCTCGCTCTCCTTGGGCTTGGGCTTGGGGGCGCTGGCAAGGTACTCGGCCAGGTTCGGCTCCTCGTTGGCGCGGGTAAAATGCTCAAAGATGTGGTCCAGCTCGCCCTCTTCAAGGTTGGAGCCAACCTTTTTGGGCGCGCCGCCAAAGCCCGCCAGCAGCTCGATGATCTGCTTGGGGCTGACGTTCAGGTCCTTTGCAACTTCACTCACCTTGTATTTGATGACCATTCAATCAATTCCTCCTTCAGCTTGAGGCATATTGAGTCGTTCGTTTTTGGATGCGTTTCGGAGCCGCGGCCGGCCTTTGAGGTCATGGGCCGGACGCCGGGCCCGGGGCATCCAGGCAGCCTTCACAGAGCCTTGCCAGGTTCTCGTCGGTCACGGCCAGCACCGCGGCCGGGCGATGCCAGAGCACCGCAAGCTCGGCCTGGGTCAGATGGGCGGTGCGCACCGGGCAAAGCCCCTCGCAGCCCTCCTGCACCTTGCGGGCGGTGCGCCCGCTGGCATCGGCGGCCAGCAGCACCAGGTGCGCGCGGCCCCGGAGGGCGGTCTCCAGCACCCGGTCAAAACCCTGGGCCAGCTTTCCGGCCCGCCGGCAGAGGCCCAGCGCCCCCAGCAATCTATCCTTCTGCAAGCTGTGCCTCCATCGCCTCGTAGACCTCGGGCGGGATACCCGTCTCCAACGCCCGTTCAAGGCTTT
>CAYSJF010000184.1:0-1563 GCA_964431265.1 uncultured Alistipes sp. | reverse complement strand
GGTCCCAAAGATAATAAAATTCTTTGTCTTACGTGCAACCGGAGGGTAATAAACTGTATTTTTCGCTTCGTGATTCTGTCCGTCGTCCGCCGATATGAACGCATTTCGGGCCCTTGTCTCGAATTTCCGTCCGTCCGGGGCGACGGGCTGTCCGGACGGCACGGTTCTGCGGTCCCCGGACGATGTCTGCCGCGGCGATAAAGGGTTTCGTCGGGAGAGCGGGAGCGGTCTGCGGGCGGAACGGGCCGGACGGTGTTTCGTCCGGCCCGTTTCGAAAGTGCGGAAGCGGCGCGCCGATTGTCCGGAAGTGTGCCGCATCAGAAAACCGTCACGCGCAGCAGTTCGATCCGGGAGGCGTCGGTCCGAAGGATTTTGATCCGTTTGTTGTCGGCCAGAATCGTTTCGCCGACCGAAGGGATGCCCTGGAACCGGTCGATGACGTAACCGGCCAGCGCGTCGTACGCTTCGCTCTCGGGCAGTCCGAGGCGGTATTTTTCATTGATGTAGTCTATCTCGAGCCGGCCGGAGAACAGGTATTCGCTGTCGTTCACTTTCTTTTCCACCAGATCCTGCGAGTCGTGCTCGTCCTCGATCTCTCCGAAAATCTCTTCCAGAATGTCCTCGAGCGTGACCAGACCGGCCGTGCCGCCGAACTCGTCGATGACGACGGCCATCGAGTGGCGTTTCTTGATGAACGTCGTGAGCAGGCGCTGGGCCGGCATGCTTTCGGGTACGTAGTCCACTTTGTTGATGATTTCGTCGATGGTTTTCGGATAGCGGAACAGGCTTTTGGTGGTGATGTACCCGATGATGTTGTCGATAGTGTCTTCGTAGACGGGCAGGCGGGAGAACTGCGTGCCGATGAACTGCTGCGTCGCCTCTTCGACCGACCGGTGCCGTTCCACGGCTTCGATGTCCACGCGGGGCACCATGCAGTCCCGTACCGACGATTCCGAGAAGTCGAGCGCGTTCTGGAACAGCCTGATATCTTTGTCGGTCTGTGCGGATTCGTTGTCTTCGGTCGCCTCGTCGAGCAGATGCGCGAGGTCTTCGCGGTCGAACGAGGCGATGCTCTGGTCGTGTTTGAGCGGCAGTCCCGCCAGTTTGAGAATACCGATCGAGACGAGCGTGGTCAGTTTGGCCAGCGGGAAAAACAGCAGGTAGAAAAAGTAGACCGGAACGGCGAAAGCTTTGTAATAGAATGTCGGGTTGAGCCGGACGACGGCCTTGGGAATGAATTCCGCCGCGAAGATGATGACGACCGTCGAGACGATCGTCTCGACGGCGAACGCTCCTCCGCTCTCGGCGGGTATGCCGGCCAGCGAGAGCAGATACCGGATCAGGGCGCTCATCTGGAGGGAATAGACGACCAGCGCGATGTTGTTGCCCACGAGGATGGAGGTGATGTACTGGCCCGGATATTTGGCGAACAGGTCGGCGATGAAGCCGAACACGCGGCTCTTTTTCTTCTCGATTTCCAACTTCAGTTTGTTCGAAGAGAGAAATGCGATCTCCATACCCGAGAAAAAGGCGGATACGAGAAGCGAGATGAGGACGACGAGA
>CAYSJF010000183.1:0-1598 GCA_964431265.1 uncultured Alistipes sp. | reverse complement strand
GTTGGCGCACTTTTGGCGCACCAATCGTATCTTTAATATCAAGATAAATGCTGCACGCTTGGTCGGTTTTAATGATCATTTTCAGCAAGTCAAAATACATTTTGTAATACCACTCATTATGAGTCTGATGAAATTTCTCGTGATTCAGGCACCCCTTGTCGGGAATAACCACGCAGCGAAAATGCAAGTCCGCATCATCAAAGAAATAATCAACCAAATCCAAGTAGGCTGCCAAGTTAGTATTAGAGATTTTCGTCCATTTTACTTCTTTATCGGGTGGCAAACTATTCCTTGCCTTAATCTCGCGGATGCGTTCATAAATGCGCCGCTTGTCGGCATTATCGCACCACACTCCACCCAATACCATTGTTTTTTGACCATCATGCTCTAGGTGACAAGATTCGTCACAGAAAATTGAAATGCCTCGCTCATCCATATTTCTATTATACCACTCCACTCCTGCCTCTTCCAGTATAGTCGCTCCGCTTCTAGGGCACTCTAATACCTCCTACCAAACGGTAGTTTACGCGCTATTCTGCGCCAACTTTTTATCGTTATTCTTTTTCATTTTTATTCCTCCCTTAGCACGCACCGCACTGGCAAGGCTCGCGCAAAAGTCAGAGAACTGTTTTGAAAGCCTAAGTCTGCCGTGCTATTGCTTAGATTGTTTGACAAATAACCAGCAGCGGTCGCGCTAACCACATTGCCAGTCCATAGATAGGCAACTCCGCCGGGATAAACAAAAGCGCCATTAATGTTTAAGTATCCGCTTGCTGTTATGTGCATTGGCTTGCCGTAACGATGGGAAGTATTAATCACATCGGTATATTTCCTTAGCATTCCTGTCAATTCGTCATTGCCGTATCCACTGCTCGCAGTTGTATATGGCAATCTCCAGCCCTTAGGACAAATACTAGAAGCTGGTGTAGTGCCTGCCGTCATCACCAAACTCCCAGCCGTCGCTGTCATATACTGATAATAATTCCCAATCAGATAATGGGGATCATACGCGCCAGTGCTAGAATCATACGCCCTCGCTCCCACAGCATCGGATATTTCCATAATTGGGTTGCTTGCTTCGTTGATTAGTTGGAAACCTGTCGGACAAGACATTGGTGAAGTGCAGCTCGCGCTGGTTGATGGGGTTATCCGCACATAAGTGCCAAAGTTCCAAGAGTTGGTTGCAGTTGCCGTTGAACTCGCAAATGCTGCCTTCGCAGTGGCTTGCGGCGGATATTTTGCCGTGGCATCCCACTTATAGATAGTCGTACCATCCGCTGCGGCTACTGTTGCATATCCAGCGTTATCCGATGGGTTAATATCTGTTAATTCTGAAGTCAGTCCTTCCGCTGTTATGTCTAGCGCCAAATTCTGCGTCATTACACAAGAATTACCTATTTTACTCACCCAATAAAGTTTACCATCGCGCTTATCTTCTAGCCGTGCGCTCTCGCCATTAGCTATCTCCGCGCACTCCGCCGTGGTCAGATCTTGCAAATATTTACTCTCAAATCCCCCAGCCGGCTCAATCATTGCCTCACCACTAATTGATAAAGTCGTATTTACTGCCGCGTGCCCATAACTGCAACAGACAATGC
>CAYSJF010000182.1:0-1608 GCA_964431265.1 uncultured Alistipes sp. | reverse complement strand
CCGCGCTCATATCGTAGAGGATGCGGCGGTGTACGGGTTTCAGACCGTCGCGCACATCGGGCAGAGCGCGCGACACGATGACCGACATCGAATAGTCGATGTAGGCCGACTTCATCTGCTCCTCGATGTTGATGGGGATGATCCGCCCCACCAGACCGGCGTTCTTTTCTTCTTCAGTCAACATTTATTTTCCGATTAGTACGATTCTTTGAATGAACAAAAATACGATTTATTTTCGATCTGAACAACTTTTGGGTGCCGATTTTTGCCTCCGCAACGCGAAGTTTTCCGAACACCGGCGTTTTTCGCCCCTTTTCCGGCGATCTGACGGCACGAAAAATTTTTCCCGACAGGATGTCGGAGGAAAACCGGCTCTCGAACGGATTTTCACCTGAAGTCGATCCATTCGTAGGCGGCATAGGCGGCCCGGTCGAACGGTTCGAACGCCCGGTCGGGCGCTCCGATGCGCAGGATGCGCACCTCGATGTTCTCGCCGTCGAAGTCGTAGACGACCGATCGAGGAAGCATGGATCGGGTATCGATCTTGAGGGCGATACGCCCGGCGAGAGCACCGGCATCCGCAGCGGGAGTCAGCACAACGGCGGCTTCGCCATCACACTCCGACACCAGGGAGGGGACATATTCGCTGTCGAGGAAGTCGAACGCATGCACCGGGTCGCCGAGGATATTGCGGCCCGCACCGTCCAGCGGATTGATCGTCACCTCGCGCCGGCCGTGATCGATCTCGTAGCGCACGGCGCCATCGGCATAGACCTCGGCACGAACTCCGGTTTCAGCCCCGTTCAGCACAAGGCGATAGTTCTCGCCGTCGACGGTATAACTCCCGGCGACCCGCTGCTCCCCCATCGCGATCTCGAAATCGACCCGATAGGTGCTTTTCACGCGGAACCCGGCCGCAATCGCCCCTACGATCTCCGAAGCACGGTCGGGCGACGGCTGCCCGACGATCCGATCCGCGAAAGTCGGGACAGCGGCACAATCGGCAGCACGGACAACGGCCGGCGAAACGAAAAGCACCGCAAAAAGCGAAAACACCGCGGGAAAAAACATCTTTTTCATGTTCATGCTGCGCACGCGACCCGAAAAAATCGTGAATTTAAAATACCCCCAGTTCCTGCAACTTGGCCTCCAGCGACGGCAGGTCGTGGAAAAGGATGTCGCGCGGCTTGGCGCCCAGCTGCCGGCCCACGATGCCGGCCCGTTCGAGCTGCATCATGATGCGGCCTGCGCGGTTAAAGCCCACTTCGTAGTTGCGCTGAATCATCGACGTGGAGATCGAGCCGCTCTCGACGGCATTGCGCGCGATTTCGGCGAAAAGCACGTCGTATTTCATCGGCGCCGAGGCGGAATCCTCGCTGCCCAGCCCTATGCCGTCGCCCCCCTCGGGCACATAGTCGGGCAAGGCGTAAGGCGCCGTATAGCCCTGCTGCGCGGCGATATGATCCACCACGCGCTCGACATCGCGCGTCTCGACCAGAGCGCACTGGATACGGGTCAGCTCGCCGTCTTTCGAAAAGAGCATGTCGCCGCGCCCGATGAGCTGGTTGGCGCCCGGCTGGTCGATGATCGTACGCGAGTCGATCATCT
>CAYSJF010000181.1:0-1619 GCA_964431265.1 uncultured Alistipes sp. | reverse complement strand
GGGTTCTGACATGCCAGCGGCAAAGCGCAGGGAAGGCGGAAAAGGCAGTATCCCCAGACGCAGGGCGGCTGCTGACGGTACGCCGCAGGATATAGCCCCAGTGCAGCGGGCGGGAGGGCTATCAAAAATGTGCCGGGGTGGGTCCGGGAGGAGGAAATGAGGGGTCATCCCAGTGGAGAGGCCGGCTGGCAGCATAAACCCGGTACCGTGTAAAGAAGGATAAAAGACGGCTGATGCTGTAAAAGGGAGGGGGCTTTGTAAAAAGCTCCCCTCCCGGCAATGCCTTTTTTCATAAAGCTTTACTTTTGCGCCCAAGGCAAAGGGTCATCCGCCCAGAGACAGAGTTACGGATACGTCCCCGGCGCCCAGAATATCTCTCAGCTCCTGAGCGTCCACATCCCTTAGTTTTCCCAGCCGGGTAAAATTCCATGAGTTTTGGTCATAGTAAATTACCAGCTTATTGCCCTGGTAGAGGATGATGTCGCCGGGGCCGGTGGTGATCTGTTCGTCGTTTCGGGGCAGATCGGCCCCCAGAGGGCCAACCTTTTCCATATTGCCGTAATCGCTCATGCTGACGGTCAGGGGACCCTCGGCCAGAATCTCCCGGAGCGTCTGCGAAGAGGAGTTATCTGACAGATCGGCGCGTAGTGTCTGCCCATTTACTTCGATAAAGAGGGTATCCCGGTCCGGCTCTGAGAGAAGCCCTGTTTCCTCCAGCCATTTAGACACCTCATCCTGCGCAGCCTTGGCGGCAAACCTGCGGCCGGTCAGCCAGACGGTATCGCTGCCCACCAGCCCCCGGATGCCGCTGTCGCTGTAGGGGCTGCCGCCGGAGGTGCAGAAGGGAAGAACGGTCTTGCCGGAAAAGTCGTAGCTCTCCAAAAAGGTGTAGATGATTTTGGGAGGCCCCCCGTGCCAGATGGGATAGCCAATCAGCACCGTATCATAGTCCTCCATATTCTCCATATCGCCGGAAATGGCGGGGCGGGCCGTGTCGTCGCTTTGCTCCCGGTCCGCCCGACAGTCGGTGTAATAGTCTAAGTCCGCTTCGGTGTAGGGCTCCTGGGGGATGATCTCATAGAGATCGGCGCCCAGGATACCGGCGGCGGATTCGGCAATGGACCGGGTGTTTCCCGTGGCAGAGAAAACGGCCACCAGTGTTTTGCCGCCGGAGCTCTCCGCCGGGGCAGGCGCATCGGCGGAGGGCGGCTCCGCTTCGCTCTGAGCCGGGTCTGCCTCCGTCCGGGCCGGGTCCGGTTCGCTATGGGTCGAGGATGGTGTAAAAGCTGTTTCTTCGCCTGAAGGCGTTTGAGACGGGTCAGCCGGTTGTCCCGAGGTGCAGGCGGTGGCAAAGACCGCCAGCACAACAGCCAGCCCGATAGGCAAAAACCGCTTTTTCATGGAATAGCCTCCTTAATTCAGTTTGCAGTACTGCTCATCGTCCACCGGCTCCAGCCACTCGTTGGAGCAGCCCTCGCCGGGCGCTTCAAAAGCGATGTGGCTGAACCAGCTGTCTTTGGCAGCGCCGTGCCAGTGCTTGACCCCGGCGGGGATGTAGACCACATCGCCGGGATGGAGCTCCCGGGCGTCCTTGCCCCACTCCTGATACCAGCCCCGGC
>CAYSJF010000180.1:0-1683 GCA_964431265.1 uncultured Alistipes sp. | reverse complement strand
GCACCCGCAGCAGCTGGGGCTTGATCTTGCGCACATGCCGCCCGATCTTGAGGTAATTGTTCTGGATGCAGCGCGCCATGGCCATGCTGTACTCGCCATAGGTGAACTGCAGATTCTGGATATAAGCCCGCACGATGGCCGCCGTCCGCTCGTCGGACATATCGATCAAGTCGTCGCGGTTGTTCTCGTAGAGTGCATCCTGGTTGTAATGCTGCTCCTTGGGGCTTTCGCCCATGACCAACGTTTCGACGCCGCGGGCCGAAGCGTCGTCGGCCGCATTGACATGGATCGAGATGAAGAGGTCGCCGCCCGCCTTGTTGGCGATGTCGGCCCGGGCCTGCAGGTCGTCGATCTTGGTGCGGGCCAGCGCCTTGTCGGTGGTGCGGGTATAGACCACCTGGACGCCCGGCATCCCCTCGCGGATCATCTTGCCCAACCGCAGGGCGACTTTCAGCGTCAGCGCCTTCTCCGTGGTGCCGAAGTAGGTCGCACCCGGATCGTCGCCCCCGTGTCCGGGGTCGATCACCACCACCCGCACGCCGCATGCCGCAGGCTGCGCAGCCGCGACACCGGCCCGCACGGTCGCAAGCGCGACAAGCAGTATCCCGAGAATTCGTATGTGCATAAAAACGCTGTTTCGGCAAAATGCCCGCAAATCCGCTCCGGCCATTGTATCAAATACTCCGGCTCAACAATGCTCGAATAAATCCAATCCGTCGTCTTTTCGTATCTTTGGCTTACGCCCAAGATACTCCGGCTCATTTCCGCTTATTCGTATCTTTGACTTCGTCGAAGATACTCCAGCCTCGGCAATGCTCAAATAAATTTGGCATTGCACTCGTCTTTTCGTATCTTTGTCCGGTTAAACCGGCCCCGGAGGGCATCGAGACGCCGATCCGGGCGGTTTTGCCGACTTGTCGGCAAAGTTAGGATTTTTTTTTGAATTTTGAACAGCACGAGGGCAAAATATCTTTTCTCGGCGATCGTCGCCATGGTGTTCGTCGGGGCGGTCTTCACCTCCGCCGCACCGCATGCCGAGGCTGTCCGGCGTACGATCGACACGCTCGCCCCCACGGCCGGCGCCCGAGTCGCGACGCCCGTTCCCGCCGCCGACAGTCCTGCCCTCGCCGCAAACTCCGCCCCCGATTCGTCCCGCTATTTGCCGGATGGACGACTCGCCGATCCCGCACTTTCGCCCGCACAGCAGCGCAACATACGCCGTGCAGCCCGCAGCGAAGCCCGTCGGCGCGAAGCGTTCAACGCCCTGCCGCAGGATACGCGCGACTCGATCGCGGGTGCGCAGCTCGATTCGCTCATCGCGCAGAAATCCGCCGCACGCCCTTCGTCCGACACCCTGCGCGGAGCCTCGGCACCCGGCCCTCGACCGGCGGAACCGTTCCTCGACGACCCCATCACGGGTCAGAACACCGATTCGCTGGTCTACGACGTACGTTCGAAGATGGTCTACATCTTCAACCAGGGCGATGTGACCTACCAGAACAGCAACCTGAAAGCCGACTACATGCAGATCGACATGGAAACCAAGTCGATCCATGCCTACGGCAAACCCGATTCGCTCGACGGGCGCCCCATCGTCACCAAGCCCGAGTTCACCGAGGGTTCGGCCACCTACCAGATGGACACCATCACCTACAACCTCGCCTCGAAGAAAGCCAAGATCAA
>CAYSJF010000179.1:0-1700 GCA_964431265.1 uncultured Alistipes sp. | reverse complement strand
TCGTGCGGCCGAAATCGCCCGTATTGACCCCCGTGATGACGATCTCGCGCTGGCCTGCAGCCGCGATCCGCCGGGCCTCCTCGACCAAATCGGCAATGGGTATGTTGCGGCTCGCCCCGCGCGCGTAGTGAATGGTGCAGTAGGAGCAGCAATAGTCGCAACCGTCCTGCACCTTGAGAAACGCACGTGTACGGTCGTTGCTCGAAAAAGCGGCGAAAAACGAAGTGAGCGCATCGGTGTCGCAGCTGTAGACCTGCGCCCGGCCCTTGCCGGAGAGTTCGGCCACCCGTTTATATAAATCGCCTTTATCGTTGTTGCTCAACACCAAGTCGACCCCTTCGATGGCCGCGATATCGTGGGGCCGGAGCTGGGCGTAGCACCCCGTCACCGCGATGATCGCCTGCGGATTGCGCCGATGCAGCTTGCGGATCAGATTGCGGCACTTCTTGTCGGCGTGCTCGGTGACCGAGCAGCTGTTGATGACGCAGATGTCGGCCGGAGCATCGGGCGCCACGCGCTCGAAACCGCCCTGCTCGAACTCCCGGGCCAGGGTGGAGGTCTCCGAAAAATTGAGTTTGCAGCCGAGGGTATGGAAATTGACTTTGCGAGGTTGCATGGACGACGAAGTGGAAGTGAAAGGTGAAAAGCAATAAAAATTCCGTCTGTGATTTTCGGTTGCGAAATTACGAAAAGGAGGCGAAAAAGAGCGGCTTTTCCCGGAAAAAACGTAAATTTGCACGCATTCGAGCACCGGAACATGGGATTCATCGACGATCTGTTTCAATACGACTATCTTTCCAACGCCCTGGCCGCTTGCATTCTGGCGGGCATAACCTGCGGACTGGCAGGCACCTATGTGGTATGCCGGCGCATGGTGTTCCTGGCCGGCGGCATCACCCACGCGTCGTTCGGCGGACTGGGCATAGCGTTCTACCTGGGCACCGACCCGATCGCGGGGGCCATGCTCTTCGCGGTGGCGTCGGCTTTGGGCATCGAGTGGGCCGGGAACAAGGGACGCATCCGCGAAGATTCGGCCGTGGGGATCATCTGGTCGGTGGGCATGGCCGTGGGGGCGCTGTTCATGAGTCTGCGCCCGGGCTACACGTCGGGCGATCTGTCGGCCTATCTGTTCGGCAGCATCATCACCGTGACGGACAGCGATGTCGCAGCTTTGGCCGTGCTTACAGTGCTGCTCCTCCTCGGGGCCGCCCTGTGGCTGCGGCCGGTGATGTACGTCGCATTCGACAAGGAGTTCGCACGCAGCCGCGGCATCCCGACGCAGACGATCTCCTATGCCATGGCCGCCATCGTGGCCGTGACGATCGTGCTGGCGATCCGCATCATGGGCATCGTGCTGCTCATCTCGCTGCTCACGCTGCCCGCGGCGATCGTCAACGCGCTGTCGCGCTCCTACCGCACGCTGGCCCTCGCGGCGCCCATAGTCGCCGCCGCCGGCAACGTGATCGGGCTGGCGGTGAGTTATCATCTCGAAGTTCCTCCCGGCGCGGCCATAATATTTACGCTCGTTTTTGCGCTTGTCGCAGTAAAGTTGTTAACTTTGCGTCGCAGAAAACCGGTATCGGCCGCATGAAAACCATCCACAAACTCATTCTGAAAGCCTACCTCGGCCCGATGATCCTCACGTTCTTCATCGTGATGTTCGTGCTGATGATGAACTTCGTGTGGCGCTACATCGACGA
>CAYSJF010000178.1:0-1716 GCA_964431265.1 uncultured Alistipes sp. | reverse complement strand
AGCGGAGGGGGTTCTTGGTGTTCTCCTGCAGAATGAGGCTCACCCGGTCGATGGAGGTCATAAGCTGCTTGGCCTCCACGTTCAGGTCGATGGTGCTCTTCCAAGAGATGGACTGGCGGTAGTTGAGGAACTCACCCTCCAGCCGCCGGGTCACCAGCAGGGTGGTGCCGATGCGGAAGAGGATATGCCGCTGGCCGGTGGTGATTTCCACCGTCTCGTCGCTGTCGCCGCAGATGGAGCGCACCTCTCTCAAAGCCATACCGGGTAGCACGAAGGATAAGTCCCGGCCGGGGGCCTTGCCCAGCTGCTCCCGGCGGAGGGCCAGCCGCTGGCCGTCCACCGAGACCACGGTGAGGGTCTTATCCACCACCTCGAAGAGGGAGCCGGTGAGAATGGGCCGGCCGTCGTTCTGGGAGATGGCGAAGATGGTGCGGTTGATCATGTCCGAGAGGGTGGCCCGGGGCAGCAGCAGGGCGTTCTGGGGCTCCACGGCGGGCAGGTCGGGGAAGTCCTCCGGGTCGATGCCCTGAATGTTGTAGTTCACGTCGCCGCACTGGATGTGGACGGTGAGGCCCTCGGTGGTGACGGTGAGCACGTCGTCGGGCAGGCGCCGGACGATGTCGCCGAAGAGCCGGGCGGACAGCACCAGGGAGCCCTTCTCGCCGATCTCGGCGGGAACCACGGTGCGGATGCCCGTCTCCAGGTTGTAGCCGGTGAGGCGCAGCTCGTTGGCCGCCTCCAGCAGGATGCCCTCCAGGGCGGGGATGGAGCTCTTGGGGGCTGTTGCACGGGAGGCGGTGGCGATGGCCGATTGCAGCAGGGCTTTTTCGCAGGAAAATTTCATGGGGTGACCTCCATTCTTTCTTTGCTCTCCGCAAGGAGAGGAGAGGATTATAAATTAGTAACAGTAGAAGTAGGGATGAAAAAGGGTGGAAAAGTGGGAAAAAGCATTGAGGTGGAAGAAAAAGATATCCACAGGGGGTGGTGGGAAAAAGGAGGGGGTTTCCACAGAAAAAGGGGGAAGAGAAAGTTTTCCACAAGGAGATTTGCACATGTTCACGAAATGGGGTGGAAATGTGGGAAACCGGGGGCTATCCTGTCGAAGGGCGTTTACTCGTATCGACTGTTGATGTTGGCGTTGATGTCCTTAATGACCTCGGCCATCTCGGGGGAGCCCTTCATCAGCTTCTCCACCCGCTCAATGGAGTGCATCACCGTGGTGTGGTCCCGGCCCTCGAAGACCTCGCCGATCTCCTTCAGAGAGAGGTTGGTCATCCGGCGGATCTCATACATGGCGATCTGGCGGGCCAGGGCGATGTCCTTGGTGCGGGCCTGCCCCTTGATGTCGTAGGCGGAGATGTTGTAGAACTTGCCCACCTCCTCGATGATCACGTCGGCGGAGGGGAGAAATTCCGTCTTGTTCTTGAACATGTCCCGGACGGCCCGGGTCACCGTGTCCACGTCCACCTGCTCCCCCATCAGCTCCTGGAAGGCCAGGATCTTGTTCACCGTGCCCTCGATCTGCCGGACGTTGGAGGTGATGTTGTCCGCGATGTAGGCAAGGACCGGGTCGGGAAGGTCCATGCCCCGGCGGATGGTCTTGTTCTTGATGATGGCCAGCCGGGTCTCGTAGTCGGGGGGCTGGACGTCGATGGGCAGGCCCGACTCGAACCGGGACCGGAGCCGGTCGTCCAGCCGGAGCATCTCCTTGGGAGG
>CAYSJF010000177.1:0-1720 GCA_964431265.1 uncultured Alistipes sp. | reverse complement strand
TTCTCGAATCGGTGCAGCGCATCCTTTCGGCCGGGATTCCCGTCATGGGGCACCTGGGTCTCACGCCCCAGTCGATCCACAAGTTCGGTACCTATAACGTGCGCGCCAAGGAGGAGGCCGAGGCCGAGAAGCTGGTGCGCGACGCCCACCTGTTGAGCGAGGCCGGCTGCTTCGGTATCGTACTCGAAAAGATTCCTGCGACGCTCGCCGCCCGGGTGACGTCCGAAATACCTACGCCCACGATCGGCATCGGCGCCGGCGGCGCCTGCGACGGCCAGGTGCTGGTGATCCACGACATGCTGGGCATCAACAAGGGCTTTTCGCCCCGTTTCCTGCGCCGCTATGCCGACCTGTACACCGTCATGACCGACGCCGTGACGGGTTACATCCGCGATGTCAAGGAGTGCGACTTCCCCAACGAGAAAGAGCAATATTAGCATTCGCCCCCGATAGCTGTCGCCGCGATCCTGGAATAAGGTCGCGGCGATCGCGTTTCGATACTCCCGATTTGTGGATAAAATTCGATAACATGCCCCTTTCGTGCGGAGATTCGGAAAAAATTGCGTATTTTTGCGAGCAACAAAATCCGCGTTCTTATGTCTTTTATCGATGAAAGGGTTCTGCCCGAGGGACTTACGTTCGACGATGTGTTGCTCGTTCCCGCCTATTCGGAAGTGTTGCCGCGAGAGGTTCGTCTCGAAACCCGTTTTTCGCGTAATATCCGTCTGAACATTCCGATCGTGTCCGCCGCCATGGACACCGTGACCGAAGCTCCTCTGGCGATCGCTCTGGCGCGCGAAGGGGGTATCGGCGTGATCCATAAAAACATGTCGATCGCCGAACAGGCGGCTCACGTGCGGCGCGTGAAGCGTGCCGAGAACGGCATGATCTACGACCCCGTGACCATTTCGCGCGACCACACCGTGGGCGATGCGCTCGATTTGATGTCCGAGAACAAGATCGGCGGCATTCCGGTCGTCGACGGCGACCGCCGCTTGATCGGCATCGTGACGAACCGCGACCTGCGCTTCCAGCGCGACATGTCGCGTTCGATCGCCGAGGTCATGACCCCCGGCGACCGCCTCATCACCACCCATAAGACCGAATTGGAACACGCTGCCGGCGTACTGCTGGACAACAAGATCGAAAAACTTCCCGTCGTCGACGCCGACGGGCATTTGGTGGGCCTGATTACCTATAAGGATATCACCAAGGTGCAGGATCATCCCAATGCCTGCAAGGATGCCAAGGGGCGTCTGCGCGTGGCTGCGGGTGTAGGCATCACGCCCGACGCGATGGATCGCGTCGCCGCGCTCGTCGCCGAGGATGTCGATGCCGTGGTGCTCGATTCGGCGCACGGCCACTCGAAGAATATCGTCACCACCTTGAAGCAAATCAAGGCCGCCTGGCCGGCGCTCGACGTCGTGGTGGGCAACATCGCCACGGCCGAAGCCGCCCGTTTCCTCGTTGATGCGGGGGCCGACGGCGTCAAGGTCGGCATCGGCCCGGGTTCGATCTGCACCACGCGCATCATCGCCGGAGTGGGCGTGCCCCAGTTGTCGGCCATTTATGCCGCTGCGTCCGTAGCCAAGGCTGCGGGTGTGCCGGTCATCGCCGACGGCGGCCTGCGCTATTCGGGCGACATCGTCAAGGCGCTGGCTGCGGGCGGCGACTGCGTGATGATCGGTTCGATGTTCGCCGGTACGGAGGAGGCTCCGGG
>CAYSJF010000176.1:0-1720 GCA_964431265.1 uncultured Alistipes sp. | reverse complement strand
GCGGCGACTGCGTGATGATCGGTTCGATGTTCGCCGGTACGGAGGAGGCTCCGGGTGAGACGATCATCTACAACGGCCGCAAGTTCAAGTCCTACCGCGGCATGGGGTCGATCGACGCCATGAAGGCCGGGTCGGCCGACCGCTATTTCCAGAAGGGCTGCGAAGGCAACATCAACAAATTAGTGCCCGA
This sequence comes from uncultured Alistipes sp., assembly GCA_964431265.1. GTDB lineage: Bacteria > Bacteroidota > Bacteroidia > Bacteroidales > Rikenellaceae > Alistipes. Next base: position 1,530 of record CAYSJF010000176.1, on the reverse strand, counting down.
GGGCATCGTGGCGCGCGTGCCGTTCAAGGGGTCGCTCAGCGAGACGGTCTACCAGCTCGTGGGCGGCATCCGCTCGGGCATGGGCTACTGCGGCGCCGCCGACATCCCGGCCCTGCAGCAGGCGCAGTTCATCCGCATCTCGGCTTCGGGCATGCAGGAGAGCCACCCCCACGACGTGACCATCACGCGCGAGGCCCCCAACTATTCGAGCGAACGTTAAAAATCGATTTATCATGAAATCCGCAAACAGTCAGCATGTCGGCAAGATCGACTGGATCGCATTGATCGTTTTCGCCGCGTTTTTCGTGGCGTGGTACCTCACGGGTTATCCCTGGTTGCGCTACGCGTTGCTGGGGTTGATGTGCCTCTACCTGTTCGTCGTGCGCATCGTCGCGAACCATTACTACAGGAAGAAGATGGAGGCCCGTCTCGGCGACGACCGGGAGGAGTAACGCTCCGTTGTGCGCGAATAAGAACCGCGGCTTGCGGAGACTCCGCAGCCCGCATTTGGCGATAGATTACCACCGATGGAAAAAATCCTTATCCTCGACTTCGGGTCGCAGTATACGCAGCTCATCGCGCGACGCGTGCGCGAGCTGAACGTCTATTGCGAAATCCACCCGTTCAACAAGATTCCGGCGCTCGATGCTTCGGTGCGGGGCGTGATCCTCTCGGGCAGCCCCTATTCGGTGCGCGATGCCGAGGCGCCGCGTCCCGATCTCTCGCAGATCAAGGGGCGCCTGCCGCTGCTGGGCGTCTGCTACGGCGCGCAGTTCCTCGCTTCGGCTTTCGGCGGCGAGGTGGAGCCTGCGCCCAGCCGCGAGTACGGCCGCGCGATGCTCACTGTGGGCGACGCTTCCGATCCGTTGCTCGCGGGTCTGCCCGCCACCACGCAGGTGTGGATGTCGCACGGCGACACGATCACTTCGGTGCCCGCCTCCTACCGGCTGATCGCCGGCACGGAGGATGTGCGCGTCGCGGCGTTCCGTGTCGAGGGCGAGCGGACGTGGGGCATCCAGTTCCACCCCGAGGTTTATCATTCCGCTGACGGCGCGCAGTTGTTGAAGAATTTCGTCGTCGGCATCTGCGGCTGCACCCAAAGCTGGACGTCGGAGAGCTTCGTCGAGACTACGGTGCGCGAGCTGCGCGAGAAGCTGGGCGACGACAAGGTGGTGCTGGCTCTCTCGGGCGGTGTCGACTCGTCGGTGGCGGCCGTATTGCTCCACAAGGCGATCGGACAGAACCTCTACTGCATCTTCGTCGATTCGGGATTGTTGCGCAAGAACGAATTCGAGGAGGTGCTCGAATCCTATGAGAACATGGGGTTGAACGTCAAGGGCGTCAAGGCCGCGACCAAGTTCCTCGGCGACCTCGCGGGCGTGAGCGACCCCGAGCGCAAGCGCAAGATCATCGGCCGCGACTTCGTGGAGGTCTTCGATCAGGAGGCGCAGCGGATCGCCGACGTGAAGTGGCTGGCGCAGGGTACGATCTATCCCGACGTCATCGAGTCGTGCTCGGTCAACGGCCCCT
>CAYSJF010000175.1:0-1732 GCA_964431265.1 uncultured Alistipes sp. | reverse complement strand
AAAGAAATACCAGTTTTTCTCCTACGTGTTAGAGCCTGAAGAAGGGCAGGAGCGTCCGTCGGCACACGCTGTCATCTATGCCAATAACTATAAGAACAGCAATCCCAATTTCTCCACCCGTATATATACTTATTACGACGGAGGCTATCAGAGTGAATCCATCGGCAAGAGCGTCATTGCCAATCCCGAAGCGGCGGGGACAAATGAGGAGAAGGTATCAGATCTTGGCACCACCTATCTGGGCGTGGGAACAAGCGTGACTTACCGTTTATCTTTCGATGATTACTGGATAGGGGATTATACGCTGAAAGCGGAGGAGATTTATGATCTGCTGCCCCGTACCTACGGGGAGTTCGAATGGAAGCTTGGCGATAATGTAGAGGTGGCGTATTACCTGAAAGAGCGCGTTTCCCAGGCGGGACAGAAAGCGGAATACGAGCCTTACCCGCTAAGCGGCAGTCTGCCTGCGGATTTTGCGAAGATCGATATTGTGAATGCGCCGCTGAGAAGCCATGTTGGCGAGAGCGTGGAGCAGTACAGACTGTCATTCGGAGATTTCACGATTCCATACAACCGTACCTTATATATCTATGTCACCCTGACATTCCCGGAAAAGCAGGATGTATGGGAGAGCTTCGCGGATGCGGTGGACGGGACGCTTTACAATACCCTGTATTATGGCGACAGAATCTCAAGCGTTTCGCATATGGTGGCAAAACCGGCACAGGCATTTTTAAAGACCGGTGTGTACGGAACAGACGGCGACCCGTACGGCTATATCTATGCCAACAGCGACGAGGAGACCCGGATCGTAAAATATTATGTGGTCATCTATAACCACGGCAAGAGCAACCTTTTCCTGAATCCTGTCCAGATCAAAATCCCGGAGGGATTTAAGTTAAAAGCGCCGCCGAAGTACAGCGGCTATCGTCCGGATCCGGATTGGAACCTGACTGATGTGTCAGTGTCAGATGAGGAGCCGCCGGGATATAACAGCAGACACAGCATTTTGGGTGTGCATGTAACATATCCGGAGGGCAGGGAGGATGAAGCTTACTTAGACATCGTGCCATACGGCTATTATTACACGGATGTTTATGACGACCTTGTCGGAAAGTATTTCCTGAAGCCGGGAGAGTATGTGGCGATGGAAGTGCGTTTCGAGATAGAGGGATATCAGAATACGGAGGATGTGGTGGAGCTTCCTGCGGCGATGCCGATAGCCGATCCGTACAAGGTAGGGCGGATCACGCAGGTACAGGGCGTGGACGCGCACAGGAGCAGTTATGCGAATTCCAACGAGGGAACACCGGAGTTCTGGGAGAGTGATGAGACTGCCATAGAGCGCGGCTTCACGGTAGAAGAGCCCACCGAGACCGGTAAATGGGTGGCATCCGAGACGAAGATGAGGCGCGAGGAAGCGAAACCCGGCGTCACGAAAGGCGCGCCGGTCACAGCGAAAGCGGGAGAGGGGGAAACACCATATGACCCACAGGAGGGTGTTGCAATGGAACACCCTGTCAAGTGGGAGACAGGTCTTATGAACGGCGGCACGAACTCCCTGACAGACTACAGGGTAAAAGACAGCGTACAGTGGCCCTATGTGTTTGACGGGGAAGTGAAGCTGACATCCCAGATAAGTGAGTCATATGACCGGAAATTTACGATAACACGCTATACTTCGCAGGTTAAGCTGGATAGCGGCGAGACAGTCGAGAAAATAGACAGAACG
>CAYSJF010000174.1:0-1746 GCA_964431265.1 uncultured Alistipes sp. | reverse complement strand
CCATCTTGTTGCTGACAACCACACCGATACGCTCTTTTCTAAGATTTCTTTCCATGGTCATTCCTTATTTAGCGTTTTTTTGACGCAGGATCGTCAGCATGCGAGCTATGTCTCTGCGGTTCTTCTTGATGATCGACGGGTTCTCGACGGGGGACACCGCGTGCTGCACCTTCAGCTTGGCGAGCTGCGCCTTTTCGGTCTCGATGCGCTCCTGCAGGTCTTTGATCGAAATATCCTTGATTTCTGCACTTTTCATCTTGATGTTCCCTTAAATTGTGGTTTCGACGTAGTCACGTCTTACAATGAATTTGGTCGTGATGGGCAGCTTCTGCGCACCCAGACGCAGCGCTTCCTGCGCTACGGCCAGGGGCACGCCCTCGGCTTCGAAGAGGATGCGGCCCGGAGTAACGGGAGCCACGAACCCTTCGGGGTTACCCTTACCTTTACCCATACGCACCTCGGCGGGCTTCTTCGTGATGGGTTTGTCGGGGAAGATGCGGATCCACAGCTGACCCTCGCGCTTCATATAACGGGTGATAGCCTGACGGGCTGCCTCTATCTGACGACCGGTGATCCAGGTCGATTCAAGTGCCTTGATCGCGAACGATCCGTATGCAAGCTGGTTGCCTCTTTGAGCCAAACCCTTCATACGGCCTTTCTGCATTCTTCTGAACTTGGTCTTTTTCGGCTGTAACATGTTCGTTTTGCTTTAAAAGGTCCTACTTACTACTGATTGTTGTTGCGACGCTCGCCGCCACGACGACCTCCGCGACGCTCGCCGCCACGACGATCGCCCCCGCGGCCGCCGCCACGACGCTCGCCGCGATCGCCCGATGCGGCCTGGGCCGAAGCGCCCGCGATCTCGAAGATGTCGCGCTTGCCGTATACCGTACCCTGGCAGATCCACACCTTGACGCCCAGGATACCCACCTTGGTGAGGGCCTCGGTCAGGCAGTAGTCGATGTCGGCACGGAACGTATGCAGCGGAATGCGACCCTCCTTGATGGTCTCCGTACGGGCCATTTCGGCGCCGCCCACACGGCCGGCGACCTGAATCTTGATGCCCTCGGCACCCATGCGCATGGTCGAAGCCACGGCGGTCTTCACGGCGCGGCGGAACGACACGCGGCCCTCCAGCTGGCGGGCGATGTTCTGTCCCACGATCACGGCGTCGACCTCGGGACGCTTCACCTCGTAGATGTTGATCTGAATCTCCTTGCCGGTGAGCTTCTTCAGCTCCTCCTTGAGTTTGTCGACCTCCTGGCCGCCCTTGCCGATGATGATGCCCGGACGAGCCGTGGAGATGGTCACCGTGACGAGTTTCAGCGTGCGCTCGATGATGATCTTCGAGATGCTCGCCTTGGCCAGACGGACATTCAGATACTTGCGGATCTTGGCGTCCTCGACCAGCTTGTCGGAGAAGTCCTTGCCGCCGAACCAGTTGGAATCCCAACCGCGGATGATGCCCAGACGATTTGCTATCGGATTAACTTTCTGTCCCATCTGATTACTTGTTTTCTACGGTTACCATTTTGTCCACTACGATCGTCACATGGTTCGAACGTTTGCGAATGCGGTGTGCACGACCCTGGGGCGCAGCCTGAATACGCTTCAGCATGCGGCCGCCGTCGACGAACACCTCCTTGACGCAGAGCGTCACGTCTTCGAGACGTTCGCCCTCGTTCTTGGCTTCCCAGTTGGCGATGGCCGACTTGAGGAGCTTCTCCATGCGGATCGACGCCTCCT
>CAYSJF010000173.1:0-1780 GCA_964431265.1 uncultured Alistipes sp. | reverse complement strand
CCTGCCACATAATGATAGGCTGCAAATTCGGGCGCGAGGAAACTGAACCGTGCGAACAGACCTATGATGAAGAACAGGATGAGCGGATTGGAGAATGTGAACAGGAATCCCGTGCAGAAATCCTTGACAAAACTCTTGGAGGGGCCGCCGTTTGCCGGAGCGGGGCGCGAGGGGGTAGCGCCGAACAGATAGCCTGCATATACCAGAAGCACGACCGATCCGATGAGCTGCAGCAGACATTGATTGGCCTGTATGAAGTCGGTGACGAACGATAGTCCCAGACCTGTGAGCAGACAGTATATCAGGTCGCTCACGCCGGCTCCTACGCCGGTCCAGAATGCCGGCCATCGTCCGCGGTTGATGGTGCGCTGTATGCACAGCATACCTATCGGCCCCATCGGAGCCGACACCAGAATCCCGATAAGGACTCCACGCATCATTATGACCGGAATGTGTATCACTGCGTGATCTGTTACAATGAATTGCAAAGTTACTAAATCAACCCGTATGATGCAAGAAATTTCTTGTTCTTAACCTTGCAGTTCCGTATGTGCGGGGGCAGGTATTATAAGGCTACGTCCTCGATCTTGACAAGCACGGTGGCGATGGCGAAGATGGTGAGACCTGCCGGCGAGTGTATCTGCAGTTTGGCGGCTATGTTGCGGCGGTGGGTCATGACGGTATTTACCGATACGTTCATCTCGGATGCGATCTCCTTGTTGGACAATCCCTTGACGATGGCGAGTATGACGTCCTTCTCGCGTGGTGACAGGTCGCTGCCGCGCTGGTCGGATGACTGCCCGCGTGAGGGATCGGTGAGCGCCGTTATCCGCTCGATGATCGTCTCGACTGAATCGTAGACTGACAGAATCCCTTCGTGCGCACTGCGCTCGCGGTCGGGCACCTGAGCCGATGTGAGCAACAGCGATGAGACGTCTGACGGGCAGTATTGGGCTGTGAAGGGGTCAAGGATTATGAGCGACAGAGCGGCCGAGGATATGCGTCGGCTGTATTGCTCCGGTGAGGCGTCACGTCCCAGATCAGTGACCGTCAGTCCATGCACTCCGCGCAACACGGACTGCAATCCGGCTGTGAGCAGGGGTGAACTCAGTAATAATCCTACGTTGGCGACTCTCATATCTGTGGGGGTGACGGCTTGTGGGAAAGAGAGCTATCGTTTCTCAAGACGTGTTATGAGCGGGACGAGTATATTGTCCTCGATCTGCGCGTGCTGCTTGAGATCCTCCTCACAGTTGTAAATATCCACGAGCACGTCATACATCCTGTAAGGTACTGATGTCGAGTAGTAGCGCAGGATGATGTTCTTGAGCTCGGCGAGTTTTTCCTCCACTTCGTGGTCATGACGGCGCGTGAACGTGCTGATGCTGTATCTGCCGTCAGCCTGTCCGGCGGTCAGAGTCTCGACGTAGGGAAACACCGTGTTTTCCTCATAGCTGAAATGTGCTCCGACCTCGGCGATGTAATCGTCAAAATACTTAACGATAATCGGATTGATGTCGGCGTGCTCCGGGTCGAGAGCCGAGAGCAGATTGGCCCGGATGTGCGGATATTTGTACTGCAGGTAGTAGTTGTGCGAATTGTGCAGGAACCGTGCCACGTCAATCGCACTCACCGAGCCGAGCCGCTGCGTGTCGATGTGGCCTGACAGCAGGAAGTTGACTATCAGCAGGAACACTTCGACATTGATGCCTGACTCGCGGCACAGTTCGCCGATGGTCTTTGAGCCGAATCCGAGCGGCAGGGAAAAGCGGCTGAGCAC
>CAYSJF010000172.1:1011-1867 GCA_964431265.1 uncultured Alistipes sp. | reverse complement strand
GCGCGGAAACGGTAGCAACCGACGGATTACTGCTTGTCCAAGTTACGGTTTTATCGGTGGCGTCGCTGGGACGTACCGTTGCGACAAGAGTCAAATCGCGGTTGCCCGTCATAACGGACAGCTTGCCGTTGTTAACGCCGGTACCCGAAATGGATATACCCGTCGCTTTTATTCCGTTGTCGTTATTGTCGACGCAAGCGCACGCTAACGCTAAGCAAACGACCAATACGCCGATAAGCGTTATCAATAAAATACGTTTTTTCATAATTTTCACTCATATTTTGAAAGTTGACTCGTTAGAGTATTTCCCTCTTCAAAGCCATATACACCCAAGCCCGCCGAACGACGGGCTTGGGGAAAGATATAAATTACTTAATTTGGATTATGCTTGAAGAAACATAATTCTCTTAACTACGATAACTTCTTGTAAAGCGTTGCCTTCCGCAGCTCCGCCCAGCTCTTCGGTTTCGGCAGTGCCAAGCTTGTCGCCGATACCGCACAGTTCGATCATAACGGTAACTTCGCCGCGCAAATCGAGTTGAGAAATATCGTAAACGAACATTCCGTCTGCAACTGTCTCGCCGCTTTCGCCGCAGCGGATGTCGTTGTCGGCGCGGTTGTCAACAATTTTAACGTAACCGTCTTCGGTGTAAGTGATGTTTTGCGCGCCTTCGGGGATAACGCCGTCGGCAGGCTTCAATACTATTTGTTGATATTGTCCGTTAGCGTCCTTGGCAAGCAATGTAACTTTAAACATACATTGATTGGTCATATGGATATTGGCCGCTTTCGTTCCCATCCAAATTCTGAATTGATTTATATTAGCGGGAAGATTGTCAATCTTGTTGTAGAGTAC
>CAYSJF010000172.1:0-1001 GCA_964431265.1 uncultured Alistipes sp. | reverse complement strand
AACGAAGCGATGTGCCAACCGATGTTCCAATCGGCGTCCATAGCTCTTTGGAAATCCGAGCTTAAAATAGCGGGGATATTGTCGATATCGCTAGCCGTAAAGTTGTAGTAAACCTTAGCGGGCTTAACGGGATTGGCTTCCTTACAGAAAATGCAAACGCCGTCAATGTAGTAATGGTCGCAAGCAGGAGCTACGTAGTTAGCGTCAGCTTCGCCGCAGAAAATGCACGTGCCTTCCAAATAACGGTGTTGGCAAGCGGGAGCCGCTACAACCTTTACGTAAACCTTTTGGCTGGCATCTCCCGCCGTTACGGTGATTGTCGCTTCGCCTGCGGCAACGGCGGTAATCAACCCGCTATTAGCTACTGTTGCAACGGCTTCTTTGTCCGACGCGTAGGTTACGCCTTCGCCGTCCGCTTTAAGTTGCAATGTTTCGCCAACGGTAAGAGTATATTGCGCTGTAACAGTTAAAGCTGCTTGTCCGCAAGCGGCAAACAGGGCGGTAACCAACAACAACGCCACTACCAATGCTATAATTCTAGTTCTTTTCATGTGTTCCTCCTCAAATTTTTATTGTTACGGTCTTAGCCGTGGACACCAAAATTGCTTATGCATTAAGTTATCGTTAACAATTTTGAATAGGGCTACCGAACACATTTTTATGTCTTTATTGAAACGCATCAATGATATTGTGCGCGATAATAAAAATTTTTGGTATAAAATGCCCGATTTAGTGTATTGTTAACGATAACACTATACCATTTTTTCCGCTTGTAGTCAATATTTGTTATTAAAAATAATAATATTCTTGCAATTTTCATTTTTAATTAACAGGAAATTCTACGTGAACGGACGCGGATAATAAAAAACTCCCGACAGCGCAACTGCCGAGAGCTTTATTATTTATTTGGATAGATATTTACCGAATTCCGACACATAAAGATCCTTGCCTTGCGCGCTTGGATGAATGCCGTCATACAGCGTATTACCGAAGTTTTCGAC
>CAYSJF010000171.1:1392-1894 GCA_964431265.1 uncultured Alistipes sp. | reverse complement strand
TGACCTCACGGGAAAGGAGCTGAGCTTATGATACAACTCCTGAAATGCGAATTTCGGAAAACGCGGCACAGATATATTTTTCTGACCGCGCTTGTTGCAACGGCGGCGCTGCTTGCGTGGACACTGCGCGCAGATTACGGTGAGGATGTGCTGCGAATGGGATGGATGGCGTATTTGTATCAAATGCCGCTTGCGAACGCAATTTTTATGCCTATTTTGGCAATCATAGTCTCCTCGCGCTTGTGCGATATTGAGCATAAAGGCGTTATGCTCAAACAGCTTGCAGTCATACGGGACAGAGGAAAACTGTATGATGCAAAATTCATTTACGGAATAGCAATCGTAATGTTCTGTACGCTTATAAGCTGGGGCGCAACCATTCTTTTCGGCTATCTCAAAGGTTTTGGCGGCGATGTACCGATTCGGCTCTATTTGTTGTATCTGTTGTTTACAGTCTCACCTACCGTTGCCGTTTATATTTTCCAGCATGTCGTATCGCTTT
>CAYSJF010000171.1:0-1382 GCA_964431265.1 uncultured Alistipes sp. | reverse complement strand
GTTTCCGTGGCTTCGCAGAATATTTATTTGGGGCTATTACGGAGTGCTGCAATTTGTGGGGCTGTTTGATTGGACAAATGAAGACAGATATAAATTCGCTCATTTTGACGTAATGGAGATTGACTGGACTTTCTTCGGAGTGTTGCTGGCAGCGTGCGTTGTTATGTACATACTCGGCAAAATGTTATTTAAGAGAAAGGAGCTTTAATTTATGTTGTTCAGATTATTAAAAGCGGAGCGAATGAAGCTGAAACGCTCTCCGATATGGCTTGCATTTCTGATTATGCCGATAATTCCGGCAATTTTGGGAACGTTTAATTATCTTAACAATCAGGGTCTTCTCACTCATGAATGGATAAGCCTGTGGACTCAGCACACGCTATTTACCGATCATTTCTTTTTGCCGATTATGCTCGGCGTTTATTGTGCGTATATTATGCGGCTTGAATACGTAAATCATAATTGGAATAAGGTGTTTACAATGCCTTCGAGCAGGAGTACGATTTTTCTTTCTAAGCTCATTATGGTGGCAGTAATGCTTATATTAAGCGAGATATGGATATGCGCACTGTTTGTGATTTCGGGGCATATTGCCGGACTTGTAAACCCGCCTTGGGAGACAATCGCAACTTGGTTTGCGTTTGGAACATTAGGTGGTATGGTCATGGTGTCAGTTCAGCTTTTGTTATCAATTTTTGTGCGCAGTTTTGCGCTGCCTGTGGGAATATCTTTCGCGGGCGGTCTGTCGGGACTTGCATGTTTGGCAAAAGGTTTTGGGCATATCTGGCCGTATTCGCTTATGGCATACGGAATGAAAGCCAATGCTCCGCAAGAGCTTACGCAAAGCGGTTATGCGCAGTTTGCAGCGGTGTGTATTGTGTATATTTTGCTATTTACCGTTATCGGCAGCGTTGTGGCGGCGCGGCGGGATATATAACGAGCAATAAGGGCTATATCAAAAAATATTATTCAAAAAACATAAAAGAGCGAGGGTCATACCTCGCTCTTTTTTTGTAAAAAAGATAGTTTTGTTTCCGATACGATTACCGCAACGAAGATGAGCGCAAAGCCTATCACAAGCTTTAGCGTCAGTTTCTCGCCATAGAATATCATCGAAAAAATTACGCCGAATACCGACTCAAGGCTCAGAATTATTGCTACGGCTGACGGGGGTACGTACTTTTGACCTATAATTTGCAAAAGAAGTCCCACCGCTGTGGGCACCGCCGCAAGATATAAAAGGCGCACCCATGAATACGCTGCAACTCCCTGCGGCATATTCTCGGAAAACAGCGCCGCTATCACCGCAAACACCGCCGTAAAAGCGAACTGGAGTATAGTTATTACGATTGGGTCGCGCTCGCGTCCCACCTTTGCCACGG
>CAYSJF010000170.1:0-1919 GCA_964431265.1 uncultured Alistipes sp. | reverse complement strand
CGCTGGGCGATGATCGTGCAGATCGTGGCGGCGCGGTGTCCCATGAGGGCGGCCAGGCCGGCCAGCGCCGAACCCTCCATCTCGAAGTTGGTGATGCGGCGGCCGCGGAAGTCGAACGACTCGATCTTCTCGTTCAGCCGGGCGTCGTGGGGTTCGAGACGCACCCACCGCCCCTGTGGCGCATAGAAACCCGGCGCGGCGATGGTCATGCCCTCGACGGTGGAATCCTTGAAATGCTCGAACAGCGTCTTGTCGGCATCGACGAAATACGGACGCGGCATCTTCTCGTACCAGCCCGTATGCTCGACGAAGGCTTCTTCCAGTTCGAGGTCGCACACGGCGTCGCGCCCCTTGTAGTAGCTCAACAGGCCGTCGAAACCGACCGACGTGCGCGAAAAGAGGAAGTCGCCCACCTCGATGTCGGGCTGAATGGCCCCCGAGGTGCCCAGACGCACCAGCGTGAGCCGCTTTTTCTCGGCCTTTTCCTGCCGCGTGGCGAAATCCACGTTGGCCAGCGCATCCAGCTCGGTCACCGAAATGTCGATGTTGCCGATGCCGATGCCGGTGGAGAGGACGGTCATGCGTTTGCCCCGGTAAGTGCCGGTCACGGTGTTGAACTCGCGGTTGGAGACCCGACACTCGATGTTTTCGAAATGCTCGGTGACGAGGGCCACGCGGCCGGGATCGCCGACCAGAATCACGGTGTCGGCCAGCTGCTCGGGGCGCAGGTGGAGGTGGAAAATAGACCCGTCGTCGTTGATAATCAATTCGGAAGCAGGGATGGTACGCATACTCGTTCGCTTTTTGATTTTTATAATTGGCATAAAAGTAATATATTTACCTCGAATAACAAAACTTCGAAGCGAATTTTTCATTTATTATAGGTATAGCAATGACCCTTATCAAATCTATTTCGGGAATCCGCGGCACCGTGGGCGGGCCTGCGGGCGACAATCTGACGCCGCCCGACATCGTGAAGTTCGTCACGGCCTATGCGCGGCTCATCGCCCGGCGCAATCCGGGCAAAAAACTTACCATTGCGGTGGGGCGCGACGCACGCATTTCGGGCGAGATGGTCGCCGATCTGGTCGTGGGTGCACTGCTGGCCTGCGGCGCGGATGTGATCGACGCGGGGCTGTGCACGACTCCGGGTACGGAAATGGCCGTCATCACGAGCAAGGCCGACGGCGGCATCATCATCACGGCGTCGCATAATCCGCGGCAGTGGAACGCGCTGAAACTGCTCGACTCCGAGGGCGAATTCCTCTCGGACGCCGAAGGGAAGGAGGTGCTCGCTTTGGCCGAAGCGGAGGATTACGACTACCCCGCTGTCGACGCGATCGGGCATGTCGTGGCGCGCGAAGATTTCAACGCCGACCATATTCGCCGGGTGCTGGAGCTGCCGGCGGTGGATGCGGAGCGGGTGCGCGCTCGGCGGTTCAAGGTGGTGGTCGATGCGGTCAACTCGGTGGGCGGCATCGTCATGCCGCGGCTGCTGCGCGAACTGGGCTGCGAGGTGATCGAGCTGAACTGCGAGCCTACGGGCGACTTTGCCCACAACCCCGAGCCGCTGCCGGAGAACCTGACGCAGATCGCCGAGGCGGTCGTACGCGAAAGGGCCGATCTGGGCATCGTGGTCGACCCGGATGTCGACCGCCTGGCGTTCGTCAGCGAGGACGGCACGATGTTCGGCGAGGAATATACGCTGGTGGCCGTGGCCGACTACATCCTCTCGCGCAAGGCGGGCGATACGGTGTCGAACCTGTCGTCGTCGCGTGCGCTGCGCGACGTGACCGAAGCCCGCGGCGGCCGCTATCATGCGGCGGCGGTCGGCGAAGTGAACGTCGTGGCCAAGATGAAGGAGGCCGGTGCGGTGATCGGCGGCGGGCGCAACGGCGGCGTGATCTACCCCGAGTTGC
>CAYSJF010000169.1:0-1927 GCA_964431265.1 uncultured Alistipes sp. | reverse complement strand
TCAGATGCTCTATTCAATTAAGCTACGGTGCCGAATTGCGAATGCAAATATAGGGTGAAAATCCGATATGCGCAAATAAATCGCGAAATTTTTTGTCGGGGGTTTCTTTTATTTGATTTCCCGCTCGGGGTGGTCGTGCAGGAACTTTTCCCAACTTTGCGATCCGCCTTTCGATGCGGCCTTTTTGCCGCCGCCCAGCCCCTTGACCCGCTCGTCGCCCAGCGCCGCCTGGAGCGGCGAGGCGGTGGTGTAGTAGTGGCAGAGCGCCACGGCCATGCCGTCGGTGGCGTCGAGGCGCTTGGGCGGTCGGTCGATGGCGAGCGTGCGGCAGACGATGGCGGCCACCTGCTCTTTGGGCGAGGAGCCGCGCCCCGTGATCGCCTGTTTGATGCGCATCGGGGCGTACTCCGAGACGGCGAGTCCTCGATGCAGCGCCGCGGCCATGGCCACGCCCTGCGCCCGGCCCAGCTTGAGCATCGACTGCACGTTTTCGCCGAAGAACGGCGCTTCGAGGGCCACTTCGCTCGGGGCGTAGCGGTCGATCAGCTCGCCGACCCGCTCGAAGATGCAGCGCAACTTCTCGTAGGGGTCGGTGAGTTTGTGGAGGTCGATGTCGCCCAGCGCCACCGAGCGTACCGCACGGCCGTCGACCTCCAGCACGCCGTAACCCATGTAGTTCGTGCCGGGGTCGATGCCCATGATGCGATAAGTCGGTCGGTGCGGCAAGGCGATCGGGCTATTTGAGCAGTTCGGCGAGTTTCTTGTGGAGTTCGTCGCCGCGAAGGTTGGTTGCCACGATCGTCCCCTGGCTGTCGATCAGGAAGTTGGAGGGGATGCCCTGCACGGAGTAGTCTTTGGCGGCCTGGTTGTCGAAGCCGTTGAGTTCGCTCACGTGGATCCACTTCATGCCGTGCCGTGCGACGGCCTGTTGCCAGTTATCGCGGTCGGAGTCGAACGACACGCCGTAGATTTCGAAGCCGCGTTTGCGGAAGTCGGCATAGGCCTTTTTCAGATGGGGTACCTCGCCCATGCAGGGCCGGCACCACGAAGCCCAGAAATCCACGAGGGTCAGCTTGACGCCCGGTTTTTCGATCACCGAGCGCAACGTTACGGTTTTGCCCGAAGCGTCGGGCTGCGCGATGTCGATATAGGGGCGGCCGATGTCGGTCTTCATCTTCTGTTCGGCGGCGCGACGCAGCTGGAGCATCCGCTCGGTCTGCTGCATTTCGGGGCTGAAAAGGTCGATTTCGTCGAGCAGCTCCTGACCCGACATGCCGTAGGTCGACTCGGCGAGGATGAGTACGCCGAAGTAGTTGTCGCGGTTGTTTTCGCAGGCTTGGTTGCGCAGCGCGTCGTTCTCCTCGAGGATGGCTTCACGGCGCTCCTCGCTCGTATCGGGATCGCGGAACTCCTTGACCAATGCGTCGAGCCGCTCCTCGAATGCGGTCTTGGCGTCGTTGGAGGGGGTGCCCGTGGCGATGATCCGGCCGGGATTCGCAGGGTCGGACTTGAGACGGATGGTGCCGGGTTCGAGGATCAGCATCGTGCCGAACGTGCCGTTTTCATCGGCGGCATCGGTGATGACACGGGTTTCGGGTGTCTCGACCGTACCTTTGAAGCGGAATGCGCCGCGATCGACACGGGCCGAGTCGAGCAGTTGGTCGCCCGCGAAAAGGTAGACCGTGCCTTCGAGGCCTTCGATCCTCCCGTCGACGGTGTAATTGTTCGTGGCGCAACCGCACAGCAGGGCGGCGGCGAGCCAAAGCGTTTTTTTCATGATTTATCGGTTTTTGAGTTCTTCGATTCTCTTTTCGAGGTCGCGCATGCGCTTGTCCAGCTCGGGCAGCCGCTTGAAGACCGCCGCCGAACGGTGGTACTGCATGCCCGGGAGCGCCGGATAGCCGAAGCGGATTTCGCCGTCGGGCAC
>CAYSJF010000168.1:0-1952 GCA_964431265.1 uncultured Alistipes sp. | reverse complement strand
GGACCCAACGATCCTGACAGCGCCTATAACTGGCTGAGCCATATCGTACAGATTTCCGCTCTGGACGATCATGCGGCTGCCCTGCGCAGCGACGGTACTGTGGTGACTTGGGGCAAGAGCCTGGAGGGCGCTCTGGGCATCGGCACCACCTCTCCCGATACTGTGGCGGCTCAGGAGTGCTACATCTCTGTGCCTAACACCGTGCGTTCCGGTGAGAATCCGGCTACCGACGGCATGACGGAAACCAACGAATTCTTCTATAACGCTATGGATGTTTCTGCCGGCGGCGCCAACACCACCGATGAAACCGGCGGCGGCGCCTACACCCTGATGCTGACCATCGACAGCAGTGGCAACCGGATCCTCTACGGTACAGGCGACAATGCTTACAGCCAGTTGGGCAGTATCTACACCAACGCCACAGCCTACACTCCGGTGAAGGTGCTGGATTCCAACACCACCGTGCAGCTTGCTGCCGGTGACACTACCACACCCACCCTTACAGGCACAGGCGAGAAGCTGGTGGATATCTCCGCCGGCGGCCATCACGCCATCGCCCGGACCGACGCCGACTACGCCTATACCTGGGGCGACGGCTCTGCGGGTCAGATGGGTGACAGCACCTACAACACCAACCCTGTGGCCCAGCGGGTGCTGAAGGGCCAGTTTGAGCAGCACAATGACGACTTTACTTACCTCAGCGGGATCCGGGATATCACGGCAGGCGCGTTCCACACCCTGACCATTGATATGTACGACAGCAACCATGTGGTGGAGCCCAACAACGACGGCCAGTTCGGCTATGTGTGGGCCTGGGGTCTGAATACAGCCACCGACGATCCTGCCGACACCACCAGAACCGGTCAGCTGGGCGTAATGGACGGCGAGCGGGTGAACCTGCCCAGTCAGGCCGGCGCCCGTGAGAGTCTGAACCTGATCTTTGATTATATCGAGGTGGCGGACCTGGCCACCAGCAGCTTGACCGCATCCTACGGTGTGCGGCCCGGCGGAGCTGCGCCTGCAGTAAGTCTGGAGACCCTGATGGGTATGCCTGCCGGCTTTACCCAGGACGAGGTGCTCAGCGGCCTCAACGTGGCTTACAGAGACAGCGTTGTGATCTTCCGTGAGAACACCCATCTGGAGTATAACAGCGGCTTTGCTCTCTATCCCATTGTCAAGACTCTGGATAGTCAGGCCGTTCCTCTGGTCTATTCGCCCACCCTCACCAGCGAGATCTGGACTTACGTATCCTCCGCGGTGGACGTGGCCATTGTAAGTGCCTATACCAACGCCGGCAATCAGGGCGTGATCATCAAGGCTCCGTCGGTGAGCAAGACGGGCAGCTCCACAGTTACAGTCTATTCTGCCTATAAGAATAGCACTGCCTATCTGGACGGCGACCATGTGGTAAGCACTCTGGATAACAACAAGGAACTGCTGGAGGGCTCCTATGCGGGCACTCTGGGCGTTAACTTCCGGGATTCCGGGGAGACCATCGTACCCACGGTGGTTTCCGGACGGGACTTTACCGCCATGCTGGACGAGGAAGGCTATGTCTGGGTCTGGGGCCTGAACAGCTACGGCGTTTTGGGTCAGGGCAACACCCAGGGCGCCCAGGGCTACAGCGGGTATAACGCCGGCGGCGACGGCTATACCGACGGAACCTCAGTGGCTTCTGCCAATCCCCAGCGGGTACTGTATATGGACAGCGACGGCAACGTCGGCTATCTGGGCAACCAGACGATCCTGAAGAACGGTGTTTCCACCGCAGACCGGATCACCTCCATCGCTGCCGGCGAGAACCACATGGTGGCTCTTACCCAGAGCGGCCGGGTATGGACCTGGGGCAGAAATGAGAGCGGCCAGCTGGGTAACGGCAACCAGGATAATCAGGGTTACGCCGTGCCTGTTCTGGCAGGCGCTCAGGTAACCTACGTCTGCGATATCTGCGG
>CAYSJF010000167.1:0-1969 GCA_964431265.1 uncultured Alistipes sp. | reverse complement strand
GGGTCGGAGATTGATATTCTCTGGCTTTGTAAAGAATGCCATATTGTATACAATCGTGACAATCTTCTTTGACAATGACCAAGATTGATCTAAAAACTTGAGGCATTCAGAATCATAAATCAAGAACTTGGAATTGGCAGGGGCGGGTCCTCCGTTGTCTTGATGAAGTTCCTTGGCGATTGCTTCTATCTCTACATTGACGCGCATAATCAAATCTGCGATTTTCAGCGAGTAGGTTGAGAGATTGTTGTCATCAAATAAAATTACATTTGAGATATCTATCACCTCTCTTTCGAGAAGCTTATAGCTTTGCCAAAACAAATCAAACTTTGCCATGCTTTGATTTTTTGACGCGGTCAGTACAAGTAAATGGATGTTAGTTATTGAAGTCGCGAGAGTCCACTTCTATTCCTACTTCAATGTGCGGAATATCGTTGTCTGATTCATCTATGTCTTCTTGTTCGAAACATCGGTAATCATACAGCCGGAGTAAGCGTGCATTCTTTTCTTGAGATACCAATCCTTTATATACCGCATCTCCAATCACGTCGTCTTGAGTAAAGAATATTAGCTGGAAAGCCAGGTCTCTGACTTTATACAATTGATCATAAGCCTGACCTACCCGGTAGATATAATCACCCATTTTTGATCTATTGCTGAAATCGCTCGAATTAAACACATCATCAATGACAATAGGCCAATTGACTTTATATATAGATTTAGCACAGCAAGCAAGGGCAATCTTCAGAGAGACTACAAACATCTTGAATCGGAAAGTGTTGAAATATTCTATGGGATTCTTAGGCACTATCATCCTTACTGTAGGTTCTGCCTGTTGTTTTATTGCCAATTTTGCTGATATCGAGCGATTTTCTTCCTCGTAATTCAAGTAGATTTCCTCATTTCCCTCATCAAGGTAATCTTTCAAAAGCGTTTCCAATGTGGGTTGAAGAATTCTTTCTATAAGATTATTCACCAATTTCTTAAATTCTGACTGAAGGACCTCTATGAGTTCATTCAAATACGTATCCGTCAATCGCGCATCAATAGCTTGATCCAGCATAGAGTATACCATAGAACTTGCCCATTCACTCTTTCTGTCAGAAAGATTTTCCATTTTTTCAAATCCTTCTTCTATCAGGTCGCTTAGAGATTGGGCATCAGAATCCAATATTTCTTCCACATTCCGCTTTAAGGAAATCTTGAATTCTATAAAGTCTGCTCTGATTTTTTCGCATTTAGAAATCGCTTCTTTTAATTTAGTTAAGAAGACCTGATAATTGTGATTATCATATAAATGAGCAGCTTTCCTTAGCTCCTGTGGAGCATTCTCAACAGAGTCTCTATTCAAGCGATCAAGTGAATTCTTGTAAGCTTGATAGGCACTGTCTTCTTCAAATTCTTGTATGTACTCATCTATCACTTCTTTATAATTGCGTACAAGAGTATCCTCGACAATTAAGGAGGGAAAAGCAATGAGGTCATCAGAGATTTGACTTGCAATCTCACCAGCTGGGGCTTCCGGCATTCTTGTAATAATAAATTTGTATCCTTCTATTTTTACTTTCAATCCACTGATGTCCCGCTTTAGGATATCCCATACATCAAGGGCATTATCTAATTTTTCTTTAACTGAGATTAGGAAGGAGAGTAAGTTCGAGAAATCTTGTATTCCTAATTGTGAAAAGATAAAAGGTCCAAAATCCGGCATCTTTTCAAGCTCCCGTATATCCCATTCAGAAATAAAGAACGCTGGGACGCAATTTGGTTCAGGATTGGAGATATCAAGGGTTAGATCCTCATTAGTGGTCTTAAGCACGACCGAAATATCAGATTTTACACTAAAAATATTTTTGATATACTCTTCTTTCTTTTGATCATAAATTTGAGCAGTCTTCATTTCGCCCATCCCGACATATTCTAACGAGCCATAGAATGACGATTTCCCAACTCCATTTTCGCCCATTAT
>CAYSJF010000166.1:0-1988 GCA_964431265.1 uncultured Alistipes sp. | reverse complement strand
TCGTGCGCATGGCGCGTACGATCCGCGAGCGCATGAACGTGCGCGACAACGAGGTCTTCACGCCGGTCGATCTGATCAACGCCAAGACTTTGTCGTCGGTCATCAACTCGTTCTTCGGCACCTCGCAGCTCTCGCAGTTCATGGACCAGATCAACCCGCTGGCCGAGATCACGCACAAACGCCGCCTCTCGGCCCTCGGCCCCGGCGGTCTGTCGCGCGACCGCGCCGGTTTCGAGGTGCGAGACGTGCACTACACGCACTACGGACGTCTTTGCCCGATCGAGTCGCCCGAAGGCCCCAATATCGGTCTGATTTCGTCGCTGTGCGTCTACGCCAAGATTTCGCCCATGGGCTTCATCGAGACGCCGTATCGCTCCGTCGAGAACGGCAAGATCGACATGGACAATGCCCACATCCGCTACTACTCCGCCGAAGAGGAGGAGGGCAAGGTCGTGGCGCAGTCCAACATGCCGATTGACGATGCCGGCAATTTCCTGCAGCCCGACCGCATCAAGGCGCGTCAGGGTGCCGACTTCCCCGTGGTGACCGACAAGGACGTGAACCTGATGGACGTGGCGCCCAACCAGATCGCTTCGATCGCCGCCAGCCTCATCCCGTTCCTGGAGCACGACGATGCCAACCGTGCCCTGATGGGTTCGAACATGATGCGTCAGGCCGTGCCTTTGGTGACCTGCGAGTCACCGATCGTGGGTACCGGCATCGAGAAAGACATGATCTCCGACAGCCGCATCCAGATCGTCGCCGAGGGTAACGGCGAGGTGGTGTTCGCCGACGCTACGAAGATTCAGATCAAGTACGAGCGTACGGAGGACGAGATTCTCGCTTCGTTCGCTCCCGAGGTGACCACCTACGAGTTGCCGCGCTATCGCCGCACGAACCAGAACACCTCCGTCACCCTGAAGCCCACCGTGCTGACGGGCGACAAGGTGAAGAAGGGCCAGATCATCACCGAGGGTTACTCCACGCAGCAGGGCGAGTTGGCCTTGGGCCGCAACCTCAAGGTGGCGTTCATGCCCTGGAAAGGCTACAACTTCGAGGATGCCATCGTCATCTCGGAGCGTATCCAACGCGAGGACATCTTCACGTCGGTGCATGTCGACGAGTATATCATGGAGGTGCGCGACACCAAGCGCGGTGTCGAGGAGTTGACGTCCGACATTCCCAACGTGTCGGAGGACGCCACCAAGGATTTGGATGCCAACGGTATCATACGTGTCGGCGCCAACGTCCACCCGGGCGACATCCTCATCGGCAAGATCACGCCCAAGGGCGAGAGCGATCCCTCGCCCGAGGAGAAGCTGCTCCGCGCGATCTTCGGCGACAAGGCCGGCGACGTGAAGGACGCTTCGCTCAAGGCGCAGCCTTCGCTGCACGGCGTGGTGATCGGCACGACGCTCTACAGCCGGGCCAATAAGGACAGCAAGAAGGGCAAGAACGCCGAAAAGGCGCAGCTGGAGAAGCTCGACGAACAGTTCGCCCAGCAGATCGCCGAGCTGACCAAACGACTTACGGGCAAGCTCTGGACGCTGCTCCAGGGCAAGACCACGACGGGCATCACCGACTACTTCGGCGTGGAGCTGTACCCCGCAGGTACGAAGTTCACGCAGAAGATGCTGGAGGAGATCGCCCGCAAGTCGACCGACGAGAAGACGGGCGTGGTGACCGGCTATCTGAACCTCGGTTCGTGCAAGTGGACGGGCGATGCCCGCATCGACGCCCTGATCGAGGCCACGATCAACAACTACTCCCTGGAGTGGAAGAAAGCCGACGCCGCGATCAAACGCGAAAAATACAACTTCACCAACGGCGACGAGCTGCCGCAGACCGGCGTCATCCAAATGGCCAAGGTCTACATCGCCAAGAAGCGCAAGCTCAAGGTCGGCGACAAGATGGCCGGACGTCACGGCAACAAGGGTATCGTGGCCAAGGTCGTGCGCGACGAGGACATGCCGTTCCTCGAAGACGGT
>CAYSJF010000165.1:0-1988 GCA_964431265.1 uncultured Alistipes sp. | reverse complement strand
TACGGCTTCTATCGCGAGGGCCTCGTTTCGGTCGTCCGCAAGGGCAAGGAGGGCGCCGAGCTGATCCAGAAGATGATGGTCGATTTCCGCGCCACCCCGCCCAAGACCATTCTGGGGTCGCCCGTGGTGAAGATCAACGACTTCCTCACCTTGGAGCAGACCGACATGAAAACCGGCGCCAAGACCCCGATCGAGCAGGACAAGAGCAATGTCCTGCAGTGGTTCACCGAGGACGGGACATTGGTTTCCGTGCGTCCGTCGGGCACCGAGCCGAAGATCAAGTTCTACTTCGGCGTCAAAGCCCCGCTGGCTTTCGTCGCCGACTTCGACACCACCCTCGCCCAGCTCGACGCCAAGATCGAGGGCATCAAGAAAGACCTCAAGCTCGAATAAGCACAGCTCTTTTATTTCTCTCCGGCACCTTCCGAAAGGCGGGTGCCGTTTTTTTGCATCATTGCCGTTTTTTCGCTACTTTTGTTTAGTTGATTCTATTTAAATTATGAAAAAACTACTACTCGCGGCCATTGCCGCAACGCTCGCCGGGTGCTCGTATGAGGCTTTCGATAGACTGTACTACACGGATTTTACAAGATATGCGCACAATGGCATATTCGTGTCTTCTATTAGCGATTATGCGGGCTTGCCGTATGTTGCTTTAGGGGATGTTGCTGTTCAGTCGTTCGATTCCGGTGGCTTCGACGCTAAAACACTCGAGCCGCAAGAAGTACTTGATAAAGTAGTTGATGTAGCCAAACAGAAAGGGGCAAACGGTCTTATCGGATATTCGGCCCACTATACGTCCGGTAGTAAGTATAGTCGGGGTTATTGGTATGCAACCGGTGTTGCTGTTCGCTTTGAAACTCTTCCATCCATTCCGCATATCAACAATTTACCCATAGTTTCAACGGATAAAGAACAAACTGTTGAATCTTCCTCCCAGGAATCCGATAAATTCATTTTGGAGCAAAGAATTGAATTTGCAAAACGAACGACTGATTATTTAATAGAGAATAATATTCGCTTTTTAAAATGGTCTGTAATGGACGGTGATTTATGTTTCGATATTACAACAAAAACGTATATTCCTTACGAAAAATTCGATAAACTGTATGGCGACGATACCAGACTTGTTATTGAAGCCATGGAAAAAGATGCTCGCAAGGAAAAAAAGAATGCTGCGAAAAATAAATGATTATTTTCCCGGCTCCGTGCCGGTTTTTTTGTTGATTATTTAATCAGCTTTTCGTTCCCCTTGTGCCGCTCTTTGTCGCGGGTGGTTTTCTTGGCGAAGTTGGCTTCGAGGGCGGCCGTGAGGTCTACGCCCGTCTGGTTCGCCAGACACACCAGCACCCACAGCACGTCGGCCATTTCGTCGCCGAGGTCGTCTTTCTCGCCCGCCTTGAACGACTGGTCGCCATAGCGGCGCGCCACGATGCGGGCCAACTCCCCCACCTCCTCGGTCAGACAGGCCATGTTGGTCAGCTCCGAGAAATAACGCACGCCGTACTCCTTGATCCAGGCATCGACTCGTTCCTGTAATTCCTTGATTTCCATATCAATTTGTCCTGTTGTAAATTGCGGCTGTTCGGAGCGTCGCTCCCTTTCACGTCGTGCAGCGAATCTTCGGACGGGACATATCGCCGGCGTTTTGTACAGGCACTGTCTGTGTTCGCCGCGTAGGGAACCCGGTTGTGGCGGTTGCCGCAGTCGGTTTACTTGATTCTTATTATGTTCAGCCCGTCCCGAATCGGCACGATCACGTTTTCCGCACGCGGGTCTTCCACCGCCATGCGGTTGAATTCCTGCAGTGCCTGCGTGTGGCGGTCGTTGTGCGCCGGGGGCTGCGTCACCTTGCCCGACCACAGGATGTTGTCGGCGATCAATATCGAACCGTTGTGCACCAGCGCCTTGCCCCCGTCGTCGCCCAAAAGCATGCGGTAGTAGGCCGGATATTCGCGCTTGTCGCCGTCGATGAATACGAGGTCGAA
>CAYSJF010000164.1:0-1990 GCA_964431265.1 uncultured Alistipes sp. | reverse complement strand
TTGCTATCTTCATCTGTGTGATCAGCATCTGTGCTTCTTTCGCCATCAAGACTCCGGTCACTCGTTCCGGCATGGCGCCTGCTCCGGCAGCAACTACTGCTCCCGCCCCGGCTCCAACTACAGCTCCAGCTCCGGCAGCTGCTCCTGCTACTGATGCTCCCGCTCAGTAATCGGATGCATAGTCAATGGGAAGGCGGTTTTCAACCGCCTCGAGTTGGCATAAAATGATCAAAAACAAACGAGGCTATATTCCTTTTGGGAATACAGTCTCGTTTCTATTCTGCATTATGACTTGTTTTAGCTTGGGCGTAGCCAATTCTGCATTAATCCCAATGTCGTAGCCCGATCTTGCTGAAGCTGTTCAATCAACTCTTCAACTGACCCAAACTTCTTCTCATCCCTCAATCTATCCTCAAATTCAAGCCTTACATTGCGCCCATAAAGCTCCTCATCATATCCTATGATATGAGCCTCTACAGTCATATGGTCAGACTCCTTGCCTGTCCCTTCGAAAGTGGGCCGATAACCGATATTTACCATTGCAGGATGTCCTTCGGCATTATCATCGATAAAGGCGACAGCTGCATAAACCCCTCGTGCCGGTTTCACTGAGCGCGACGACACCTGAAGATTGGCGGTAGGAAATCCTATCTCATGGCCTACGTGAAACCCCGTCATCACACGCCCCTCTATCTCCGGGCGACGCCCTAATAGGGCTTTGGCTTTGGCTATATCTCCCGCTTTTACCGCTTTTCTGATCGCACTGCTGCTGACTCCCTCTTCTTCCGGCGCAGATATTACTTCGATGCCTATTGAGTCTCCTATGGCCTTATAGTCGGCGATGCTCATATCTATGCCATCACTGCCGAAAGTGTTGTCATAGCCTGCTACAAGAAGCCGTACGTCATATTTCCTGTGTATATAATCAAGCCATTCAAACGCTCGCATTTTGCGAAGCTGTTCGTTAAAGGGAAGGATAAGTGGCTCGACGCCTTCTTCGCGTATCAGTTGGGCTTTGCGAACAGTGCTCATAAGATTGCCTGGAGCACGCTCCGGAGCTACAAGTTCAAGAGGGTGCTTGTCGAAGGTAATTGCGACCGGTTGCAAACCTCTCCGTGCGGCCTCTTCCTTAAGAGTGTCAAGCACAAGCTTATGCCCCCTGTGCACCCCATCAAATGTCCCGATAGTTACCGCCTTCTCCATTATAATCAAGCTTATTTTCTATCTTTTGCTTCAAGAAGAGCCTCGCAAATAGCCATCATGTCATCATTCTCGCTCTTCCCGATCTTGAAGGCATGTGCACCTGCCTCTGCAGCTGCTTGGCAATTCTTTTCAGAGTCATCGAGCATAAGGGTTTGAGACGGGTTAAGTCCATAGCGGCGCATAAGATTCTTGAAGATATTCACGTCGGGCTTGCAAGTCAGTTCCTGGAATGACACTACGATTCCGTCGAAGTAATCGTTGACTGATCCTCCTTCCTGACGGAAAGCACGGTCTATCCATGAGTGGAACATCACAGGATTGGTATTGCTGAGCATGAAGATGCGGTAGCCTGCCATGCGCATGCGTCTCAGCATTTCAAGGCGTTTGGCCGGGAGCGCTACAAGAAACTGATTGAATGCCTCTGTGATCTGCTCGTCGGTCACTCCCGGCTTCATCTTGGAGCGCATGATGTCGAAGAATTCCCCTGCAGGGCGCTCTCCTGTCTCAAGACCATAGAAAGGTTCTTTCTGCCCATATAGTCCGAGCATATCATTTGCTTCCTCAAGGCCAAGCCCCTCGAGAGCCTTGACTGCACGATCCCTATCAAGATCAATAACTACGCCCCCCAAATCGAATATCACATTCTCTATATTATAAATCCAATCGATCATAATCCTCATTTTTAATTCATAATTCATAATTCATAATGCATAATTCTCAGTTCTGCTTTTCTTAGGCTTTTAGCGTGGTGATTAATTATGCATTAAGCATTATGAATTATGCATTC
>CAYSJF010000163.1:0-1999 GCA_964431265.1 uncultured Alistipes sp. | reverse complement strand
CGACGGCTTCGATTCGCACCTGCCCTCGATCATGGACTTCCCGCTGCGCGATGCCCTTTGCGCCGCGCTGCCCGCCGACTCGCTGCGTTGGGGCGAGGGGATGATCCGGGTCTACAACGCCTTGTCCGACGACTTCGTCTACCACGACCTTTCGCGCATGATGATCTTCGCGGGTAACCACGACACCGAGCGGATCGCCGATCTCGTGCGCGGCGACCTCGGACGGGCCAAGATCGCCATGACCTTGCTGGCCACCTTGCGCGGCATTCCGCAGATTTTCGCGGGCGACGAGCTGCTGTTCCGCTCCGCCGACCGTGCACAGGGCCACGGAGGCTTGCGCGTCGACTTCCCCGGCGGCTGGCTGGGCGATAAGGTCGATCTGTTCGATCCGGCACAGCGGCAGGGCAAGGCCGGCGAGCTGTTCGACCATACGCGCCGTCTGTTCAACTGGCGCAAGACCAAGCCTGTCATCCATTCGGGCCGCACGCTCCACTTCGCCTCGCGCGACAACACCTATGCCTATTTCCGCTACGACGACACCGACGCCGTGTTCGTCTTCGTCAATAACTCGCGTGGTCGCAAGTGCGTACCCTGGTCGCACTATGCCGAGATCGCGCAGACCCTCGCTCCCGAGGGCCGCGATGTCCTGACCGGGCAGCCGGTCGAGGTGAACGACCGCACCGTGGTCGGCCCCCGTTCGGCGCTGGTCGTCGAGTTCGGACGCAACGGTCGCCGATAGACCGTCCGGCTCTCATTATTGCAGAAAGCGTCCCGCCGGGGCGCTTTTTTGTAGATGTTTTCGTATATTCGCGCATTCGTATGACACGCTTTTTTCTTTCGATCCTTTTCGCGTTCGTTTCGGTTGCGGCCGGTGCCCGTACCTGGCAGCCGGACGAGGTTCCCAACGTGCAGCTCGCCGACCGCAGCCGCTACGTCTCCAACCCCGACGGCATCCTCTCCGGCGGTGCCGTCGCAACGATCGATTCGTTGTGCCGTGCTTTGCGTGGACAGGGGATCGCCGAGGTGGCTGTGGCGGCGCTCGACGATATCGAGGGTGGCGATTCTTTCGCTTTCGCCATGCGGTTGTTCGGTAGCTGGGGCGTAGGCCGCAAGGGTGCCGACAACGGATTGGGCATTCTCTTGGTCGAGGAGCTGCACGAAATACGTTTCGTTACCGGCCCGGGGCTCGAGGGGGTCCTGCCCGATGCCCTTTGCAAGCGGATTCAGTTTAGTTTCATGCTGCCTCACTTCCGTGAGGGCGACTACGACGCAGGCATGGTCGCCGGGATGCGGGCCGTTGCCGAACTGCTCGAAAACGGCGAACTCGATTTCGGTCCAGAGCCGGACGACGACTTTCCTTGGTGGGCCATAGTGCTGATCGTCTTCGGACTCTTCTTCTCTGTGGCGGGGGTTTACTCTTTCGTCAGTTTGAGCCGCCGGTGTCCTTGCTGCGGCAAGGGCATGCTGAGACTGCACAGTAAACGAGTGCTCTCCGTTACTTCGGATTACAAGCTGGTCGAACATGCCTACGTCTGCACCCATTGCGGCGAGGAGGTGAGGCGCACGGTCCGCATCCTCCGCGACAACGGTCGCAGCAGCGGGGGAGACATCTTCCTCGGCGGCGGTTCCGGTGGCGGTTCGTTCGGCGGTTCCCGTAGTGGCTCGTTCGGCGGTTCCGGCGGTGGTTCGTTCGGTGGAGGTTCTTTCGGCGGGGGCGGCGCCGGTTCCCGTTGGTAGCAACCTATGATAAACTGAATATCAAACTATACTGCAATGAAAAAATGGATTTGGATCGTCGTGGCAGCGCTGGTCGTCGTCGGGGCATTCGGGTTGTATCGGACTTACAACCGGCTCGTCCGCATGGACGAAGAGGTAGAAACCGCATGGGCACAGGTCGAGACGCAGTACCAGCGTCGTTCGGACCTCATCCCTAATCTCGTCAACACCGTCAAGGGGTACGCCGCCCACGAGCGTGAAACGCTTGAGGGGGTCATCGCGG
>CAYSJF010000162.1:0-2049 GCA_964431265.1 uncultured Alistipes sp. | reverse complement strand
TGGGCAGGGTTTCGAGACCCGTCATGCCGGGCATCATCTCGTCGAGGATGATCAGATCGAAAGCCCCCTCGGCGGCCATGTCGATGGCGTCGTAGCCGTTGTTGCACGTCTCGACCTCGTAGCCCTTGCCCCGAAGAAAGAGGACATGGGGCCGCAGCAGCTCCACTTCATCGTCGACCCAAAGTATCTTGACCATAGCGCAATGCGGTTAGAAAATACAAAAATAGCGTTTTATATTTGCTTGCGCAACCGCGCGACGGGGATACCCAGCATTTCACGGTATTTGGCCACCGTGCGGCGAGCGATGCGGTAGCCCTTGGCGTTGAGGATGTCCATGAGCGTCTCGTCGGTGAGGGGGTGGCGCTTGTTCTCCTCGTCGATGCACTCCTGCAGGATGTTCTTGATCTCGTAGCTCGACACCTCCTCGCCGCTCTCGGTCTGCATGGCCTCGGAAAACAGCGACTTGAGGAGGATGATGCCGAACTGCGTCTGCACATACTTGCTGTTGACCACGCGCGAGATGGTCGAGACGTCCAACCCCGTGCGGTCGGCGATGTCCTTGAGGATCATGGGCCGGAGCTTGGATTTGTCGCCGTCGCGGAAATACTCCTGCTGGTAGTCCAGAATCGTCTGCATCGTACGCATGAGCGTGTCGTGCCGCTGCTTGATCGCCGAAATGAACCACTTGGCCGAGTCGATCTTGCTCTTGACGAACTGGATCGCCTCGCGATCCTTCTCCTTGACGCTGCCGTCCGAAGCCACCATGTCGCGGATCATCTCGACATAGCGGCGGTTGACCCGCACTTCGGGCACGTTGTAGGAGTTGAGCGAGAGTTGGAAGCGCCCGTCCTGACAGTCGAGGATGAAATCGGGGATGATGTAGGGCGTGGTGTCGGTGCCGCCCTCGGCATAGAGGTTGCCCGGCTTGGGCGAGAGGCGCCGGATTTCGGCGATCGCCTCGCGGAAATCCTCCTCCGACACCTGCAGGCGGGCGATGAGCTTCTCGTAGTGTTTCTTGACGAACTCCTCGAAATAAGAGGTCAGAATGCGGCGTGCCAGGCGCCGCGCCCGCGAATCGACGGGCATCTGGTTCATCTGCAGCAGCAGGCATTCGCGCAGGTTGCGCGCCCCGACGCCCGCCGGCTCCAGCTCGTGGAGCACGAAAAGCAGCCGCTCCAGCTCGCCGGCCGTGGTTTCCAACCCCACCGAAAAGGCGATGTCGTCGGCGATCGATTCGAGGTCGCGCCGCAGATAGCCGTCCTCGTCGATGCTGCCGATCAGATAGACGGCCAGGCGCATGTCGCGCTCCGAGAGGTTGCGGAAGCGCAGCTGCTCGACCAGATATTCCTGCAGCGAGCGGCCCCCGGTGAGGAACACGGGACGCTGTTTGTCGTCCTTGGAGTAGTTGTTGATGCGGCTCTTGTAGGCAGGAGTGTCGTCCTCGCGCAGATACTCTTCGACCGAAATCTGCTGCGGCTCGGCATCCTCTTCGGGCGTGCGCTCCTCCTCTTCGAGGACGATGTTGTCCTCGATCTCGCGCTTGATGCGCTGTTCGAGCTGCACGGTGGGCAGCTCCAGCAGCTTGATCATCTGGATCTGCTGCGGAGAGAGTTTCTGCTGAAGCGAAAGAACCTGTTTCTGGTGGATAGCCATACCCCTTCGAAATTAAGCATCGAGAATGAAAAATCGCCGGTTTCTTCGTGCGCCGGAACCCGCGGGCTTCAGCCCGCCGGAGGAAGCGGCTCCTTCCGAAACCCGGCACCCGGCCGGGCGGCACGCCGATTCCCGAATTTTCGATTCTCGACCTCCAATTCTAAAAGTCGGCGTGCTGCGGCGTACGCGGGAAAGGCTGCACGTCGCGGATGTTCGTCAGACCGGTGACGAAGATCAACAGACGATCGAAACCCAGTCCGAAGCCCGAGTGCGGAGCCGAACCCCAGCGGCGCGTATCGAGGTACCACCAGAGTTCCCGCTCGTTCATACCGAGTTCCCTGACCCTTGCACAGAGTTTGCCATAATCGGCCTCGCGCTCCGAACCGCCGATAATCT
>CAYSJF010000161.1:0-2052 GCA_964431265.1 uncultured Alistipes sp. | reverse complement strand
CAAAAATTTTGGCAAAATGTAAGCAGAGTTTGAAGCGATATCACAAATAACGCTTCCCTTGTTCATAAGTTTGGAGAACTCCTCATTGACGTAAACCGTTCCCAAAGAGTTGACGCGAATAATCGTTTCCGCTTTTGCCATTGCCGGCGAAAGCCCTGCCGAGTTAATCACGTTTTTGATTACACCGAGCGTTGCGGCATATTCTGCCAGTTCTTTCACACTTTCACGCTTCGACGTATCGCACGTTTTTGCATAAGCGGTGAAGCCAAGGGCTCTCAACTCTTCCACCGCTCTGTCCAGTTTACTTTGGGTTCTTCCCGAAATAACAATGATTTTTTCTTTGGGCATACACTTTGCCGCGGCAAGTCCCATGCCGCTGCCGCCACCGGTAATTACACAAACGTCAGCCATAAAAAACTCCCTCTTAAAGTATAAGATTTTCTATAAAAAGTATAACACTATTCCACAATATCAGTCAATCAAAAATCAATTAAGCTATCCAACGATCACCATCCCCGAACCGGGTGCGTCCGTAAGCAAGAGAAAAGGCGCGGCTGACAGCCACGCCCCATTCTCGACGATCTGCGGTTCACCTAAAGTCCCTATAGGAACTACGGCGAACGCAACAGCCCTTTCCACTCTTATTTGAAGTACTTGACCCCGCAATGGAAGATATTCATATCGAAATTCTCGTCGAGGTTTTGATACAAACCTTTGTGATAGCGTTCGGTGTGTCCCATCTTCCCGAGAACTCTGCCGTTCTCCGAAATCAAACCTTCCACCGCGAAACGACTGCCGTTGGGGTTATAGGGGCTAGCCATAGTGGCGTTGTTGTTGACGTCCACGTACTGCGTCGCGATCTGTCCGTTCTCCACGATCTTGTTCATCTCGGCGTCGCTTGCGGTAAAGCGTCCTTCCCCGTGGGAAATCGGCACGGCGAACACGTCGCGCCCCTTAAAGTCGCTTAACCAAGGCGAAGCCGTAGTCGCGATGCGCGTACGCACCACCGTCGCCACGTGGCGGTTGATGGTGTTGAGGGTAAGCGTGGGAGAATCTTCCTTCATGGGCGTGATTTTTCCGTACGGCAACAACCCCAATTTGATCAGTGCTTGGAAGCCGTTGCAAATACCCAATGCCAAACCGTCGCGCTGTTCTAAAAGGTCGGTGACCGCTTCTTGCAAGTAGGGATTGCGGAAGGTGGTCGCGATAAATTTACCGCTTCCGTCCGGTTCGTCCCCGCCCGAGAATCCGCCGGGGAACATGAGGATTTGCGAAGCGCGAATCAATTCTTCCATCTGTTTGACGCTTTCGGCGATTTCCGAGGAGTTCCCGTTCTTCACGACGAAGATTTGCGGTTCCGCCCCTTCCATCAAGAAGCGTTTCGCGGTATCGTATTCGCAGTTGGTTCCGGGGAACACGGGGATAAATACCTTGGGTTTGACGATATGCAAATCGCTTGCCTTTCCTTCTTTAAAGTAGGATACCGTTTCCACGTAACCGTTGCTTTCTTTGGTGGTGGGGTAGATTCTTTCATGACCTAAGAGAATGTCCAAAGCTTCCTCCACCGTCATTTCCACACCGCCCAAAATCTGACCGTCGTCGGTAACAGCGGCAATCTTTTCGGCATAGTCGGGCACGTAATCGTCGGAAGCCAAAATCAAATCACCTAAATCCGCCGTAAACAGACTTTCGTCCATTTCGGTGAATCTTACGCCCAACTTATTCCCGATGATACCGTGAATGATTGCGCCGATTGCACCGCCGCGTTCGGTGACCGTTGCGCCCACAAGGCGGTTTTCTTTTAAATCTTGATATACCTTATTGTATACGTCGGCGATTTTCGCATAATCGGGCACGCCGTTTTCACTTAGGCGCACGCGGTACAGCGTTTGTCCCGCGTTGAATACGTTGTGCTTGACGTTCTCCACGTCCATACACGCTACCGCAAAGGAAATCAAAGTATTCGGTACGTCGATGTCCTCAAAGCTTCCCGACATCCAATACATTTCCCATAAATCAATGTAGAGATATTTGCCGCGGAAGGGCTCTACC
>CAYSJF010000160.1:0-2159 GCA_964431265.1 uncultured Alistipes sp. | reverse complement strand
CAACCACCATGTCGAAGCCACGTTGTTGTTACCGTTGACGACGGTCGACAGACGGGGGTAGCGGGCGTTGGTGTTCTCGGGTGTCCACGCGTCTTCAACGAGATACTTGGGCGAGTTGCCTTCGCTGTAGAATGGACGGGTGAAGTTGGTCGCGTCGGTGTGACCGTTGGCCCAGGCACCGTTGAGCGAATAGTCGACGTGGCTTACACCTTGCCAGAGCATGTTGAGATAGAAGTTGCGGTAGTTGAAGTCCATGTTCATCGAGAACGTGATTTCAGGCAGAGCGCCGTAACCGATGCGGACATAGTCTGACTCCGTGCCCTTGTACATGATCTTGCCGTCGCCGTTTGTATCCTTATAGAGGATATCACCGAGGCGGATTTCGCCTGAAGGTGCGGCGGGGGCGTTGTCGATCTGCTCCTGGGTCTGTGCGAGACCGGTGGCGATGAGACCGAAGCGTGCGCCCATCGGATAGCCGAGAGTGTTGCGCCATGAGGGGTGGTCATCGTTGATCTTCTTGCGGAGCACCTTGTTGCGGGCGAAGCCGAAGGTACCGCGCAGACGATAGCTGAAGTCCTTGTTGACCACGAGCTCGTGCTTGAGCGTGAGGTCGAAACCGCGGTTGTCCACGGCACCCGAGTTCTCATACTTCGGAGTGTTGCTGCCGAGCGAGCTGGGGTATGTGCCGCCTACGCCTTCGAGAAGGTCATCGGTGTACTGATAGAAGACGTCGAGTTCGAGGCCGAGTTTGCGACGGAGAACGTCGAAGTCGACACCGACGTTATACGAGCGAGTATGCGACCAGCGGAGATTGGTCGAGATGTAAGAGTCGGTCCACGCCAAGGGGATTGTGGCGCCGCTGGGGAAGATGTATCCGTCCTTCTTGGTGTTGAAGAGCGATTTGAACAGGAAGGCGGTGATATTGTCCTTACCCGACTCACCATAGCTGGCACGCAGCTTGAGGAAGTCGATCCAGGTGATGTCCTTGAGGAATGATTCGTTAGACATGATCCAGCCTGCCGACACAGAGGGGAAGAAGCCCCAGCGGTTCTGAGGCGCGAAACGATATGAACCGTCGACACGGAACGCGAACTCAAGGAGATACTTGTCGTCCCAGTCGAAGTTGAAACGTCCGACGTGAGATACCATCGAGGTTTCGCCATGGCTGCCGGTAACGGCGGTGGGCACGATTTCGAAACCGAGGCTGATATCGATAGGATCGGTGGTGATAAACTTGCGCGCCGTAGCGTTCAAGCCCGAGTCAGTGTATTTGGTGGCCTCATAGAGGTAGAGAAGGCCGATTGTAGCCTTACCGAACTTGTGGTTGTAAGAGATCTGAGGACGGAAGATCCAGTTGGCGCTGTTCGACGAACCCTTCGAGAACGAACCCGAGACTTCGTCACCCTGACCGTAGCCCGACTTGTAGATAAGCACGGGGTTGAAGTCAGTGGTATTGATCTGATACTGCATTATCGAGCCGAAATAGTTGTCATATGTGCTGTGGTTGTACTGGTAAGAACCCCAGAGAGAGATCTTGAGACCGTCGAGCACCTTGTGCACATCCTTGAAGTCGTATTCGAGCTGGAAGTTGGTCTGCAAGCTATTGTTATAGTTGTGGAGCCAACCTGAGTTGTCGATGGTCGCGATAGGGTTATAGCCGCCTGTGTTATATGCCACGGGGTAGCCTTTGTATTCTTTCTGGAAGATAGGAAGCATTCTGACAGCCTGGACTGCGGGGTTGAATTCGCTCTGGTTGTCGTTGATCGAAGCGTTGGGCCAGCTGCGCTCCGTGCGGTAACCTGAGATGTTGGCCACGAAGCGCATGTTCTTGGCCACCTTGATGTCGAGGTTAGAACGGAAGTTGTAGCGGGTATAGTCGGTGTGACGCATCGTACCCTGCTGGTCCATGATGCCGAGCGACACGAAGTAGCTCATGTTCTTGCTACCGCCGGTAGCGTTAAGAGTATGCTGCTGGGTGATGCCGGTGCGGAATGTCTCCTTGAGCCAGTCGGTCTCGCCGAGGAAGTCATCGGGATCAGCTTCGTTGACACGACGCTGGATGTCGGCATTGAACAGCGGGGTGATGCCGTCCATGATCGACGCCTTGTTGTGCCAGTACATATACTCGTTGGCGTTGAGGAAACGAGGCATGGCAGTGT
>CAYSJF010000159.1:0-2178 GCA_964431265.1 uncultured Alistipes sp. | reverse complement strand
GGAAGATCGTACCGCCGTCGGCCTCCTCGAAATAGCCCTTGCGGGCCTCGAAAGCGCCGGTGAAAGCCCCTTTCTCGTGACCGAACAACTCGGAGTCGATCGTTCCCTCGGGAATGGCGGCGCAGTTGACGGCGATATATTTATTGTGTTTGCGGGCCGAAAAGGCATGGACGACCTGCGGAAAAAACTCCTTGCCCACGCCGCTCTCGCCGGTGACCAGCACCGTCAGGTCGGTGGGCGCCACGCGCAAAGCCACATCGAGCGCCCGATCCAGAAGCGGAGAGGTGCCGATGATGCCGAAGCGCTGTTTGACGGTGGTGATCTCTGTCATGGCATTCGCGATTAGTAGCCGCCGAAACTGTAAGGCGATTCGGCTTCGGAAACGGGCCGCAGCGGCAGGGTGTCGCGGTCGCGGGTTTCGCACCAATGACCGAACGCAATGGCGGCCAAAGCGATAGCCGTAGCGACCAAAGCGATCCACAGGAAATGATCCTTGCGGCGCGGGGCCACGACCGTAGGCTGAATGGCCGGACGGCGCGACAGCTTGCCGTAGTATTCGTCCGAACGCGAACGCCGCCGCGGCCGGAACGACATGCGCGGCTGCGACGCCTCGTCGTCATCGAACAGACTCGGCTCGTCGTAGAGCATCTTGACCTTGGGCACCGGTTTTTTCCGGCCGGACGGCACGGCTCCGGGCTGCGCCTTTTCTTCCGACGTCTTTTCCGGCTGCGCTTTTTCGTCCGCCTGCGGCTGCGCGCCATAGACCGAAACGACGACATGCGGGTCGTGGACGAAAGCGATCGTACCGTTAGGCCCCGGCTTCAGCACGCCCAGCCCTTCGAGCGGAAACTCGGCGCCCTGCTGCAAGGCATGTCGCACCTCGAAGACGAAGCGGTCGATCTCGCCGGCGGCTTCGAGGTCGCCGACGCCGTTCTGACGCAACAGTCCGCGCAACACGCCGTCGTCGCGCTTCAGAAACTCCGAGAACACCACGCTCCGGTCGGGGTCTTTGACGATGAAAGCCCCCATTTGCGGAACGACGAGCCGCTTCTGCGAGCGGAGGTACTGCGATATGATCTGGCTCAACACGGCGGATTGCACTTGATAAACGCTGTTTCCTCGCATCAAAAGTACCGCTTTTCGCAGAAAAAACCAAAATACGACGCACTTTAATTGAAAATCCCAAGCCGGAAAGGCTCGGGTTCCGCCCGATCCGACCCGTCGCAACGGCTTCCCACGCTCCGCCGCATCCCGCCGCGCAACCTGCGGCACACCCGCAAAAGCTGTGGAAGCGCGGCCGCCATGAAATAAATCGTCAGAAATGTTGGTAATCCCGAAAATAATCGCCTAATTTGCATCCTCGAATCCGCAGTCGATCCGATCGAGCTACTTCGTCCCGAAATTTGCAATGTAGCGAAGACGGATTGCCGAACCGAGCCACGAACCGACCATGAAAGACAAGTACATCGACTTGATCGAACAATCGTTCGACTTCCCGCAGGACGAGTTTTCCGTCGAGGATAACGAACTCAATTTCCACGACATTCCGCTCATGGAGTTGATCAAACAGTATGGAACGCCGCTGAAGATCACCTACCTGCCGAAGATCTCCCAGCAGATCAACCGGGCCAAGCGCATGTTCAACGTAGCCATGGCGAAGGTCGACTACAAGGGGTCGTACAACTACTGCTACTGCACCAAATCGAGCCACTTCTCGTTCGTGCTCGAAGAGGCGATGAAGAACGACATCCACCTCGAAACCTCGTCGGCCTACGACATCCACATCATCAACGCGCTCTACGACAGCGGTATCATGGACAAAGACCGCTACATCGTGTGCAACGGGTTCAAGCGTCCGCAGTATGTGGAAAACATCGCCCAGCTGGTCAACGACGGCTTCGAAAACACGATCCCGGTGATCGACAACAAGGAGGAGATAGACCTGTTCGAAGACGTCTTCTCGAAGAAATGCAAGATCGGCATCCGCATCGCCTGCGAGGAGGAACCCAAGTTCGACTTCTACACCTCGCGCCTGGGCATCCGCTACAACGACATCGTGGATTTCTACAAGGCCAAGATCAAGAACAGCAAGAAATTCCAGCTCAAGATGCTGCACTTCTTCATCAACACGGGCATCAAGGACACGGCCTACTACTGGAACGAGCTGTCGAAGTGCAT
>CAYSJF010000158.1:0-2208 GCA_964431265.1 uncultured Alistipes sp. | reverse complement strand
CATGCCGAACAGAATCTGCACCATGCCGATCGCCAGCGCGATGGAGAAGAAGCGGTTCTGGAAGTCGAAGAAATGGAACAGCGGTTCGCCGTCGGCTTTCAGCGGCACCCACTCCTGCATGTTCACGCCGAAGAACGCCCCGCAGAACGTCCCGAAAAGGATCGTCGCCCCGGCGCACATCGTGGCGAACCACGCGGCCTGCCGCATCATGCCCGGCTCGGGATTCTTGCGCAGGAGCCACAGGCCCATGGCCAGCAGGATCAGGCCGTAGCCGGCGTCGTTCAGGCAGATGCCGAAAAACAGCATGTAGAACGGTGCGAAGAACGGCGTGAGGTCGAGCGTGCCATACCTGGGGCGGGCATACATGTCGCCCACCAACTCGAAGATGCGCGAGAACCAACCGTTGCGGAGCTTCACGGGCGTGTTGTCCTCGGGCGTGGGGTCGCTCTTGAGGTAGACCACGTTGGGATACTCCTCCAAGAGGGCATCGACCCGGGCCGACGTTTCGGTCTCGGCCCACCCCTCCATGACGACCAGCGTGCCGTCGGCGGCCGGCTGCGCCGTAGCCTCGACCTTGAGGCCCTGCAGCCGCTCCCGAAGCGAAGCGACATAGGAGGACAACAAAGCGCGCGAAGCCGCAGCACGCGAAAATTCGGCATCCAACAACCGCAACTTCGCTTTGTTCTCGGCAATCGCCTGCTCGGCGGCACGCACGTCCATCTGCGGAGCCTTCATCTCCTGGGCGTCGAAGTCGAGCGTCTCGCCGGGAGCCGCCACGACCACGAACCACACCGAAGCGTCGGTGCGACCGATTTCGGAAACGACATGCCGCTCCGACCATGCGGCGACCTCCTTGTCGTAGGTGCCGCGCTGCGCGGTGAAATAGTGCAGCACGATCCCCTCATCGGCGAGTTTCTGCGCCCGGGCCGCGTCGAACTCGCCCCACGGACGCAGCTCGTCGGCCGTCTTCTCCAGCCGGGCGATCTCCGCCTTGACGGCGGCAGCCTCGCGCTGGGCTTGCAGATAGCGTTCGAACGCCTCGGCGCCGGAAGCATAAGGCACGACTTTTTCTGCCGCAGCCTTTTCTTTCGCTGCGGCTTTCCCGCGCTCCGCGCTCCAGTCCTTGAGGAACTCCAGCGCCTTGTTGCCCGCTTCGATGTCGAGCAGCAGCTGCCGATCCTCCTCCGAAGGCTCCCAGCCCGCGGTGGTGATGTCCACCAGCCCCAGGTCGCGCAAGCGGTCGATGAAATCGCCGCTCTGCGCCGCGAAAAGCACGAAATCGTATTTCGACATTCTGGCTATCATACCGTCGCGCCCTCCCCGGCTTGCTGTTGTTTGGTTTTCACGATCTTCTGTGCCGATTTGGAGAGGTTCTCCTCATCTTCCAGGAAGCGTTTGATTTTACGTATGGCATCCTCGTAACCCGGAATCTGCACCTTTTCATAGAGATTCACTTTCTGCGTGGTCTTGCGCCGGGCATGGTCGAGCAACTCCATCTTGCGGTCGTAAACCTCGAACTCCAGCGCCAGGCGCGCCAGCTTTTCGAGAATCGCCACCCCGTCGGCGAACCACACGGGCGCCGAAAAGAGGTCGTAGGGCTTCTCCTCGAACTTCACATCGGCGAGGACGGGCGTACGTACGCCGGCGATCTTCTGCGTGGAAAGCTCCACGTCGGCGATGCGCACCAGGTCGTCGTCGAATTCGCCCCACAGCGCCGCCATGTAGTCGTACTCGGCTTTCAGAGCATCGAGCCGACGGCGGTAGTCCGCAGCGGAGTCCTTCGCTTTCTTGACCTCGGAACGCAGGGCCGACTCCTTGCTTTTGATCGTAGGGAGGGCCTTTTGCCGCATCTTGAGCTGCTTGCCGAGTTCGCCGAGCGAGGTTTTGTTGTATTGAAACTTGATAGCCATGGCTATGCTTTCCAGTATTTCTTGATGAGTTCCTCCTTGATGGCCACCTCCTCGGGCGAGAAATACTCGGCGAAGAGCGCCCAGGCGGTGTCGAGCATCTCGGTGATGTCGATGTTGACGTCGATCGCCAGCAGCTTCTCCGAATAGTCGTGGGCGAACTTCAAGGTGCGCTCGTCGTAGTCCGAGAGGTCGAAACCGTTCTCCAGCTTGGTCTTGGCATTGGCCGCATCGGCATAAAGGCGCACGCAGGCGTTCATCACCTGGGGATGATCCTCGCGGGTTTTCTTGCCGATGACCA
>CAYSJF010000157.1:0-2217 GCA_964431265.1 uncultured Alistipes sp. | reverse complement strand
AAACAGAATGTAGAGTATTCACTCGACGGAGAGAATTGGACTAATGTCGGAACGATTACTCTTGCGGGTAGCAAGAAATGGACCGAGGCCACATTCTCTCTCCCGGCTGAGGCTGATAATCAGAGCGAACTTTACATCCGTTTTATCTCTGATAAGACATCTGACGTTGTCGGTAATCCATCAGACAATGACGGTATCGCTCTCGGTGCAACCTACATAACCGGTTCTCCCAAACTCATCGACGACACTACCGCTCCCGTGCTTGTGACCCAGGTGCCTGAGGAAGGTTCGGAGACCGCGTCGATCAATGGCCGCGTAGTGCTCACGTTTGATGAGAAAGTTAAGGTGAAGGATGGTGCTACCGCCACACTCGGTGACATTACCCTTACCCCCAATGTCACAGGCAAGACCGTGATGTTCGAATACAAGAATCTCAGCTATGCGACATCTTACCGCTTCACACTCCCTGCCGGCAGCATTATGGACCTTACTGACAATGCTATTGACAAGGAAATCGTGATCAATTTCACCACCAAGACCCGCCCTGAGGTCGAGAAGGGCACCTACGATGCCATCGTGACTAATGTCGATGAACTTGTGGCTGCTATCGCACAGGCTGAGAAGCGAGACGACACATCCAAGCGTTTCCGTATCTTCATCCATGACGGGTTCTATCAGATCCCTGCAAGTGAGACTGCTACCAAGTCAGGCGATGCCGATAAGGGTGACGGTAATTCGGTATATCCCGATCCTACCACATATATTAATACCCCCAACATATCGTTTATTGGCGAGAGCCGTGACGGTGTAGTGGTGACTAATACCCCCGGTAACAAGCTGATAACCACAAAATATGGTGACCAGCACGTCCTTGAGGGTATCGGCCGTGGTGATGTGCTAAATCTGAATAAGAATGCAACGGGTACCTACTTCCAGAATCTAACACTCAAGAGTGCAATGGGTGACTCACGCGGTCGTGACATAGTGCTCAACGACAAGTCTAACAAGACTATCTTTAAGGATGCCTGCCTCTGGGCTTATCAGGATACTTACGTGTCCAATAACGAAAATTCCCGATTCTACTTCGAGGGTGGTTATCTGCGTGGCCGCACCGACTTCCTCTGCGGAAAGGGTGACGTGTTCTACAATGGCGTTCTCCTCGAAATGTGCGAGAAGGGCGGTTATCTGACAGCTCCTTCCAAGCCTCTGAAATATGGTTACGTATTCAAGGATTGCGAGATCATAGGTGGTAAATCGGATGTTGACGGTAACTATACCCTCGGTCGCCCCTGGGGTGAGGGAACCCCCTCAGTCGTATACATCGACACTAAGATGACTGCCAAGCCTTCAGCCGCAGGTTGGAATGAAATGTCTGAAAAAAACTGGCCTAAACGTATGGCCGAATATAACTCGATGACCGCTTCCGGCACAGTGATTGATCTCAAGGACAGAAAGAAGGCTTTTGCAAACAATACTCATACTAATAATCCCGTACTCACCAAGGCCGAGGCTGATGAATATTCCTACGGTAACGTGATGGGTGGCGATGACGATTGGGATCCGGCAGCAGATGCCGAGCAGGCTCCCGCTCCGACCAATGTAGCCATTGACGGCGTAACACTCACATGGGATGACAGCAAGTATGCCTTCCTTTGGGCAGTATGTAAGGATGGTAAGGTGATCGCATTCACCACCGAGCCGACTTACACCGTCGAGCCGGAGACCGGTGCCAAGGCTGCACCCGTTTACTCTGTACGTGCCGCCAACGAGATGGGCGGTCTCGGCGAGGCAGTTAACGCCGACAATAAGACGGCAATATCCGACATCAACGCTGACAGCGAGATCGTATCGACAGTTTACTACAATCTGCAGGGCATCCGCGTCAACGCTAATACCCCCGGAGTCCTCGTCAAGGTCGACACCCTCGCCTCCGGCAAGACCGTAACAACCAAAGTCATAGTGAAGTAGATTTCTCTATTTGGTATGATCTCGGCCAACCGCTGAGACTCATCCAATAACATAAAGATTCCGGTAAATCCTGAGCGCTCTATTACAAACGAGCCTTGGATTTACCGGAATCTTTTTATTGCCGATATGTACTGACAATACTGATGAGCGTTATGCGTACTATTGGATTAACCAGTGAAATATATTATTTTTGCTACATAAAAACAAAACCCGATAGCTTGATATACAGGGGCTACCGGGATTCAACAC
>CAYSJF010000156.1:0-2234 GCA_964431265.1 uncultured Alistipes sp. | reverse complement strand
ATAGCAGCAGTAATTTTAGCCATTGTATCGCAAATTTGGATTATTCGTTGAATGCTCGCTGCAACTTGGCGGTCACCTCCGTACGGATGCACCGCTCGGTCGTCAGGATCATGTTCTTGATGGCCAGGGGCGAGGAGCAGCCGTGTCCGATGACCACGGGAGCATTGACGCCCAGCACGGGCGTGCCGCCCACGTTCTCGTAATTCATGGCGTCCCAGAACGCGTTGCCGCCTCCGAGCGCCTTGTTGATGCGGTAGAGTCCCTCGGCCATCTTGAGCGCCGTGTTGCCCACGAAACCGTCGCAGACGATCACGTCGGCCACCTGGCCCGAGAAGATGTGCGACCCTTCGACGTTGCCCACGAAATTGATGCGGCTCTCGGCGCGCAGCATCTCGTGCGCCGCCTTGACCTGGGCGTTGCCTTTGGTCTCCTCCTCGCCGATGTTGAGTATGGCGACGCGCGGTGCGGCGATGCCCAGCACCGACTCGGCGAAGATCGACCCGATCAACCCGTACTGCGCCAGTACCTCGGGCTTGCAGTCGACGTTCAGCCCGACATCCAGCAGCAGCGCCTGACGCCCTGCGGCGGTCGGTACCAACGAGGAAATCGTAGGCCGGATCACGCCCTCGATGGGCTTCACGGCATACATCGACCCCACCATCATGGCGCCGGTCGAACCCGCCGACGCGAATCCGTCGACAGCTCCCTTGGCCAG
Source organism: uncultured Alistipes sp. (assembly GCA_964431265.1). Classification (GTDB taxonomy): domain Bacteria; phylum Bacteroidota; class Bacteroidia; order Bacteroidales; family Rikenellaceae; genus Alistipes. Next base: position 1,519 of record CAYSJF010000156.1, on the reverse strand, counting down.
ATGACCGAAGCCTACCGCGATGCTCGAATCGGCCTTGACCTGGAACGCCTTGGCCGGATGGTCGCCCATCTCGATCACTTCCGTGGTCGCCACGATGTCGAACCGCTCGGGGGAGCACCCCTCCGCCGCGAGCACCGCGAGGATCCGTTCGCGATCGCCGAAAAGCACGATCCGGCTTTCGGCACCGACGGCATCGAGGGCCATGACGGCGCCCTTGACCGCAGCTTCGGGAGCGAAATCGCCGCCCATGGCGTCTACACCAATCTTCAACATACTCGTACCTTTAAGTTTGTGTCGCCGCCCCCGTCGCCCGCCAACCGCGGAACTGCCCGACGCACCGAACCTCCGGCCCGGACACCCGCACACGACGAAGCACGACCTGTAGCTATGAATCGGGAAAGAGCCGCTCCTCGCGGATGCGCTCCTCCTGCCGCCCGACTATTCGGCAGCTTTCTTCTCGATCGCCAACTTGCCGCGATAGAACCCGCACTCGGGACATACCCGGTGGTAGAGGGTCGCAGCGCCGCAGTTCGAGCAGGTGACGACCGTCGGAACCGCAGCCTTGTAATGGGTTCTTCTCTTGTCGCGTCGCGTCGACGAGACTTTGTGTTTAGGATGTGCCATGTTACAATATAAATTATAAGTTCAACAAATTCGTTATTCTCCGCCCTCGGCCCGACCTCCGCGATCGGCCGCACGGGTTGGTTCCGTTATTTCCCTTTCGGCCCGGTGTCGTCGCGCTCCATGCGCTCCTTGAGCGCCGCGAGCTTCTCCCAGGCGGTGTTGTCGGCCTTTTTACCGTCTGCATTGCCGGATTCCTGCCCGGCGCTGGCCTCGATCGCGGCGAACTCCTCGCCCGAAACGATCCGAAAACGCCGCAACATCTCGGGGTCGCATTCGCCCTCGGGATGCACGCGCTGGTAAGGCAGCGACAGCACGATGCTCTCGTAGATATACTGCGCCAAGTCGACTTCATCCTCCCCGGGCTGCAGCCACAGCACCTCGCCGTCGTACTCGCGCACCTCGTCGGAGAACTTCACCAACAAACGCCCCTCGAACTCGACGGGCACGCGGCAATCCTCCAGACAACGGTCGCAGGCCACGACCACTGCGCCCCGGATGTCGACGTCGGCGATGAGCTGTGTCTCGGCCTTTGTCAGAGAGACCTGCGCCCGGCAACTCCCGCTCTTGATTTCCGTGCTGCCGAAAGCCTCAAACAAAGCATCGCCGACCTCGAAATCGAACTCATGAACGCCGTTTTTCAGCCCTTTGTAAGCAATGGAATATCCTTTCGTTACATCCATTTGAGCACAAATAGTGCGCAAAGTTACGAAAAAATAAAACATTTGCAAAGAAATCGCGCGGATGTTTCGCACATCGCCCCCGCCGAAGATATTCAGTCTCGGCAAAAGGCAAGCAACCTTATGTTCGTCACTTCGTATCTTTAACTCTGTTTTAAAAACTCCGGCCTCAACGAAATGCAAGCAATTCAGTTTTGCATGGGGCTTATTCGTATCTT
>CAYSJF010000155.1:0-2246 GCA_964431265.1 uncultured Alistipes sp. | reverse complement strand
GGTTTGAGAATCTCGAGACAACATTCGACGACACCAAGGTGCTTTCCGGATATCCCGGACGCGATATCGTAATGGCAAGAAGAAAAGGAGACACATGGTTTCTTGCCGCCATGACAAACAATGACGCGCGCCGGGAAGAAATATCACTCGATTTTCTTCCGGCGGGAACTACATGGCTTGCTCAGGTCTACACCGATGATCCGAAAATGGATACCGCTACGAAAGTGAGATGCGAACGATATGTAGTAACTCCTACAACAACGCTCAAATTTGATTTGCAACCCAAGGGGGGCGCTGCTGTGCGTCTGACTCCAATTGATAAGAAAGAAATTAAAAAATATAAGAAATACAAATGAATCCTATAATAAGACCATTAAAGAGATTGGTGTGTCTCACTTCGCTGGCTCTCCTTATGGGGGCCTGCGGTTCACACAGTGGGATTTCAGACATCAATACGACGTCGCAGCTCAACTATTGTCACAGTCATGTGCTCTCGACATTGGCTGAGCTGAAAGAATCAGGGAAGGGTGAAATTGATCACACCATGATGCCGCGCAATGTGGCTCCGGAAGCTCATAACTGGGAATGCCGTCCTACATGCGCAGAGGAATGGTGCAGCGGTTTTTGGCCGGGAGTGCTGTGGTATGACTACGAAGCAACCGGCGACACAGCAGTGCTTGCTGAGGCCGACCGTTTTACCAGATCTTTGAAGACAGTGGTAGATGCTCCGGTATTTGACCATGATTTGGGTTTTTTGATTCATTGCAGTTATGGCAATGGCTATCGACTGACCGGGCGCGACGACTACAGGCAGGTGATACTCGCAGCCGCTGACTCCCTTGCCACGCTTTACAATCCTGCAGTGGGCACGATACTATCGTGGCCTCGCAACGTTGAGATGCTCGGTGGGCATAACACCATCATGGACAACATGATAAATCTTGAGATGCTTTTCTGGGCTGCAAATCATGGCGGAAATCCATATCTGCACGACATTGCTGTGAAGCATGCGGAAACCACCATGGAGCATCATTTCCGTCCCGACTATACATCCTATCATGTGGCCGTATATGATCCGGAGACAGGAGAATTTCTGAGAGGATGCACGCATCAGGGTTATGATGACGACTCGATGTGGGCGAGAGGCCAGGCTTGGGCGATTTATGGCTATACTATGGTGTATAGGGAGACTAAAGATCCAAAGTTTCTCGACTTTGCCCAGAAGGTGACAGACGTTTATCTTGATCGTCTGCCGGAAGACAGAATCCCGTATTGGGATTTCAACGATCCTGATATTCCGGAGACTCCTCGGGATGCCTCGGCAGCTTGCGTAGTGGCTTCAGCTCTCCTTGAACTAAGCGGCTATGTAGAAGAGGAGAAATGCAATCATTATAAAGAAGAAGCCCTTGCGATGCTTTCCTCTCTTAGCAGTGATCAGTATCAGTCCGGGGATAAGAACAATTCATTTCTCCTTCACTCCACGGGGCATCATCCTGCGGGCAGTGAGATAGATTATTCCATAATATATGCCGACTATTATTATATTGAAGCGCTAAACCGTCTGCGCGAACTTGACGGGAATAATCCGAATTCGGCAATATTAACAACTATTACTCCGTTGAGAAAGTAGTATTACACTAACATTGGAGACGGACATTAAAACTCCCACTTATGGCGAGAGTTGAATATATAAGATATTTGATGTTGGTAATGCTGTCAGTAATGCTGACGGCATTACCTGCATATCCGGAGGGACGGCTATATCAGCGAGTTCCGCATGCCGCAGGGATGGAATCAAACGGATTCACAACCTACGACATTACACGCACGGGGGATGGATTCATATGGTTTGCAACAGATCATGGACTTATACGTTTTGACGGAGAGCATAGCGCGAAGATAGATCTTCCGGCCCCCGATACAGGAGAACTGGTTGTAAAGGCTTTGGCTCCTGCCCAGGGACGTGGCTTGATCGCTGCTACATCAGCCGGGTTGTTCCGAATCGAGACATCCAACGAAGGATATTCCATCAGTCGCCTTCTTGATGGAGCTATTTTCCCGGCTACCAGCGCTCTATGGATTCCTGATAAACTTTCTCTTGTCGGAGGCGACGAGGGAATCATTGCGTTTACTCCCGACGGAAAATCGCATCGTATAATGGTGGGGAAGGGCGTGCTCGACTTATCGAACAAAGTCGTAGATATGGCGTCGTGGAAGGATGTGGTGTATCTTCTGACACAAGGAGG
>CAYSJF010000154.1:0-2254 GCA_964431265.1 uncultured Alistipes sp. | reverse complement strand
GACAAACGATCCCACACTTTCTTTTTGAGCGAACGGCTGCCGCAGGGATCGGAGCAGCGACCGAATGCAAGCATCATGAAGAAACTCATGTTTTTGCTGGCTGCCGCGGCGCTTTTCGCGGCGTGCAGCCCGGATGCGGAGGGCATCAACGACGACCCGAAACAAGAAGAACCCGGCGAACCGGGAAAGCCCGACGATCCCGGCGAAGACCCGGAGAACCCCGACGAGCCTGAAAATCCGGACGATCCGGGAGAAGACCCCGAAAATCCGGACGACCCTGACAATCCGGGCGAAGACCCGGAAGACAAACCGTGGTGGGAGGATATGCAGCAATGGGGTGAATTCTCCTGGAATTTCAATGTCGAACAACTCCCCATATTGCAATATTTGCTCGAATGGACGAATCTGCATGTACGCGTCTTCGGAGAGAGGCAAGAGGACGAAGACGGCATGCCGGTCTATCGTATCTATGGAAACAGAGGCACCATAATAAAACCCCGAAAGAACGATCCGGAACAAAAAGCACTCGTTCCGCAATTCGGCATACGCAAAGTCGACGATACCTATTATTATACACTGAACGGCGAACTGCTTCTCGATCCGGCAACCGATGATGCTCCCGTCGACGGAATCGGAGGCAGCAAACCCTCCTTAACCATCAAAGACGGCTATTGGTATGTCTACTACAATTGGGATCATTGGCTGCTGAACCCGGAAAAATATGTACCGATAGAAGAAGCTCCGAAGACGAAACCAGACGGCTCCTATTCGATCGTGGAGGAAATAACCGAACGACCCGAGACATGGGACATCCGATTGGCCGACGGAGAAACGACGCTCTCCTTTTTCAAGTCAGGAGGACTGACCCTTACGCTCGATGCGGAAAACGAATTGCTCTTTTTCCCCACCGAGACCCAAACGATCCACTATGCCATCGCAGGCTGTTCCCCGAATACAGTCGTTTCAACCAGCGTGAAAGACCATTATTCCCAAGAAGCGTACGCATATGATGTGAAAGTCATACCGTCCAACGACAGAAACGGCTCGATCGAAATATCGGCACGAAATCCCACGCAATACTGGCACACGCTGTCCGTCAAGGTAGAGGATAAATCGGCATTGGAATCCGCTACGGCCAAAATCACGCTCCGAATCAATCCTGCCATCGAAGAACATACGATCGAAGTCGCACAACCCGGCACGTTGAGCCAATATTTGGTCGGCTATAGGGGAATCAAGCGTCTGACTATCTCCGGCTATCTGAATCAGGACGATTTACGCACCTTGAATTCCTTGTCGGCTCTTGCCGAACTGGATTTGGAACAGGTACACATGGAGGTTCTGCCGTCGCACTCTTTCCGCGACAACGTTTCGCTGGTCTCGATCAAACTACCCGCGACATTGACGACAATCGAATCTTTTGCTTTCTCCAAATGCAGCAAATTGGCCGACATCACGATTCCGGAAGGAGTAACGACAATCGAAGAATTTGCCTTTTCAGGCTGCACGGCACTGACCGATCTTACGCTCCCTGCCAGCATAACATCGATCGGGAATTACGCATTCTCCGGCTGTAACCGGCTGCACATAACCCTCGCTGAAGGCACGACAGCCATCTGGGACAACATGTTCAAGGGTTACAGCGAATTGACCGCCATAACGATTCCGGAAAGCGTAACTTCGATCGGAGACTACGCATTCAATAGGTGCACCGGATTGACCGACATAACGATTCCGGGAAGCGTCCGTACGATCGGGAAAGAGTGTTTTTCCAACTGTAGCAATCTGACGACCGTAACGCTGGAAGAAGGGGTGTCTGCAATCGGAGAAAGTGCCTTTTGGTACTGCAGCAACCTGACGGACATCGTGTTTCCGGAAAGTGTTACGAGCATCGAAGCCGGCGCCTTTCAGGACTGCAGTAATTTGTCCCGCGTACAACTTCCGAAAAACATCACGACGATCGCACTGTGCACATTTTTCGACTGTCACGCACTGACCGAAATAACGATCCCGGAAAACGTAACAACCATCGGGGAAGCAGCTTTTTCCCGCTGTTTCGCACTGACCCGCGTAACCATGCTGGCAGAGGGCATGACGACAATCGAAAAACAAGCGTTTTACGACTGCGGGGCATTGACCGACATCGTGTTTTCCCGAAACGGAGTGTCGGTCGGAGATAGCGCTTTCTATTTCTGTTCTGTTTTGAAAAACGCCACAGGACAGGTAAGATCGGTCGGAGACGGAGCTTTTCGGA
>CAYSJF010000153.1:0-2278 GCA_964431265.1 uncultured Alistipes sp. | reverse complement strand
TGCGGTAGTAGGCCGGATATTCGCGCTTGTCGCCGTCGATGAATACGAGGTCGAATTCTGCCCCCAATGTCGGCGCTATGTCGAGCGCCGAGCCGATGTGGAGCCGGACTTTCGAGCCATGGGGCGAGCGGTCGAAATAGCTCTGTGCCAGCTCTTCCAGCTCGTCGTCCACCTCGATCGTGTCCAGCTGCGCCCCCTCTTCCAGTCCTGCCGCCATCGCGAGGGCCGAGTAGCCCGTGAAAGTGCCGATTTCCAGCACCCGTTGCGGCCGCAGCATGTGCACCAGCATCTGCAACAATTGCCCCTGCACGTGCCCCGACAGCATGCGCGGTGCGATCGTCCGCTGGTGCGTTTCGCGGTCGAGCTGCTGCAGCAACTCCGCCTCGGGTTCGGTGTGTTCGCGGATATAGCGTTCCAGAGCGTCCATCTATCCCTTTTGATTATCTGTATATCAATTGCGATATGTCGGTGAATGCTTTTTCGGCCGCTTCGGTCAGCTGCGCAGCCGTCAGGGCGCGGATTTTGGCGTAGACCTGCTCCATCGTGTCCACTTCGGCGTGGGCCAGCAGGCTCTTGCCCGCGCCGAGCATGTAGCTCTCGTTGCTCTCGCTCGAAATGGCCAGCTGGGCGATGAACTGCTTTTTGGCCATCGAAAGCCGCCGCGGCGAGATCGGTTCGGTGCGCAGTCGCCGCAGCTGCTTTTCTATAATTTCGAGACACTGCGCTTCGTTGGCATGCTCCGAGCTGAAGTAGATCGCTACCAACCCGCTGTCGCAATAGGGCGTGTAGGTGGCTTCGATGTTGTACGAGAGACCGTGCTTCTCGCGTATCTCCATGTTCAGCAGCGAGTTGGCCGAGGGGCCGCCCAGTATGTTCACCAGCAGGGACAGCGGCAGCCGATCGGGGTCTTCGAGGCCGCAGGCGCGGTTGCCCATGATGCAGTGGGTTTGATGGGTGCGCTTATGCAAGGTTTTTTCGAACGACGCTACCGCGTCGGGCGCTGTCCTCCTGAAGCTGCGCGTCGTGGCCGGGTGGTCGCCGAAGTAGCGCAGGGCCACGGCTTCGGCCGTTCGGGCCGAGAAGTTGCCGATCGTCGAGAAGACCATGCGGTCGGTCGTGTGGGTGCTCCGCGTGAACGAGCGGATCGCCTCGCCGTCGTAGCGCATCAAGGTCGATTTGCTGCCCAAAATGTTGTGTCCCAGCTCCGAACCGGCGAAAATCATCTCCTCGAACGTGTCGTAGATCATATCGGCCGGCGAGTCCTTGTAGGTGTTGATCTCGTCGACGATTACCTCTTTCTCGCGGTCGATTTCGCGCTCGGGAAAGGTCGAGCGGAACACGATGTCGGCGATGAGTTCGGCCGCCTTGGCGAAGTCGCCGCGCAGCGTCGTGGCGTGCACGGTCGTCTCCTCCTTGGTGGTGAATGCGTTCAGTTCGCCGCCGAGGTTCTCCAGCCGGCAGTTGATCTGCCAGGCGCGGCGTCGCTCGGTGCCCTTGAAAAAGGCGTGTTCCGTCAGGTGGGCCAGTCCGTATTGGCCGGGCCGTTCGTCGCGGCTGCCGGCGCCGATGACCAGCGCGCAATGCGCCACCGAGCCGCGCACCTGGCGGTGGATGCCGCGAATGCCGTTGGGAAGCGTATAGGTGTAGAACTCCATGATTCAGAGCTTGGTGCGTAGTTGCAGGAATCGCCCCGTGTAGCTCGCGGCGCACTGTTCCAGTTCGCGGGGCGTGCCCTCGAACACCACCCGGCCGCCCGCGCTGCCCGCTTCCGGCCCGAGGTCGATCACCCGGTCGGCGCACTTGATGATGTCCATGTTGTGCTCGACCACCACGATGGTGTGGCCGCGTCCGATCAGGGCGTCGAATGCCGCCAGGAGCTTCGAAATGTCGTGGAAATGGAGTCCCGTGGTCGGTTCGTCGAAGATGAACATCACCCCGCCGCCCGTCTGATCCTTGGTCAGGAACGAAGCCAGTTTCACGCGCTGGCTCTCGCCGCCTGAAAGCGTCGAGGAGGATTGTCCCAGTTTGATGTAGCCCAGCCCCACGTCCTGCAGCGGCTGCAGCCGTTCGACGATGCGGCGGCATGTGGCGTTCTTCTCATCCTCGCCGAAGAAGGCGATCGCTTCGTCGACCGTCATTTCCAGTACGTCGCAAATCGCCTTGCCGCGGTATTTCGCTTCCAGCACTTCGTCGCGGAAGCGGCGCCCGCCGCATGCTTCGCAGACCAGTTCGACGTCGGCCATGAACTGCATCGAGACCTTGATGACCCCCTCGCCCT
>CAYSJF010000152.1:0-2295 GCA_964431265.1 uncultured Alistipes sp. | reverse complement strand
GCCCGTCATGATGAAGAGCCACATGACGATCGAGAAGTTGCGCTGGTCGCGGTTGAGCTGGTACAACAGGCCGATCAGACCGAGCAGGAACGGCAGGAAATAGTAGGTGTTGCGGCCGCGGTTGTCGGCGATCTCGCGCGGCAGCCCGTCCTGCGGGCCGACGAACTTTTCGTCGATCCAGCGGATGCCCGACAGCCAGTTGCCGTCGGTGATGGTGGTCGAGGTGGGCTGGATGTCGCTCTGGCGCCCCACGAAGTTCCACAGGAAGTAGCGCCAGTACATGTAGGAGAGCTGGTAGTTGAAGAAGTAGTTGAGGTTCTCCAGGAACGTGGGTTCCACCACGCTGCGCATCTCGTAGCCGTCGTCGTAGAGGTGTTTGCGCCCGAAGTCGAGCACTTCGCCGCGCATGGGGCGGCCCTGCTCGTCGCGCAGGATCTGTCCGTTGTCGTCGCGCAGCGTCTCGATCCGGGTGCGGTAGGCGGCCCATTGCTTGTAGTCCTGCTCGCCCTTGCGGTAGTCCCACATGCGGGGGAAAAGGTGCTTGAACTCGGGGGCGTGGTCGTAGCCCGTGATGACGCTGGTCGGCTTGTACTTGCCGTCCTCGTCGAGGTAGTAGAAGTGCTTCTCGCGGTAGCTCGACGGGGGTGCCGAGTAATAGGCGCCGTAGAGCAGCGGCCGGGCGCCGTACTGGTCGCGATTGAGCACCGCGAGCAGGGCGTGGGGGTTGTCGGGCTTGTTGGAGTTCATGGGCGGATTGGCCGCGGCGCGAATGGTGACCGAGGCATAGGAGGAGAATCCGACCAAAATCATGGTGACAGAGAGCAGAATGATGTTCCACACTGCCTTGCCGCGTTTGTGGGTCTCCCACGAAGTCCATCCGAGACCCCCGATGAGCGCCAGTGCGAAGAGCACCATGCCCGAGTTGACGGGCAGCCCCAGCGTGTTGACGAAAAAGAGGTCGACCATGGCGCCGGCGTAGACCGTGTAGGGGATGATGATGCCGTTGACCACCAGCAGAATGGCTCCGGCGACGAGCGTGGCGTAGACCATGCCCTTGAGCGTGGGGCGCTCGACGGTGCGGAAGTAGTAGACGAAGACCAGCGCGGGGATGGTCAGCAGGTTGAGGATGTGCACGCCGATCGAAAGGCCCATGAGGTAGGCGATCAGCACGATCCAGCGCGAGGCGTGGGGCTGGTCGGCCTGCTCCTCCCATTTGAGCATGAGCCACACCACTAACGCCGTGAACATCGACGAAAGGGCGTAGACCTCGCCCTCGATAGCCGAAAACCAGAAGGTGTCGGTGAACGTATAGGCCAGTGCCCCGACTGCGCCGGCGCCCAGCACGGCCCACATGTCGGCTTTCGACATTTCGCGGCCGCCGCGCGTGACGAGCCGCCGGGCCAGGTGGGTGATCGTCCAGAAGAGGAACAGGATGCAGAACGCGCTGGCTATGGAGTTCATGGCGTTGACGGCGATGCCCACATAGTCGGGATTCCCCAGTGCGAAAAGCGTGGCCAGACGTGCCAGCATCATGAAAAGCGGCGCTCCGGGCGGGTGGCCCACTTCGAGCTTGTAGCTCGTGGCGATGAACTCCGAGCAGTCCCACAGGCTCGACACGGGTTCCATCGTGAGGAGGTAGACGACGGCCGCCACGGCGAAGACCGCCCAGCCGATGAGGTTGTTCCAGCGTTTGAAAAGCATCATATCGGTCGATTCCGTTTGTTTCGTTTCCCGGCGCAAAAGTAATCATTTGGCGGCGAAAAGCCGCATGAACGCCCGGGTTTATTTTGCGCACGGGCGGGCCCGTTCGCGATTGTTTCCGGCAGAAAGGCGGTAAATTGGCGGATTTTTGTTATTTTTGCGTAAATTTTTCGAAGTTTATGGAATCGAAACTGTCGCTTTACAATACGCTCTCGCGGCGCAAGGAGGCGTTCGAGCCGCTGGTGCCGGGCCGCGTCGGTCTCTACGTCTGCGGCCCCACGGTTTACGGCGATCCCCACCTGGGCCACGCCCGGCCGGCCGTAACGTTCGACCTCCTGTTCCGCTACCTCAAGGCCGCAGGATACAAGGTCCGCTACGTGCGCAACATTACCGACGTCGGCCACCTGGAGCACGACGCCGACGAGGGCGAGGACAAGATCGCCAAGAAAGCGCGGCTGGAGCAGCTCGAACCGATGGAGGTGGCGCACTACTATACGGAGCGCTACCACCGCGCGATGGAGGCCCTCAACGTCGAGTCGCCCTCGATCGAGCCCCACGCTTCGGGCCACATCATCGAGCAGATCGCTTTCGTGC
>CAYSJF010000151.1:0-2410 GCA_964431265.1 uncultured Alistipes sp. | reverse complement strand
CTTGTCTCAGCAAGCTAGAAAAGGGCGGTAAGACTCGCAACAGAGATAGATGGATTGGAGACTGCGAAGGAATACATGGCCGCTCACGAGCTGATGCCAACCCGCATATGCATGCAGAGCAAGCCATCACGAAAAGAACGACAGCACACGAACCATCACGCATCGCATTCACAGAGCCAGCCAGTTGAAGCACAGCAAACACGGCAGCAAGAGACACAACGAGAAGCTGCAGCTGATAGGAGCCAGCGATGAAGGTTCAGATTCGATATGAAAGCAACCGCTTGGACATATTCGACACATCCACGTTCACGAAAGCTGAGCCGTTCGAGGGAGCGAACATGCTCACCAACTTCGAGGTGCGAGTGGATGAGCTTGGCAACACAGGTCTATGGCTCATAGCCCATATGTACGAGGTTGGTGAGAGCTTCGCCAATACAGCTAAGGAGGGCGAGACGCCAACAGCAAGGCGCAAGCGAGGCTGGCGGTTCCTTTTAGCTGAGGCCGGTGAGCTTTCTGCTATCGAGTCTCTTTCTATCGACGGCCAGATCGTGCTGATGAAAATCGCGGGTGAACTCGCAGATATGGTGCGATTCGAGCAGATGTGCGAGCTGTGGCTCCCATCTGCAGGAGGAAGGAGCGCAGCGCAAAGGTTCGTCTTGCTTTTCGACGCACTCTGCAGGGCCTTTCCCGAAACCGCAGCTGACGGCGATGCGGTAGCCAGAATGTGCGGCTTGAGCAAGCGGGCAATCGACGAGGTTCGCGAGCGCACGGCACCGGGCTTTGAGCAGGTGAATGAAGAAGAGGATGAGGAAGAGGACTGGCTGTCCGGCTTTTATGAGGAAGCAAGTGACGAGGAGATTTAGGAGATAAACCATGAAGAGCACGATTATCAACAAGAAGAAGGTCGCCAACATCGTCGCAATCGCTTTGATAGCTGCGATCGGAGTATCGCTGCTTGTCGTGAGCTGCACTGCTGATACGGGCAACGGCATTGCGCCCACCAACACAACTGTCATTGCTGGGGAATTGGAAGAATACTCAGATGAACCCTTGCTGACCGCCGTCGAGGAAGTTACGCTGCACGAAACCGAGACCGAAACCGACGCTCCTACAGATGAGAATCAGATCGAGAGTTCCGGCGCTTCCGAAATCCAGCCTTCAGCAACAAGTCAAAACACAGCACGATCCAACGGAACAAGTGAGAAGGCAACGTCTTCCACCGGTAGCAGCGGCAACTCCGCCTCTGCACCCTCGAAGCGCTGGGTCGAAGACACGCAACAAGTTTGGGTTGAAGACCGCGCCGCCTGGACCGAACAGGTGCCTGTCTACTCAAGCAAGGAAGTATCCATCTGCAACGTCTGTGGCCAAGACATTACCGGCAACACTTCCGCACACGCAGAGGCGCACATGATGGCCGGAGAGGGATCTGGGCATCATAGCGAAGTGAGGAAGACCGTTTCCGGCTACAACACCGTCAATCATCCAGCTGAGGGGCATTACGAGACGAAGGTTGTCGGCGGCCACTGGGAGTGATATGTCGCTAAACACACGCGGTCAGGCTATTCGTCTGACCGCTTGTCTTCTTCTATCATCAGCTTTGACGAATATGGTGTTCCTCTTCGTTTCTCTAACTCGTCCTGAATAAACCTGACCATTTTCAGGCTATCTATATAGCTCTTACGCGCAGTCTCAGTATGTTCCTCAGGAATATAGACAAACGGAGTGATAGCTTCCAATCGTTTTTCAAAGTCTAATGGGTTATCTTGTATCCAGCTCTCAATGGCCTCTCTCTCGTGCTCATCTTCATAAATGACTACAGTGCTGAGAAAGCGGTCATGCGCGATTCTTTCATCTCCAGTGCCTTCCCTATAGAAATGCTTATGCACGAGATGATTCAGAGAACCTTCCACGAAGTAGCAATATGAATATGCAAGTTTATTCAACGACCACCCATCATGCGATGGCGTCCTAATGAAAGCTCGATCAGGAACAGATGTGAAGTATCGGCCTCCGTCCAGGGCGACGCCCTGCACTCCTGCGATCACGGTCTGATGGTATCTAATAAAGATCTCATACCAATGAGGGCTGCTGTCGGTTTGCTCAAAGTGGTAGTACTCGTATCCATCGAGGGAGTCATCGCTAACGTGCTCAATGGTGTACTCAGGGTGCTGAACGTAGAATTCTTTGAGGCCCTCTGAATGCTCCAACGATTCCTGCCAACCAGCGTCATCTACCAAGAATCGCTCAAGCCTCTCAATGGGCGTATCGGTTAATCCGAAATGATTTCGCCACAATGCCTCGGTTTGGCGATGGTTCGCGCTTTTCCCTTTAGGTGTATTGCTATCGACGGTTCTTGAATATATTGCTCCGGCATTCAAACCAAAGTGATTTTGCCTCAAATAGTATGGGG
>CAYSJF010000150.1:0-2468 GCA_964431265.1 uncultured Alistipes sp. | reverse complement strand
TCCTCCTCGACCGTGATGAGCTCCTCCTTGCCGATCTCCTGCAGATACTTGTCCAGCGAGGCACTCTCACGGTTGGTGATGGATTTCGTGATCTTTAACTGACGCATAAATTTATCCTCTTTTTGTTTCTTCTCGCTTACGATTCGCCCGGCCTGTCGGGGATGGAACGGGGCGCGGGCCACAGCACGGCTCCCCAGGCCCCCGGTTTCCCGCCCCGCTGCGGCTACTCGACCAGCACGTAGCTGGCGGCGCGGCCGTCGGGATATACGCCGTCGATCGACTTCACCCGGCGAGTCAGACGCCGCATGTCGGCGAGCGACCGAACCGCCTGGTCGTTGATGTGCGTGATGACGAATCCCTGCTTCACGCGCGCCCGGGCCAGAATACCGCCCGCCTTGACGCTCGCGACCTGCACGCCGCCCCGGATCTCCAGCTTCCGGCAGAGCTTTTCGCCCGCATCCTGCAGCTGGCCGCCCAACGCCTCGACGACATCGACGTCCTCGCGGGTCAGGAGTTCGGGTTTGTCTGCCTTATTACGCAAAACGACCTCGAAATGTTTCACTTTGCCGTCTCTTTTTACCGACAGAGCCACTTTGTCGTTGGGCCGACGCCGGGCGATCTGCTCCTGGAGCGTAGCCGACGAACCGAGCTGCACGCCGTCGATGTCGAGAATGATGTCGCCCTTGCGGATGCCGGCCTCGGACGCGGCGCCGCCCTCGGCGACTCCGGCTACGTAGACGCCGCCGATTTCAGCGACACCCAATTGCTTGCCCTCGGCACTATCGATGAAATCCTGGTCGACGGGCCGGAACGTCACGCCCAGCAGGGCACGCTGCACCAGACCGTACTCCTTGAGGTCGACCACCACTTTGCGCACGATGGCTTCGGGCACGGCGAACGAATAGCCTACATAACTGCCCGTCTGCGACTTGATGAGCGTATTGATGCCCACCAACTCGCCCTGGGTATTGACCAAAGCGCCGCCCGAATTGCCGGGGTTGACCGCAGCGTCGGTCTGGATGAACGACTCGATCGAGAAGTCGTTGGGAATGGCGCCCAGATTACGCGCCTTGGCGCTGACGATGCCGGCCGTGATGGTCGACTGCAGATCGAACGGCGAACCGATGGCCAGCACCCATTCGCCCAACCGCAAGGCATCGGACGATCCGAAAGCCAGCGTGGGCAGCTCCTCCGCCTCGACCTTCAGCAACGCGATGTCGGTGGCCGAGTCCTTGCCCACGAGCCGGGCATCGAACGCACGGCCGTCGTTGAGCTTCACGCGCAGCTTGGTAGCGCCGTCGACCACATGGTTGTTGGTGACGACATACCCGTCGGTCGAAATGATGACGCCCGAACCGCCTGCGCGACGCTCCTGGTAACGAGGCTCGCCGCCTCCGCGCCGGTTGTCCTGAGGAATGCCGAAGAATTCGAGGAACGGATCGCTGCCGTACTGCCCGCGCTGGGGCACCTCGACCTGCTGCACGGCCTCGATGTTGACGACGGCCTTCACCGCGTTTTCAGCGGCATAGGTCAAATCGGGATACAGCCCGGCGTCGTACGAGGCGAACTGTGTGCCCGGCGCAGGAGTGCGCTCGACCTGCCGCTCGACATATTCCACCCGCGAGGCGCCGCCCGCATGCACTACGCTCCAAGCCGTCGCACCGCCGACAGCGGCCGAAAGCGCGACGATACCGCAAAACAAAAATGCCTTTTTCATAATCGAATGTTAAATAATAAATGATTCGTAGGCGATTTTCATCATAGGCTTTTACTCGATTTGCAGGACAAACGGACGAAAGACGGAAAATAGTATATGCACACCGAAAACGAATAGCCGACAGCCTCGGCGACCGTCGACTATTCGCGAAACCGATCCGATCAAAGGCCGAACTCCCGGCGGATAGCATCTACGGCGTCGAGCTTCTCCCACCCGAAGAACTCGATTTCGCGCTCCGTCTCGCGGCCGTTCTCCCAGACTTTCTCCACCTTTTTATAGGGGCGGTTGCCGAAATGGCCGTAGGAAGCCGTGGCTTCGAAAATGGGGTTCTTCAGCCCGAACCGCTTGACGATCGCCGCAGGCCGCAGGTCGAAGAGCTTGCCGATGCGGCGGGCGATCTCGCCGTCGGTCACCCCTTTCAGCGCCTCGGGACGGGGCGAACGATAGGTATCGACATAGATCGAGAGCGGCTCGGCGATGCCGATCGCATAGGAAAGTTCCACCAGCACCTCGTCGGCGACGCCTGCGGCGACCAGATTCTTGGCGATATGCCGCGCGGCATAGGCGGCCGAACGGTCGACCTTGGACGAGTCCTTGCCCGAGAAAGCGCCGCCGCCGTGCGCACCGCGACCGCCGTAGGTGTCGACGATGATCTTGCGGCCCGTGAGTCCCGTGTCTCCGTGGGGGCCGCCGATGACGAACTTGCCCGTGGGGTTGACATGCAGGATGTAGTCGTCGCCGATCAACTCGG
>CAYSJF010000149.1:0-2477 GCA_964431265.1 uncultured Alistipes sp. | reverse complement strand
CTTTTTCAACCTCACCAAAGAGTATGTCGAGATCATCTTCAGTCAGTCCGGGATACGCTCCTGCAGTTTTTCTTACAAATTCAAGAGGATTGGTCATCTGTTTTATTTCTTCCACGTCCAACTTTGGAGCGAAGTCTCTATTATTTTCTTGATCCTCCTCGTGAGGAGATACAAAAATCATACGTGGATTATATCTGATGTCTCTACCACTCTCGTCGATGAGACTATAGACTGAGGAATTGAAATCTGCCGGTATGTCAGAATTTGTTAAGAATCTGAATCTGAAATAAATGTGGTTGTTGCTTTTAATAAATTTCTTTAGATAAGAGATAGCTTCTTTCCCCGAAGAAAAAGGATCTACTTGCTCGTCTGGAAGAGTTTTGAAATGCCGGAGTTGATCTATTTTCAATTGCCGTATGATGACTTCTCCTCCGTGCTTGTCGATATCAACAAGACTTACGGAATGTGGATATTTTTCGTCTTCGCTCACATGGAGTACGCTACCTGAGTAGCGAGCCACCGGCGCAGAATAAGCATGCGGCTCATAGTCATGAATGAGTGGGTAGCCAAGAGTCTGGGGCTTATGGATATGTCCAAGTGCAAGATAATCATATGATGAGCCCAACCGATCGATGTCGACTGATTTGATATTTCCTATTTCTTCATCATGACCTTCTATATCGCTACCGACGGCTGTGAGATGCCCTGTCATCACTACGGGGAGATGTTGGGTGTTTAAAGACTCTACATATTCTTGCAAATGGATCATAGTGTCGTTTCGATCTCCCGACATATATGGAATGGCAATGATATATCCCGAAGGTAAGCTGACTATATATCTATCTTCCCAATCTTTACTGTCAGCGGTAAGGAGCGGAGGGGGAGCGCCTACAACCGTTATTTTTCCAAGTTCCCAAACCTTACTGTGGGATTCAATACGAGATGCAGAATCATGATTGCCAGCAATGATGATTATGGCCATATCCGGAAATTCATTATGCAATTCCACAATTTTAGAATTGAAGGCACTCCATACTGCAGCAGAGGGTTGAGCTACATGATATATGTCACCGCTAATTATAAAAGCATCCGGAGAATAAAGTTCAATCCATTTCTTTAGCTGATTGAAGAAATGAAGATGTTCATCAAGTCTATCGTAATGATTATATATGTTTTGTCCGAAATGGAGATCTGCGGTGTGGATAATTCGCATTGCTCGAATTTTATTGAGTAAATATTGGTAATCAATGCAAATTTACAAAATATTTGTGCGTATACCAACTATTTTTGATAAAATATCCCGTACTTTTAATCAAGTACGGGATATTGTAAGGTCTTATTTGTCGTATCTTAGAAATTGACCTTCAGAGTTGAATTTTATCTCAACGCCATTTGACAGCTCAACTTCGTATCCGGATCTATTTTTTTCTATACCGGTAATCTTTGCATTTTTCTGATTCAACTTTACGTAAGCTAAGATATTCTGAGGTATGAGTTTGGAGGGTACCGAACTGTTTTTTCTTACCTCAATATCCTTCCAGTTACCATGGCTGTCAAAAGTCACTTCAGTTCCATCAATAAGGATTACATCGTATTCTTTGATTTTTCCAAAATCTTTTTCTATCTTGATATGGCTAACGTCAGCTTTGAAATTGTTTTTCAAAATTGTCTGAGCTGCCGCAGGAAGATCAGCGGGATTGTGGGAATAATTATCTCTTGCAGAAGCAGTGAATATCCCTAAAATCACTGCAATGATCATAAGTAGCTTTTTCATGGTGATAAAATTTAATGTTAAAAGTTTATCTTATAACAATTTTATCAGTATAATGTTTGAAAAAAGCTACTAATAAATAAAAACAAACACCCTCTGCCAAAGGAAGGGTGTCTGTTTTCACAATAGTAATTGACGTTCCTGATCCACGGTGATTGGAGAAGAGTGGCCTGAGAGAAGGACTGTATTGTCTGGCAATGTCAGGATTTTGTTGATTATTGAGTTTTCCAATTCCCTGCGATTTCCGCCGGGAAAGTGGGTTAATCCCGGGCCATGCTGATACAGGAGATCTCCTACAAAAGCCACGTTTTCTTCGGGAGAGTAATATGTCACTGAGCCGGGAGTATGCCCGGGAGTGTGTATTACTTTCAGATAGAACCCTGAATTAGCCTTAAGCCTGATAATTTCTCCATCATATAGTTCCTCATAATGGCTCACTGTAATTGGGTTTCCTGAATTTCCACTCAGATTTAGGAAGGGATCCCTAAGATATGGTGAATCTTCGGGATAGATGTATATAGGAGCGACAAGTCTTTCTCTCAGCAATTCTGCTGCTCCCATGTGGTCGAAATGTCCATGAGTGAGGAGAATCTTTTCTATGGTCCATCCGTTTTGTTGAATCACGTCGTAGATCAATCCAGGTTGTGCACCGGGATCAATAAGAAACCCTGATTTTGTGTGCTCATCAATATAGAAGTAAGTGTTT
>CAYSJF010000148.1:0-2484 GCA_964431265.1 uncultured Alistipes sp. | reverse complement strand
GCGACGAGCCGGTCGAGACGATGGAGTACTACACGTTCCGCAAGATGCGCGTGGCCGGGTGCGATGCGATCCTCTCGATCACGGGCTATACCGGGTCGGGCGGCTGCGAAATCTATGTGGCCAACGAGGATGCCGACAAACTCTGGAAAGCGCTCTGGGAGGCCGGCGCCGAATACGGCCTGAAGAACATCGGGCTGGGTGCCCGCGACACCCTGCGTCTGGAAAAGGGCTTCTGCCTCTACGGCAACGACATCGACGATAGCACTTCGCCCATCGAAGCCGGCCTGGGGTGGATCACCAAGTTCGCCGAGGGTAAGGAGTTCATCGACCGTCCGCTTCTGGAGCGGCAGAAAGCCGAGGGCGTGACGCGCAAATTGGTAGGCTTCAAACTCATCGACCGGGGTATTCCGCGTCATGGCTACACCTTGGCCGCGCCCGACGGCACGCCGATCGGTCACGTCACCTCGGGAACCATGTCGCCGTGTCTGAAAGTCGGCTTCGGTCTGGGTTACGTGGCCGCCGACTTCGCTGCGCCGGGCACCGAAATCGCCGTCATCGTCCGCGAAAAACCGCTCAAGGCCGAAGTGGTCAAAATCCCGTTCGTATAGCGATAGAGATCCGTCGAATTCGAAGCGGCGACCTGTTCATCGGGTTGCCGCTTTTCGGTTTCCGGCATAATAATCGCAGTCGACCGGGCACAGGCATGCCCGTGCAACTTTTTTCGTTTCGGCATGATTCGAGCAAGCTGGGTCGCATCGGGCTTAAAAATGTTTCCGTTATGAAAACGCATTATCTGGGGCTGGAACTCTCTTCGCCCGTCATCGTCGCCAGTTCGCCCTATACCGCCACGCGCGACAACATTGCCCGCTGCGCCGCGCACGGGGCCGGTGCCGTGGTGTTGAAATCCATTTTCGAGGAGCAGGTGTCGCACCGGGCCGCGGCCTGCGATTTCCGGTCGCAGGGGATGGGCGATTCGGGCGAATACCTCGAACGTTATCTCGGCGATGCCTACAAGCACGAATTTCTCGGCCTCATCGCCGCAGGGCGGGAGATCGGCATCCCCGTCATCGCCAGCATCAATTGCGTTTCGGCCGGCGAGGGGTGGATCGACTATGCCGGAGCGATGGCCGCTGCCGGGGCTTCGGCCCTGGAGTTGAACATCTTTTTCCGACCCACCGACCCGGGCCGCTCGGCGCAGCGGATCGAGTGCGACTATGTGGCTGTCGTGCGGCGGGTGGTCGAGGTGGTCGGGATTCCGGTTTCGGTCAAATTGCCTCTGCAGCTGACCAACGTTCTGGCGCTGGCCGACGCCTTGTGGCGGTGCGGTGCCCGGGGCGCGGTGATGTTCAACCGCTTTTTCGAACCCGACATCGACATCGAACGCATGACCTTCGTCTCCAGCGATCCGTTCAGCATGCCGTCGGAGCTGCGCAACGTGCTGCGCACGGCGGCGCTCTGCTCCTCGGCCGTTCCCGAGTTGGATTTGGCCGTCTCGACGGGCGTGCACGACGGCCCTGCGGCGGTCAAGGCATTGCTGTGCGGTGCGCGGGCGGTGCAGGTGTGCACGGCGATCCACATGCACGGCTACGAAGCTATCGCTGCGATCGACCGTTTCGTCGACGAGTGGGCGGCGCGGCATGAGTTCGCGACGCCCGACGATTTCCGCGGGAAGATGAACTACGGCAATCCGGGCAATTCGCTTTTCCAGCGCGTGCAGTACATGCAATATTTCCCGGTTAAAGAGATTTAAAACGTTTTAGCAGGAAAATCCCCTTTGCGAAAAACGTTTTAGCAAACAGTTTTCTGCGTATGCTCCCGTCGAACCGTCGGCATATTCAGATGTTCGCGGCAGCGGTCAATTGAAAAATCCGCCTTTGTATAAAGGCGGATTTTTCGATGAAACGGTCTCGGACGATCGACCCGATACCGTAATTCCATTCCAAAATTTCCAGGAATCCCAAAATTCCCAAACGTTCCGGACATTCAGGAGCTTCAGTTCCGGGGTTCGGCAACTGGGATTTTCGAGCCTTATTTTGCGTACGACACCGCCCGGGTTTCGCGGATCACGGTGATCTTCACCTGACCGGGGTAGGTCATTTCGTCCTGAATCTTCTTGGCGATATCGTGCGACAGACTCTCCGACTCCTGATCGGTCAGCTTGTCGGCACCCACGATCACGCGCAGCTCGCGACCCGCCTGAATGGCGTAGGTCTTCACCACGCCGGGATACGACAGAGCGATGTCCTCCATCTCTTTCAGACGCTTGATGTAGCTCTCGACCACCTCGCGGCGTGCACCGGGGCGTGCTCCCGATATGGCGTCGCACACCTGGATGATCGGCGCGATGAGCGACGACATCTCCGTTTCGTCGTGATGGGCGCCGATCGCGTTGCATACTTCGGGCTTCTCCTTGTATTTCTCGGCCAGCTTCATGCCGATGATGGCGTGCGGCAGTTCGGGTTCGTCGTCGGGCACCTTGCCGAT
>CAYSJF010000147.1:0-2491 GCA_964431265.1 uncultured Alistipes sp. | reverse complement strand
CCGCATCGTGGACGATCTCCACGATCTCGCGGATGCGGCTCTCGAAGACGCCGTGCGTCGAGGGATAGGTGACCATCAGTCCGCACAGCTCCGACGAATACTCCTGGGCCTTGGCTTCGAGGTCGGCCACGTCGATGTTGCCCTTATCGTCGCATGCCACCGTCACGATCTTCATGCCCGCCATGGCGGCCGAGGCCGGGTTGGTGCCGTGGGCCGAGGCCGGAATCAGCACGATGTTGCGGTAGCCCTGGCCACGGCTCTGGTGGTAGGCGCGGATCACCATCAATCCGGAGTATTCGCCCGCCGCGCCCGAATTGGGCTGCAGCGAGCAGGCCGCGAAGCCCGTGATGGTCGCCAGATCGTGTTCCAGCTCGGCGATGAGCTGCATGTAGCCCTCGGCCTGGTCGGTCGGAGCGAAGGGGTGCATGTTCTGGAAGCCCGCCAGCGAGAGCGGCTGCATCAGGGCCGCGGCGTTGAGTTTCATGGTGCACGACCCCAGCGAAATCATCGAATCGGCCAGCGATATGTCGCGCCGTTCGAGCCGCTTGATGTAGCGCATCAGGGCGCTTTCCGAGTGGTAGGCGTTGAAAACGGGTTCCTGCAGGTAGGCGCTCGTGCGGCGCAGCGC
The DNA here is from genome assembly GCA_964431265.1 of uncultured Alistipes sp. Taxonomy (GTDB): domain Bacteria; phylum Bacteroidota; class Bacteroidia; order Bacteroidales; family Rikenellaceae; genus Alistipes. Next base: position 1,863 of record CAYSJF010000147.1, on the reverse strand, counting down.
AGCGGGGATGCAGGAGTCCGTCACGGGTTTGATACCCTTGACTTTCTTGCCTTTGGCCGCCGCGAAGATGCGCACGACCTCCTCGATCTCGGCCGGCGCGGTCACTTCGTCGAACGACAGGCGCACCGTGCCTTCCGAGGGGTAGTAGAAGTTGATGCCGCACTCCAGGGCCAGCGACTGCACCACGGCGGCTTCGGCCTCGACTTCGAGCGTGTCGAAAAACTCCTTGGCAGCCAGCTTGTAGCCGAGGGATTCGAGGGCGCGGGCCACGGTCAGCGCCGCATGGTGGGCCGTTTCGGCGGCTCGGCGCACCCCTTCGGGGCCGTTGTAGACGCAGTAGAAGCCTGCCATCGAGGCCATCAGCGCCGAAGCGGTGCAGATGTTCGAGGTGGCGCGCTCGCGTTTGATGTGCTGTTCGCGCATCTGGAGCGCCATGCGCAGCGCGCGATTGCCCAGACGGTCGACCGAGACGCCGATGATGCGGCCCGGCATGTTGCGCTTGTAGGCTTCGCGCGTGGTCATGTAGCCGGCACCGGGGCCGCCGAATCCCATCGGAAGTCCCAGACGCTGGGCCGAACCCACCGCGATGTCGGCGCCCCACTGGCCCGGTGCCCGGAGCAGCGCCAGCGAGAGCAGGTCGGCGACGGCCGTCACCAAGGCACCCTTGGCGTGGGCGGCGGCAGTGAATTCGGCATAGTCGCGCACGGCGCCGTCGGCCGCCGGATATTGCACGATGGCGCCGAACTCGCGACCCGTGAATTCATACTGGTCGTAGTCGTCGACGATCAGCTCGATGCCGAACGGTTCGCTGCGCGTGAGCAGCACGTCGAGCGTCTGCGGGAAGATGTTGCGGTCGACGAAAAGCTGGTTGCGCCCCTCCTTGACTGCTTCGCGCGAGCGCAGCGAGAACATCATCGCCATGGCTTCGGCGGCGGCCGTACCTTCGTCCAGGAGCGAGCAGTTGCCGATCTCCATGCCCGTCAGCGAGATGACGGCGGTCTGGAAGTTGAGCAGCGCCTCTAACCGGCCTTGCGAAATCTCGGCCTGATAGGGCGTATAGGAGGTGTACCACGCGGGGTTTTCGAAGACGTTGCGGGTCACGGCGGCCGGCACGGCGCAGGGATAGTACCCCATGCCGATGAACGAACGCAGCGTGCGGTTGCGGTCGGCCAGCGAGCGGATGCGGGCCGCGAATTCGTATTCGCTCATCCCCTCCGCGAGGGCGAGCGGTTTCTTCAGGCGGATCGAGGCGGGGATGACCTGGCCGATCAGTTCGTCGACCGACCCGACGCCGATCACGTCGAGCATCGCCCGCAATTCGGTTTCGTCCGTGACGCCTATGTGGCGCGATTGGAATTTGTCGAACATAATATAATAGGTTTTACTTAATATTTGAAGCTGCTGCCGCCGATGAATTCGCGCAGGATCGACGTCGGCGGGATTTCGTCGGGCGGAATGGGGATGAAGTTGTCGAGGAATCGGAGCATGCGGCGCGCCTCGTCGTATTCGCGTACGGTGTCGGGCACCTCGCGCAGCATCTTCTCGGCATAGGGCCGCAGCACCGATATTTCGTAGAAAAGCGACGAGTTGAGCATCACGTCGGCGTTTTCCTGATAGGGGAAGATGTGTTTCTCCTCGCCCCGGCGGACGCTCGACCAGCGCGAGAGGGTCGCCAGAGCGTCGGCGCCCCGTTGGTGCGAGTCGCGGACCAAACGGCGCAGCAGACGGTTGTCGGTCGTCGCTATGCGCGAGAGGTTGTCCATGGCCACCGACGTGAAGCACGAGATGTAGATGCGGAACTTCCGGGAGTCGGGAATCGAGGGCGTGAGCCGCGGGTTGAGGCCGTGGATGCCCTCGATGATG
>CAYSJF010000146.1:0-2492 GCA_964431265.1 uncultured Alistipes sp. | reverse complement strand
TCTTCTATCCCAATCTGCAGAACGACATGTGGCGCATCGTGGGCTACTTGGCCACGGGCGACAAGACACACTTTCTCGCTCCCGACGCCAAACGTTTCGACCGCGACCGCATCGAAGCGTTCTGCCGCGAAAGGGGATTGGCGCTCTATGACACGGCTGTCGAAGTCATCCGCCTGAAGGACAACGCTTCGGACAATTTTCTTCAAGTCCTGCGCGAGGTCGACCTCGCTGCTTTGCTCGTCCGCATTCCCGAGTGCCTCGACATCGTCACCACGGGACAGAAAGCCACCGACACTTTGCGCGCCATCACCGGGTGCGACGAGCCGCCGGTAGGGGGCAGCACGGAGTTCCGGTTTGCCGGCCGAGAGCTGCGTCTGTGGCGCATGCCCTCCTCGTCGCGCGCTTATCCGCGGCCCGTCGAGTGGAAAGCCGAATTCTACCGCAAAGTCTTCGAAACCAGCGGGATAATATAGTCTGTCCGAAGCGTCTTAAACCCCTTGCCGTATGGGGTTTTCCTGTGCTGAAAGGCGAAAAATATTTTCCTTTCGCCTTGGCTAAACTGGTAAATTCCGTTATCTTTGTCAGACCAATCATACAATATCTTATTGTGGCTGCTGAAAAGAAAATCGATAAAAAATACGTCGAAACGCCGCTCATGAAGCAATATTATGCGATCAAGGCGGTGCATCCCGACGCAGTGCTGTTGTTTCGGGTCGGCGATTTCTACGAGACTTTCGGCGAAGACGCCATCAAGGCGAGCGGGATTCTGGGCATCACGCTTACTCGACGCGCCAACGGCTCGGCCTCTTACGTCGAGTTGGCGGGATTTCCCTACCATGCTATCGACACCTACCTGCCCAAACTGGTGCGGGCCGGCGAACGGGTGGCGATCTGCGAGCAGCTCGAAGACCCCAAGTTGGTCAAGGGCTTGGTCAAGCGGGGCGTCATCGAATTGGTCACGCCCGGCGTCGTCCTGGGCGATAACATCCTCACCAACAAGGAGAACACCTATCTGGCGTCGGTCTATTTCGGTCACAAGGATACCGGCGTGGCGTTTCTCGATATCTCGACCGGTGAATTCTATGTGGCCGAGGGTTCGGATGCTTATGTCGACAAACTCATTTCCAACCTCGCGCCCAAGGAAGTGATCTACCAGCGGGGATTCGAGGATCGGTTCGTCGAGGCTTTCGGATCGCGGCTCTACACCTATCGGCTCGACGAGTGGGTCTTCTCGCAGGAGATCGACCGCGAGAAGCTCTGCCGGCAGTTCGGCACTCGCTCGCTCAAGGGCTTCGGCATCGACCACTTCGCCAGCGGCATTTCGGCCGCCGGCGCCATTCTCCACTACCTCGAATTCACCGAGCATCGCGACATCGCCCATATCAAGTCCATCGCGCGTATCGACCAGAACGATTTCGTGTGGATCGACAAGTTCACGATCCGCAATCTGGAGCTTTTCTCGTCCAACGGCGCCCGGGCCAAGGGCAGCTTCGCCGATGTCATCGACCGGACGCTTTCGCCCATGGGCGGGCGTCTGCTCAAGCGATGGATCGCCATGCCGATCAAGTCGCCCGAGGCGATCGACCGGCGCTTGGACGTCGTGGAGTATTTCACCGGCAATCCCGAGTGTTTCGAGGCTGTCCGCAACCAGGTGACCCTCGTCGGCGATCTGGAGCGCATCGCCTCGCGCATCGCGGCTGCCAAGGTGACGCCCCGCGAGCTGGTGCAGTTGAAGAATTCGCTTTCGGCTATCGAAGCTCTGAAAGGTATCCTCGAAAAGAGCGACAGCCCCCGCCTGCACGAAATGGCCGGGCAGCTCGACGTGCTCGCCGAGGTGCGCGATCGCATCGCCCACGAGATCTATCCCGATCCGCTCAACAACCAGATACAGAAAGGCGGCGTCATCGCCGACGGTGTTGATCCCGAGCTGGACGACCTGCGCAAGATCGCCCTGCACGGCAAGGATTATCTGGCGCAGATTCAGCAGCGCGAGAGCGAGGCGACCGGGATTCCATCGCTGAGACTGAGCTACAACAACGTCTTCGGCTACTACATCGAGGTGCGCAATACCCACAAGGACAAGGTGCCCGATACGTGGATACGCAAGCAGACCCTCGCCAATGCCGAGCGCTACATCACCGAGGAACTCAAGGAGTACGAGGAGAAGATTCTCGGCGCCGAGGAGAAGATGCTTGTGCTCGAACAACGCATCTATAGCGAGCTGATGGGTTATATCCGTACGACGCTCAAAACCATGCAGGCCAGCGCCCTGACCGTCGCCCGCATCGACTGTCTCCAGTCTTTCGCCCGCATCGCCTGCGAGCGTCACTATGTGCGGCCCGTGCTCGACGAGGGGCAGCGGATCGAGATCGAGCAGGGACGCCATCCCGTCATCGAGACGACGATGCCTGTAGGCGAGGAGTATATCCCCAACGATATCATGCTCGACGACAAGGAGCAGCAGATCGTCATGATTACGGGTCCCAACATGT
>CAYSJF010000145.1:0-2541 GCA_964431265.1 uncultured Alistipes sp. | reverse complement strand
CTGAACTCGGGTTCGTATCAAGCAGCATGGTAAGGGAACTGACAGCAAACGGCTATGATGCTTCGAGATTCTTGCCAAAAAATATGTGACTTTAAACTTTTATGTCTGAAAAGCGTCATAAAGAAAAAAGGAACTATTAAATGAAGAAAATTTTCTACGCCATATTTGCGCTTCTTACTGCCGCCGCGTCCGCCCAGCAGTTTCTGCCTGCTCATAAGCTTCAGTATGCAGAGCAAGCTATCTCTAAGTTGTATGTCGACTCCGTAGACCAGGACAGGCTCGTGGAGGATGCCATCGTTGGTATGCTCAAAAGTCTTGATCCCCACTCATCATATACAAATGCTAAAGAAACCCAGGAACTAAACGAACCATTGGAAGGATCTTTCAGCGGTATCGGAATTTCATTCAATATGGCCACCGACACTCTCTATATTATCGAGACTATTGGCGGAGGCCCTTCTGAACGTGTAGGCATTCTTCCCGGCGACCGCATCATTAAGGTCAATGACACTGTAATAGCAGGAGTCAAGATGCTCAATTCCGACATTATGAAGAGACTTCGCGGTCCGAAAGGGACTGATGTCGATGTCACAGTCCTAAGATATGAATCCGGGGCTCCTGATACTATCGACTTCCGCATCACTCGGGATGATATACCCATCTTCAGCGTGGATGCTGCTTATATTGTTGAGCCGGGAATTGGATATATTCGTCTGAATAAATTCGGAGCAGAAACGCATAAGGAGTTCGTAGATGCAGTAAAGAAACTCAAGAAAGAGGGTATGAAGGATCTTATCCTTGACCTAAGCGACAATGGCGGCGGATATCTTAAAGCTTCTGTCGACATTCTCGGCGAGTTGCTTCCTTCCGGTAGTCTTGCAGTATTTACTGAAGGAAGAAACAACCCTAAATATGACTACTTTGCATTTCCTTCCGACAATACTCCCCTCCTCGATGACGGACGACTTGTAGTGATGATGAACCAGTTCTCTGCCTCTGCTTCAGAAATTACAGCCGGTGCAATCCAAGATTGGGACCGAGGTGTAGTAGTCGGACGCAGAAGCTTCGGAAAGGGGCTTGTGCAGCGTCCAGTGCCTTTCCCTGATGGATCTATGATGCGCCTTACAGTGGCTCATTACTATACCCCGACGGGCAGGGATATCCAGAAACCATATACCAAAGGAAATGCAGATGCATATGCCCACGACATCATCGACCGTTTCAACAGCGGAGAGCTTATGCACGAAGATTCAATAAAATATATTGATTCGCTTAAGGTAAAGACATTACGTCTCAACCGTCCCATCTACGGAGGGGGTGGTATTTCTCCCGATCGTTTCGTGGGGATAGACACTACTGAGAATACAAAATACTATCGTCAAGTTATGGCCAAAGGTCTCATCAATCGGTTTGCAATAAAAACTGTTGATAAAGACCGTAAGGAAATACTTGCGAAATATCCCACGGATACAGACTTTCTGAAAGGATACGTGATATCAGATGCTCAGCTTCAGGAACTATATGACCTCGCGACTGCCGAGAAAATCGAATTTAATGCTGAAGAAGCAGCTCTGAGCAGGCCTCTTTTCTCAATGGTTTTGAAAGGTCTTATAGGCAGGGATATATATGACTCTTCGACCTACTTCAAGGTCTACAACGAAAGAGATCCTATGTTCCGAAAAGCGCTCGACGTAATCCGGACTAAGGAATATTCCGACATCCTCAAATCTCAGAAGTAATCATTCTGAATAGCTCAATATCTCAGAGTAATAGATTCAATCTGCTTACTCTGAGCGTTTTGATTTCACACACTCGAAAAAACAACAATAACCCAATATATGAGACAACTGACTTCTGCAATCTGCTTGGGGATAGCCACTTTGGCATTCGCCCAGATTTCGACACCGGAACAGCTGCGACAATCCGCAAATGAATTAAATGCGGAAGAAGCCGCATCGATGCTTGACTCCAACATCGCTTTAGCCGACTCATTGGCAGTGGATTCCGTGGCATCTGACTCAATAGTTTTCGAACCGGTTGTGATCCGCGACCTTGATGAAATTCTCCGTTCGCTTCCTGATACGATGCCCAAACTTCCGTATAATCCAATTGTTGGGCCTTGGGTTTTCTCCGGATATCGCTCACAGAAACAAAGATCTTTCAGCGATGTCATAGACCCGTCTATAACTAATATCGAAGAAATCAAGGCTGAAACCTGGTCTGAAAAGCCTCAAACTCCAAGATGGCTTCATGATGCGCTTACGCAGTCGCGCATTAGCCAAGACTTTATGTATACCACTATGGTATATTCGCCTCATACCATACAATATACCTACTGGGATCTGCCGGTGCCTCCACGGTTGCCGGAAGATGATGTGACGCTCGGGTCATATATAAGAAATCTTAACTTACCTGAAGTCTCGGTAGAAGACGCTCTGCTTCCGGAATTCGAACAGAAGAAGAAACATTGGCTTCATAAGTTCAGTACCGGCCTGCAGTTCTCCCAAGCCTACGTATCGAAAAACTGGTATCAAGGTGGTA
>CAYSJF010000144.1:0-2551 GCA_964431265.1 uncultured Alistipes sp. | reverse complement strand
TATTCGGCAATTATGCCGGAGATGAGGAACGGCTCGAGAAAATCGACGGCATCACTTTTATCAACGTCACTGACCACTACGCACCGGTAGACACAATCACGGTGCACGCCGTTTATCCCGACGGGCAGCCCGCTGCGGATGCCAATGCCTCGTTTCGCCTCTACAATTATGCGGAGTTCTACCCCATCGCCGAGAAAAAGACAGACGCCAATGGGGAGGCGTCGCTCGTGGCAGGACTCGGCGACCTGCTTCTGTGGGTCAGCGACGGGGAGAGGTTTGGGTTCCATAAAGGCTCCGTTGGCAAAGACCGTCATGTCACAGTGACGCTCGACCGCACTCCGAGGAGCGAAATACGTGAGGATCTTGATGTCACTCCTCCAGCGGGAAGAAACGCAGAGGTGTCGGTAAGCGATGCGCAACGCAAGGGCAACGACTTGCTTTTGCAACGCGAAGACTCGCTGCGGAGTGCCTACGTAGCCACATTCTGCTCCGAGGATGAGGCTCGGAGAATTGCCGACCTGCTGCAGATGGATGCAGAGCGGCTGATTCCGGTGATGAGGAAGGCGAGGGGCAACCATGCTGCAGTGACCGGGTTTCTTCGCAGTCTGCAGCAGGATATGCGCGAAAAGGGGCTCCTCCTGCTGGAGTCGCTCACGGAGAAAGACCTTACCGACGTGGGACGCGGTGTGCTTGACGACCACGTTGTGGCAATAGACGAGATTGCTTCCCCTCTCTTTGGGGAATACGTGATGTCGCCTCGCATTGCGGCAGAGGAACTGACACGATTCCGCAGCTTCTTCGGCGATGTCGTGGCGGCGGAGCAGGCGGAGGCATTCCGCGCTGATCCACGGAGTTGGGCGGAATGGGTGAGCGCCAATATCGACGCTGCCGAGGGGTGGTATCCCGAGCAGATCACGATGAGTCCGGAGGCAGTGTGGCGCGTCAGGAAGACTTCGCCGCTCTCGCGCGATGTGTTCTTCGTGGCAGGCGCCCGCAGTTTCGGCATCCCGGCGCGCATCGACCCCGTGACTGGAAAGACTCAGTGGGCAGACCAATCAGGACGCTGGGTCGACGTTGCTTTTGGCACCCCGACGCCGGGAGAGACTGCCGAGGTGACCGGGGGAGTGCTGAAGATGGAATATGCCCCGCAGGGGAGCCTTCCTGACCCGAAATATTATTCTCACTTCACAGTGTCGAAGATAGCAGGCGGGGAGCCGGTATTGCTCAATTATCCCGACTTCATCGGCCTGTCGGAGACTTTCGGCGAGGGAGAGAGTCTTGACCGCGGCACCTACCTGACCGTAACCGGGCAGCGCATGGCCGACGGCGGGGTGCTGGCACGCCTGGAAAGCGTGTATATTGATGCCGACACGGTGGCAATGCCTCTCACGGTGCGCCATGACGAGAGCAAGGTGCAGGTGATAGGCTCTTTCGACTCCGAAAGCCGTTTCTTGCCTAAGGGGACTGAAAACCCCGTCTCGCTGCTTTCGGCAACCGGACGGGGATACTATACACTAATATTATTAAAAGCCAACCACGAGCCTTCCAACCACATTCTCCGCGACATTGCGGAGGCGTCGGCGGCTCTTGATGATTGCGGGCGCCCGGTAGTCGTGCTGACACAAGGCGACGGATTCGGGATCGACCTTGCCGATTTCCCGCAGCTTCCGGGCTGCGCGATACTCGGCAGCGACCCTGATGGGAAGATCCTTGAGGGGGTCTTCGAAGGGGTCAATCTTCCGGGCACAGACCTCCCGGTGATAATCGTAGCCGACACCTTCAACCGGGTAGTCTTCGCCTCGCAGGGCTACACCATCGGCATCGGCGACCGCCTGGCAGCCCTTCTCCGGCAATTGCGATAAACTCAACTTTCGCCCGCTCCGTCTCCGAATGTTCCGAATGGCACACAATGTGGAAAGCCTCCTCCGGAGGCGTCATGCGTCGGCAAACGGTAACTTTCCCCAAGTGCCTGGCCATAGTTACAAAAGCCACCCCGCGGCGGTTAAAAACCGCCGTCCCATTAACTATGTCTTCTTACCCTTTCGCACGAATCAATTATGCATTATGCATTATGAATTATGCATTACCCAAGAGTCGGGCGAGGGTCTGCACCCCTTTGGTAGCTGGCTCCGGGATGACCGTCAGATTGGGGATATTGGGCGTAGATGCGGGGTTCGGATCTATATAGTAGATTGGTACCCCGGGGCGTACGCTGTAGATCAATCCGGCAGCAGGATAGACGGCGAGGCTCGTGCCTATGACGCAGAATATGTCGGCTTCATGAGCGAGCTCCATCGCCTTCTCGATGTTGGGCACCGCCTCCTGGAAGAAGACGATGTGAGGGCGCATCAGGTCGCCGTTCTTGCCACGGGTGGCAGGGGTCGTGTCGAGGTTGTCGGGAGTGAGTGTCTCCACATATTCCGGGTGGATGATGGAGCGTATCTTCATCAGCTCGCCATGGAGGTGCAGGATATTCTTTGAGCCTGCGCGTTCATGGAGGTCGTCGACATTCTGGGTGATGATGTAGACGTCGTAGTCCTTCTCGAGCTCC
>CAYSJF010000143.1:0-2560 GCA_964431265.1 uncultured Alistipes sp. | reverse complement strand
AGGTTCTTCCGGTCATCATCACGGTTTACGGCGACAAGTCGTTCGACTTCGTCGTAAAGCAGCCCCCCGTAGCTGTTCAGCTCAAGGAGGCCGCCAAGGTGCAGAAAGGTTCCGCGCAGCCCAACCGCGACAAGGTGGGGCAGGTTACGTGGGAGCAGGTTCGCGCCATCGCCCAGGACAAGATGCCCGACATGAACTGCTTCACCCTGGAAGCTGCCATGCGCATGGTGGCCGGTACTGCCCGCAGTATGGGTATCAATGTCGTCGGTGAATTTCCTAACATGTAATCGAAGATGAGTAAGTTGACAAAAAATCAAAAGATCGCCTATGCGAAGGTGGAGGCCGACAAGGCTTACAAACTTTCGGAGGCCGCCGCTCTTCTGAAGGAAATTACGTTCACGAAATTCGACGCTTCGGTAGATATCGACGTGCGCTTGGGCGTAGACCCCCGCAAGGCGAACCAGATGGTGCGCGGCGTCGTCACCCTGCCCCACGGTACCGGTAAGCAGACGCGCGTGCTGGTGCTCTGTACTCCCGAAAAGGAGGCCGAAGCGCAGGCTGCGGGCGCCGATTACGTGGGTCTGGACGAATTCGTCGACAAGATCAAGGCCGGTTGGACGGATGTGGATGTCATCATCTGCACGCCCAACGTCATGGGCAAGGTCGGTGCGCTGGGTCGTATCCTCGGTCCCCGCGGCTTGATGCCGAACCCCAAGACCGGTACGGTGACCATGGAGGTCGGCAAGGCCGTCAAGGAGGTGAAATCGGGTAAGATCGACTTCAAGGTCGACAAGTTCGGTATCATCCACACTTCGGTAGGCAAGATTTCGTTCTCGGCCGAGCAGATCGCGGACAACGCGAAAGAGGTGCTGGGCATGATCATGAAGTTGAAGCCGGCTGCTGCCAAAGGCGCTTATGTGAAGAGTATTTACCTCTCGACCACGATGAGTCCCGGCTTGCAGATCGATTCCAAAGCAGTAGAAACCAAATAAGAAGGAGGACAGAAGAGATGACTAAGGAAGAAAAACTGGTTGTTATAGACAACCTCGCCGAGCAGCTCCAGGCTTATCCTCACTTCTACATCACCGACATCGAGGCTTTGAACGCCGAGCAGACCGCTTCGCTGCGCCGCAAGTGCTTCGAGAAGGAGATCAAGCTGGTCGTGGTGAAGAATACGCTGCTGACCAAGGCTTTGGAAAAGGTGGAGAAGGCCGACGCCGAATTGGTGAAGGTGTTGGAAGGCCCGACCTCGATCATGTTCGCCCATGTCGCCAAGGCTCCGGCTACGCTGATCAAGGAGTTCCGCAAGGAATCGGACAAACCCGTGCTGAAGGCGGCTTTCGCCGAAGGGTGCGTCTATGTCGGCGACAACCAGATCGAGGCGCTGTGCAACATCAAATCCAAGGAGGAACTCATCGGCGATATCATTTCGCTGCTGCAGTCCCCTGCGAAGAACGTTATTTCTGCATTGCAGGCTAATGCAGGTCAGAAGATCGCGGGCATCGTGAAGACGCTCGAATCGCGAAACAACTAACACAATCAAGAAGTAAAAAAATTTTAATACGCTTACAACTATGGCAGACGTAAAGAAACTTGCTGAAGAATTGGTAAACTTGAAAGTTACCGAGGTAAACGAACTCGCACAGATCCTCAAGGAGGAGTATGGTATCGAGCCGGCTGCTGCCGCTGTTGCCGTTGCAGCTCCCGCTGCCGGCGCCGGTGAAGCCGCTGCTGCCGAGAAGTCGTCGTTCGACGTGATCCTGAAGAGCGGCGGTCAGGCCAAGCTCCAGGTGATCAAGGTCGTGAAAGACCTCGCAGGTCTTTCGTTGGGCGATGCCAAGGCTCTCGTAGACGGTGCTCCCAAGGCCGTCAAGGAGGGTGTTTCCAAGGAAGAGGCCGAGCAGATCAAGGCCCAGTTGGAGGAGGCAGGTGCCGAAGTCGAGCTCAAGTAAGAGTCCGGTGCCGGGGTCGAGCGCCGCTCGTGGCGGGTTGCTCGGACTCCGCTGACAGATCAGGTATAGGGCTTACCGGTGTGTAGGCTCTATGCCTTTTCTTGGTCTAAAGATCGGAAGTGCCGGATAACGGCTGCGATGATCGGCGGATGTACCGAATGGGCGGAAGCCCGGTACATTCGTAGATAGTCGGTTTTGGTACTTATCCGTTCTTTGGAACAGATGCTCCCGGGGCACCGCACGACGGACGCCCGACTACGGGGGCATCGGCAGGATAGCCAATCGCCTGCCGGAACAGGAAGCCCACATACATGCCCCCTCGAAGGTGCTCGCACCTTGGTTCGGGGTGGTTGCGGGGCGACACGAGCGTGCACAGTACGAAAGAGTACGCGGCGCGGAATGTCCCGGTCGGTTTGATGAAAGTTCGTTTTTCGGGAACGCGCAGTCGTCCCGATTGCACTGCAACTAATTTTGGATTTCACGATGTCCACACCAAAAACTCAACAAAGAATCAGCTTTTCGACAGTCAAGAACCGGGTGCCCTATCCGGATCTGCTGGAGGTACAGCTCAAATCATTCCGGGACTTTTTCCAGATGGACACCACGGC
>CAYSJF010000142.1:0-2655 GCA_964431265.1 uncultured Alistipes sp. | reverse complement strand
TGATGGGCGACAACCGCCACAACTCGGCCGACTCGCGTTTCTGGGGCTTCGTGCCCGAAGACCACATCGTAGGCAAGGCGTCGTTCGTGTGGCTGTCGCTGGAAAAGAACCGCTCGTTCCCGATGAACATCCGCTGGCGGCGGCTCTTCAAAAAAGTGCGCTGACGTGGCCGAAGACACGTATCTGACGATCGACGCACCGGCCGAAACCGCGTCGCGCGAGCGGAGCAGCAAGTTTCTGGCCTACATCTACCCGGTGCAGAGCGAGGAGCGGATACGCGAATACCTCGAAACGCTGCGCAAACGCCATTTCGACGCGACGCATCACTGCTATGCCTGGCGGCTCGGGCCGCGGGGCGAACGCTTCCGGGCCAACGACGACGGCGAACCCTCGGGCACGGCCGGCAAACCGATTCTGGGGCAGCTGCTGTCGGCGGGCATCACCGACTGTCTGGCGGTGGTGGTGCGCTATTTCGGAGGGACGAAACTGGGTGTTCCGGGCCTGATCGCCGCCTACCGCGAAGCGGCAGCCGAGGCGATCGCCGCGACCACGGTGGTGGAGCGCACCATAGACCGGCGCATCACGGTCGATTTCCCCTATGTGGCCATGAACGATATCATGCGGGCGATCAAGGAGTGTCAGCCGACGATCGGCACCCAGCACTTCGACAACCTCTGCACCATGGAACTCTCGATCCGCGAAAGCCGCGCCGACGAACTGGAAGAACGGCTCCGGAAAGCGGGCGGAAGCATAGAAGCATGCAAAATCCACAATTCATAATCCACAATTGAAACGCGAAAACAGCATAACGATAAAGGGAGCGCGGGTACACAACCTCAAGAACATCGACGTGGAGATTCCGCACAACCGTCTGGTGGTCGTCACGGGTCTTTCGGGGTCGGGAAAGTCGACGCTGGCGTTCGACACGATCTTCGCCGAAGGACAGCGCCGCTACGTGGAGAGCCTCTCGGCCTACGCGCGCCAATTCCTGGGCAAGATCAGCAAACCCGACGTAGATCTCATCACGGGCATCGCCCCCGCGATCGCCATAGAACAGAAGGTCAACACGCGCAACCCTCGCTCGACGGTGGGCACGACGACCGAGATATACGACTATCTGAAGCTGCTTTTCGCCCGCATCGGCCGCACCTACTCGCCCCTGTCGGGGCAGGAGGTACGCTGCTACAGCGTCGACGACGTGGCGGCTCGCATTCTCGCGCTCGACGAGGGCACCAGGGCCGTGATCGCGGCGCCGATCGAGCTGGCGGCGGGGCAGGGGTTGATCGAGAAACTGACGCTGCTGCTCTCCGACGGCCTGATGCGCGTCTGGACGAAAGGCGAAACCCGTCTGATCGAGGATATTCTGCCCGAAATAGGCCCGGAAACCCACGCCGAGGAGTTTTACGCGGTGATAGACCGCCTGCGCATAGTCTCGGACGACGACACGCAGACGCGCATCCGCGACTCGGTGGCGCGTGCATTCTCCTACGGCAACGGCATGTGTCTGCTGGCGACCGACGAGGGTGCGGAGCATTTCTCGTCGCGCTTCGAGGCCGACGGCATCGAATTCGAGCCGCCGACCGAGCACTTGTTCAGCTTCAACAATCCGCTGGGCGCCTGTCCCCGCTGCGAGGGCTACGGCAAGGTGGTGGGGATCGACGAAGACCTGGTGATCCCGGACAAGAGCAAGACCATCTATGAAGACGCCATAGCCTGCTGGCGGGGCGAGACGATGCGCCGCTGGAAAGAGAAGTTGGTGGCCAACGCCTACAAGTTCGATTTCCCGATCCACACGCCGTTCCATGCGCTGACGCCCGAGCAGAAACGCCTGCTGTGGCGCGGCAACGAATACTTCCACGGCCTCGACGACTTCTTCGCCTACATCGACTCGGAACGGCGCAAAATCCAGTTCCGTGTGATGAAAGCCCGCTACACGGGCAAGACCCTCTGTCCCGAATGCGGCGGCTCGCGCCTGCGCAAGGAGGCGCTCTACGTGCGGGTCGGAGGGCGCAACATCGCCGAATTGGTGGCGATGCCCGTCGACGAACTGACTGCGTTTTTCGGAGCGCTCGAACTCGACGAGCACGACGAAAAGACCGCGGCCCGCATTCTGGTGGAGATCCGCAACCGGCTGCAATATCTGTCGGACGTGGGGTTGGGCTATCTGACTCTCGACCGGCTATCGTCGACCCTCTCGGGCGGCGAGAGTCAGCGCATCAACCTCTCGACGTCGCTCGGCAGCAACCTGACCGGTTCGCTCTACATTCTGGACGAACCCTCGATAGGCCTGCATCCGCGCGACACGCACCGCCTTATCAAGGTGCTGCAGCAGCTGCGCGACCTGGGCAACACGGTGATCGTGGTCGAACACGAGGAAGAGGTGATCCGCGCCGCAGACTGGATCGTGGACATCGGTCCCCGGGCGGGTTACAACGGCGGCGAAGTGGTCTTCAGCGGCCCGTTCGACCGGCTGATCGCAGCGAAAAAGAGCCTCACGGCCGACTATCTGACGGGCCGCCGGGTCATCGCGCCGCCGCCCGAAGCCCGCGGCTGGAGCCACTCGATCACACTCAAAGGCGCACGCGAAAACAACCTGAAGAACATCGACGTGCGCATTCCCTTGGGCGTGATGACCTGCATCACGGGCGTGAGCGG
>CAYSJF010000141.1:0-2708 GCA_964431265.1 uncultured Alistipes sp. | reverse complement strand
ACAGTTCGAGAAACGGGTAGGTGTCAATCGGTCGGCACAATCCGCGAGGACGTATCGCAATACCTACAATCATCTCACTCACTTTCTGTCGAAGGGGCTACGGCTTTCAGATATTCCGTTCTCCGCATTAGACAAGTCGTTTGTAGATAAGTTCGATTTATATCTTCGTACCGAACGGCGACTTGCTCCGCGCACTATTGCTCTCTACATGTCGCGGCTGCATACGGTTATCAACAAGGCTCTTGCCGCCGGAATCATCACCGCCGACCCGTTCGCTGGTTACGAGCCGCCGCGCCCCGAACGCAAACAACGATACTTGACGCGAGAAGAATTGAAACGATTGATGACCACACCGCTCCCTGCATCGCGGCTCTATCTCGTTCGCGACTTGTTTTTGTTCTCCTGTTATACGGGTATCAGCTACGGCGATATGTGTCGGCTGACCGTCGAAAACCTCGAAACGGCAGAAGACGGAACAGTCTGGATCAAGGCGGTGCGGGAGAAAACGGGTGTAGAGTTCGAGATACCGTTGCTCAACCTGCCGCGGCACATCATCGAAAAATACCGAGATATAATGCACGATGGAAAACTACTTCCCATGTATGGAAACTCGGAGCTGAACAAAGGGTTGAAACAACTCGCTACAGCCTGCGGCATCGAACGTAAACTGACCTTCCACATGGCCCGGCATACCTATGCTACGGAAATCGCGCTCTTGCACGGCGTGCCGATGGAAACGGTCAGCAGGATGTTGGGACACAGCCGCGTTGACACGACGCAAATCTACGCCCAAGTAACCGACGACAAGATCGGCACCGATACGCAGTCGCTCGACGAAAAGATTTCACAACGTTTTACAATCGCAATCTGATGGAAAAGAATAAAGATATCAAACGTCGCAGTACCTTTGCCGTGCTGTTCTATATCAATCGTACGAAAGTTCGCAAAGACGGCATGTGTCAACTCTTATGCAAAGTCAGTATCGACGCCGAAGCGGCGCAAATCGGGACGAAGGTCGCGGTCGATCCTGCAATCTGGAACCCGACGACAGGCCGTGCCGACGGGCGCAGCCGCAATGCCAACGAAGTGAATCGGGCAATAGATGCTCTAACCGAAGAAATCAAGGCGCACTATAAACGCATCAACCTGTCGTTAGGTTTCGTAACGGCCGAGTTGGTCAAGAATGCCGTGAAAGGCATCGGACAGAAACCGCTGACGTTACTGGCTTTGTTTCGGGAGCACAACGAGGAATTCGAGAAACGCATCGGCATCGACCGCACGAAAGAGACCTACAAATGCTATGTGCGCTCTTATAACCACCTGCGGGAGTTTGTGCAAGAGAAATGCGGGCAAGAAGACATAACCTTACGAAGCCTCGACCAAGAGTTCTACGATGCGTTCGACCTATTTTTACGGACAGACCGGCACTTACAACAGAAGTCAGTGCATGAACATCTCTACCGATTGAAGAAGATGACCGTGCGGGCCGTCAATCAAGGAACATTGCGCCGCGACCCTTATTGCAATCTGCACCCGGAATTGCCCAAGCGTAAAAGCCGCCATCTGAAACTCGACGACCTGAAACGCTTGCTTGCCGAGCAGGTCGTCGATCCGATATTACAACGGGTGCGGGATTGGTTTATCTTCTCGACCTTCACGGGGCTAGCTTATGCCGACTTGAAACGGTTGTCGGAACGACACCTCTCGCAAGACGACGAGGGCGCATGGTGGATACATATCCGACGCCAAAAGACCGATACGGAATCCGTCATACGATTATTAGATGTACCGATGCGGATTATCGAGAAATACAAAACAGAACGTACCGATGAACGACTTTTCCATATTTACAGTCGCGCCCGCCTGATCCAACTGACCAAGAAGCTGGGACTGGCCTACGGTATCGACTTAACCTTTCACATGGCGCGGCACAACTTCGGAACGCACATCACCCTTTCGTTAGGCGTACCGCTCGAAACCGTCAGCCGCATGATGGGACACAAACGGCTCGTAACGACACAAATCTATGCCCATGTTACGGACAAGAAAGTAGACGAGGACACGAAGCAATTAAGAAAGTTTTCGGCCAGTCGTAAACTCAAACTCTATGAAGAACCGCAGAACACAAGTAACCTATAAAACAAGCATATCTATGAAAACCCAACCTATAACAATCGAGTACGGGCGGGTAACAATCCGCCCCAGTGCAAAAGGAATTTGGCTTACGCAAAGTCAAATTGCAGACCTGTTCGGGGTATTCACATCCGCCGTAAGTGCGAACATCAGGGCAATCCTCAAAAGCGGCATTCTGGATGAAGAGCGCGTTTTCCGCCGCACACGCTCCCAAAACGGAAATCTTGTCGAACGCTATAATCTTGAAATGATTACGGCACTGGCATTCCGGCTGAAATCCGAAAAAGCAGAAGTATTCCGCAAATGGATTATCCAACGAGCGACAACGCCCGAAATCGTCTGGAAGATACCAACTACCGACGGAGCAAAATTGAACTAACCTCTCGATAAGACAAAAGACGGCCGTTGAGCCGTCTTTTGCTTTTGTCATACGTGTTCTTGCTATACCAGATTTCGATTGTCAAAAGCGGGTCGGTATGCCCTCTCCAACATCCGCTGAACATCGGATTCTTTGTAGAGTGCCTTGCCGGAAATAAGGTAGTAAGGCAGTATACCGGCACTCCGATACTCTTGTA
>CAYSJF010000140.1:0-2720 GCA_964431265.1 uncultured Alistipes sp. | reverse complement strand
GAGTATTCGAGGTTGAAGACGCGCGTACGCAGCTCCTCGAACGCCTTGTCGAAGTTCTTGAGCTGCGACTTCTGATCCTGGCACTGCACCACGATACCCGTGGGGATATGCGTCAGACGGATCGCCGAGTAGGTCGTGTTGACCGACTGTCCGCCCGGCCCCGAAGCGCAGAAGATGTCCTTGCGGATGTCGTTCATCGAGATTTCGATGTCGAACTCCTCGGCTTCGGGCAGCACGGCCACCGACGCGGCCGAGGTGTGGACACGGCCCTGCGTCTCGGTCTGGGGCACGCGCTGCACGCGGTGCACGCCCGACTCGTACTTCAGGGTGCCATAGACATTCTGGCCCGACACCTTCATCACCACCTCCTTGTAGCCGCCCGCGGCACCCTCGGAGAACGAGGTGAGTTCGTAGCGCCACCCCTTCGATTCCACATATTTGGTGTACATGCGCAGCAGGTCGCCGGCGAAGATCGCCGCCTCGTCGCCGCCCGTGCCACCGCGGATCTCCACGATGGCGTTCTTCGAGTCCTGCGGGTCTTTGGGAATGAGCAGCAGCTTGATCTCCTCCTCCATGCGCTCGATAGCCGGCTCCAGCTCGGCGATCTCCTCGCGGGCCATGTCGCGCATCTCCTCGTCCTTGTCGTTGAGCAGCACGTCCTTGGCTTCGGCGAGGTTGGCGATCGCCGTGCGGAAACGCTCCGAGGTCTCGATGATCGGCTCCAGCTCCTTGTACTCCTTGTTGAGCTGCACGAACTGCTTGACGTCGGCGATCACTTCGGGATCGGTGAGCTTCTGCCCGATCTCCTCGTATTTGAGTTTCAACCCGTCCAGGCGGGTAAGAATGGTGGTATCTGCCATAAGGAATCTCTTTCTCGAGAGACAAAGATAGGTAAAACCGATGAAAAATCATTATATTCGCACGATGATTCGTCTTTCTCTGGTCATACCTACGCATAATCGGGCTGCGTCGTTGCTGGCGCTGCTCGGCGATGTCGTGCGGCAGGAGGCCGATCCTGCGCTGTGGGAGTGCGTCGTGGTGGACAACGCCTCGACCGACGACACAGTGGCGCAGTTTGCGGCATTCGCGGCGCAGCACCCGGAATTCGGCCTGCGTATGGTTTGCGAACCCGAGCCGGGCGTTTCCCATGCCCGCAACCGCGGATTGCAGGAGGCTCGGGCCGCGATCGTCGCCTGGGTCGACGACGACGAGCGGATCGACAGCCGTTTTATCGCCTCCTATCTCGATTTCTTCGATGCGCATCCCGAGGCTACGGTGGCCGGAGGGCGGATCGTCGCCGAGTATGTCGCCGGGCGTCCCTGTTGGATGTCGAAATACACCGAAATGCCCGTGGCCAACCCCATGGATTTCGGTTCCGAGGTGCGGCCGTTTCCGCGCGGACGGGTGCCGGGCGGCGGCAACATGGCGTTCCTGCGGGCGACGGCGATGGCTTATGGCGGGTTCGATGCGACGCTGGGCCGCGTGGGCCGCGAGCTGATCGGTGGCGAGGAGAACGATTTGTTCGAACGGATGCTGTGCGGCGGCGAAACGATCTGGTATGTGCCCGGCGCCGTAATCCGGCACATCATCCCGCCCGAGAAACTCACCGAAAGCTATTTCCGGCGCTTATGCTACAACGTGGGGCGGAGCCAGCGCCTGCGGGCTGCGATTCACGATCGCCGACGCAAGGCGCGGATGCTCGAAATCATGAAATGGGGCGCGACTTTGCTGCTGTGTCTCTCCCTGCGTCCTGTCCAGGCCCGCTGGCTGCTGCGCATGCGGCGGGAAATAACGAAAGGATTGTTCGAAACAAAAGCCGCTACCCGAAGGTAGCGGCTTTCTGTCGTAGCTGCGGCTTAGTCAGAACAGGTATTTTTCGGTCTTCACTTTGTTGACCAAGCGGTAGATGTCTTTCCAGGCCTCTTCGCCGAAGGTCGTGCCGACCACTTCGATCACCTTGCCTGCGGTGATGGCGCCGATCGTGCCGCATTGGCGCAGCGTGAGTCCGTCGCACAGCCCCGACAGAAACCCTGCGGCGTAGAAGTCGCCCGCACCGGTCGTGTCGACCCGCTTGGCTGCGGCCATGATCCCCACGTGCACCACTTCGCCGCCCTGCTTGATGAGGGCGCCGCGCGTGCCGATCTTCACCACGGCCAGTTCGCACATGTCCGAGATCATCTGCAGCGCATTGAGCGGCTCGGCCTCGCAGGAGAAAGCCTTGGCTTCGTCTTCGTTGGCGAAAACGACGTCGACGCAATCCCGCACCAGATCGCGCAGGAACTGCAGGTTCTCCGCCACGATGTTGAAGCTGGCCAGGTCGATCGCCACCTTCAGTCCGCAGCCCTTGGCCGTTTCGGCCGCCGTGCGGATCAGTGCATGGTTCTGCACCAGATAGCCCTCTACATAGAGGCAATCGTAGCCCTCGAAAATCTTCGGCTCGATCTCCTCGGCCCCCAGTTCGAGCGCCGCACCGAGGTGGGTGACCATCGTGCGCTCGCCGTCGGGCGAAATGAGCGATACGCACTTGCCCGAGCGCTCCTTGCCGCGGAAGATGCGGGGTGCCACTTTCAGGTTTTCGAGCGCCTGCACGAAGAAGTCGCCCGTGGTGTCCTGGCCTACCTTGCCGATGAAGCCCACCTTGCAACCCAGTTGCGCCATGGCCCGAATGGTGTTGCCCGCCGAGCCGCCCAGCGAGAGCGAGTAGGGGAGGCCGGCCACCG
>CAYSJF010000139.1:0-2749 GCA_964431265.1 uncultured Alistipes sp. | reverse complement strand
GGTTCTCCTCGACCGTGCGGTTGCGCCACGGCGACTCCTTGCCCGGCACCGACACCGTACCGCGGTTCTCGCGGATCTCCTCCTGCGTCTGGTCGTCGACATAGGCCAGCCCTTTCTTAATCATTGCGACGGCCCATTCGTAGAGCTGATCGAAATAGTCCGATGCATAGCGCTCTATGGCCCAGTCGAAGCCGAGCCAGCGGATGTCGCGCTTGATCGAGTCGACATATTCCACGTCTTCCTTCACGGGGTTGGTGTCGTCGAAGCGCAGGTTGCACTTGCCGCCGTACTTTTTGGCCAGGCCGAAGTTGATGCAGATGCTCTTGGCGTGGCCGATATGCAGATAGCCGTTGGGTTCGGGCGGGAAACGGGTCTGTACGCGTTTTTCGCCTTTGGCGATGGATTCTTCGATGATCTCCTCGAGAAAGTTCAACGACTTCTCGCGGGATTCGGTGTTGGTTTCGATGGCCATATCGTGGATGATTTTCAATGTTTCTTTCCGAATGCTTTTTCGATGTCTACCGTGAGCTTCACCACCTGCTGCGTGCCCAGGCCCGTGCCGTCGTAGTGGAAGACCATGCCCGCTTCGACGCCCAGCGTCCCTTTGAAGAAGGTGCGGTCGTAACCCACCCACGTGCGGTTGTAGATATGCTGGGTCGTGGCATAGAAGCTCTCGCCCGCATAAAGGCCGTCCTGTGCGTAGGTCAGACCGGTCGTCGGGTTGGCTGCATAGTCGCGCAGGGGCTGGAGGTTCTCGCCCATGTAGAGGTTATTTTCGATCTTGATGCCCCATTTGCGGATCGTGATGTCGAGCTGCCCGCCGCAGGGCTTGCGCCACAGGTGGTCGACGCTGCGGCCGCGCTGGGGCGCGAAGAGGAAGTTGGCCCGGATGTCGAAATTCAGAAACGCATCGAACTCCCAGCCTGCATAGGGGTTGAGCAGCAGGTTGTCCGTCACGTTCTCGTTGCCTTTGCGCCCCGCGAAGTGGAACATCGAGAACGCATAGCCGAAGTAGAACCCCTTGTCCATGGTGTAGCGGCCGGCCGAGAGGATGCGGAACATCTCGCGCGACGCATGCGAATACATGCCTTCCCAGTCGATCGCCATTTCGACATAGGTTTTCCGGTGCGAGGTCGATTCGTAGCGCCCCATGAAACCCGACAGCCGGTTGTGGTAGTAGGCCGTCGAATCGCTGAAGAACGCCCGCGAATAGTCGCCCATCAACTCCTTGCGGTCGAAGATACCGGCGTTGGCCTGCACGTTCCGGGTGTTGAACTGGTAGTAGAACATGGGCCGCACCTCGGAGAGGAATTTGGTGTCGTCGCCGAAATTTTGCAGCAGGTCGACGCCCGCGATCAGGCGGTTTTTCCGCTGCCACTCCACGCCCACGCGCGGGGTGAGCCGGGCGCTGAAAAGCGTCTGCGATTCGTTGAAATCGTTGTCGGCATATTCGCGGTTGTCGAAACGGGTGGAGAAGTCGACGCTCACGATCGGCTTTTGCGCCTGCACCCCCCCCCGTATAGCGACGGTCAGGGTCAGCAGCAGCGCAATCTTTTTCAAGGTCATGTCGATGGTTTTTGAACCCCCAAAAATAGATAAAATATTTTTTATTTGTTACTTTTGACTCCCGAAAACCGAAATACCGGAGATCGTCATGCGCAAGATTACGAACGAAGAGCTGGGGCGTCCGACTCCCGAGGAGTACGCCGCCATGGAGAAGATGCCCGTCACGGTAGTGCTCGACAACGTGCGCTCGGCGCAGAATGTGGGGGCTTTTTTCCGCACCTCCGACGCTTTCGCCGTGGAGCGTATCGCCCTGTGCGGCATTACGGCGACGCCGCCCGCCCGCGAAATCCACAAGACCGCCCTCGGGGCCGAACATACCGTGGCATGGAGCCATCATGCCTCGACCGCGGAGTGTGTCCGCGGGTTGCTGGACGAGGGGTACGAGGTGCTCGCCGTGGAGCAGGTCGAGGGGGCCGTGCCGCTCGGAAAGTTCGAACCCCGGTCCGGAGTGCGCTATGCGCTGGTCTTCGGCAACGAGGTCGAGGGTGTGGGGCAGAAGGTCGTCGATCTGTGCCGCGGGGCCATCGAGATTCCGCAGGCGGGAGTCAAGCATTCGATCAACGTCTCCGTTTCCGGCGGGGTGGTGCTGTGGCGGTTCTTCGAGAAGTTCGCAATTCACAATTCATAATTCACAATTATTTTCGATTTCGGATAACTTCCGAGTTTCTCTTTTCCGTTTGGAATCGGAGACATCATCCGATTCCATGCAGAGAATGATCGTGTCGCTTCTTTGTTTCGGATTCGTCGGTCGATTGTGAATTATGAATTGTGAATTGTGAATTAACTTTCTATCTTTGCGCCCGATTGCGAAATTCAAATCGAATTGAAATGTCAGTAGAAAGTACAGTCAGGGCCGTGACGACCTATCGGCTCACGGAAATGAAGCAGCGCGGCGAGAAGATCGCCATGCTCACCTCTTACGATTATTCAATGGCCAAGATCGTCGACGCCGCGGGCATCGACGTGATTCTGGTGGGCGACTCGGCCGCCAACGTCATGGCCGGTTACGAAACCACGCTCCCCATCACGCTCGATATGATGATCTACCACGCCCGTTCGGTCGTGCGGGCCGTCGAACGGGCCTTGGTGGTCGTCGATCTACCGTTCGGCACCTATCAGGGCAATTCGAAGGTGGCGCTCGATTCGGCCGTCCGCATCATGAAGGAGACCGAGGCCGACGCCG
>CAYSJF010000138.1:0-2806 GCA_964431265.1 uncultured Alistipes sp. | reverse complement strand
GGGCAGAGGCCGCTTGCGGACTTTGCCGAGGCGAGAAAAGGTGCATGATAATGAAGATTCCTCCGTATCCCGGAATCCGGAAAGACAAAGATATGTTTTTTTTCGGACGCAGACAACAACGACGAAAATACGCCCCGCCTCCACATAAATCCGAGCGATCCGGGTTTATATTTGGCTTATTCGTATCTTTGGCTTATGCCCAAGATACTCCCGCTCGGCAAAATCCAAACAATCCGGATTTGTGTTCGGCTTATTCGTATCTTTGGCTGACGCCGAAGATACTCCCGCTCGGCAATGTCCAAATAAATTTGGCATTGCGCTCGGCTCTTTGTATCTTTGTCCATTCATTTTTCGCATCCATGGAACCCAACAACATGCAGAAGCCCGACAACGCATTGGTCTGGGCGATTCTCTCCACCGTATTGTGCTGCCTGCCGTTCGGCATCGTGGCGATCGTCAAAGCCACGCAGGTCGACACCCTCTGGGCCGCCGGCAACTACGACGCCGCCTGCCAGGCCGCCAGCGACGCCCGCAAATGGTGCTGGATCAGCGCCGGCACGGCCATCGCGGTGTGGGTGATCTATTTCATCGCAATCATCGCGACGATCGGCCTGGCCGCCATGTGCAGCCTCGATTGAGCCGGAAAATCGCGATCGCCGCAGCACTCTTCGCGGCCCTGGCGGCGATCTACTATTTCGTCGATCCGGCCACCGCGATCTGGGTGCCCCAATGTCCGTTCCGGCTCCTCACGGGGTTGGATTGTCCGGCATGCGGCAGCCAGCGGGCATTGCATGCCGTGCTGCACGGAGCCTGGGCCGAAGCGCTGGGCTATAATCCGTTTCTGATGATCTCGCTGCCCTACCTCGCGCTGGTGGCTTACACCACGGTGCGCCCGCCCGGCGAGCACAGCGCCCTGAAATATGTCCGGTATCCCCATACGGTGCGACTCTATTTAATGCTGATCGTCGTCTGGTGGATCGTCCGCAACACCCCATTATGGCGGTAAACTGAACGCAGCGAAAAATATTGCGAAATGCCTCCCATGTGCATCTTCGCTGCAAAATACGGCTCTGGGCCATGCAGTCCACTGGAGGCTGCCCGTAAGCATACCCTGCAGGCTACGGAGAAAACAGCCGATCTCGGCAAAATTCAAGCAATTCGGGGGTGTGTTCGTCTTTTCATATCTTTGGCTTCGCCGAAGATATTCAGTCTCGGCATAATCAAGCTATCGCTTGCTTCTGCGCTCGACTTTTCGTATCTTTGGCTGACGCCGAAGATACTCGGCCTCGGCAAAAAAAATCGAATGAATTCGTTTTTTTGCTCTCGGCTTATTCGTATCTTTGCATTTCGAAACGAAAAACAGATATATATGGCACTTCAATGCGGCATCGTAGGATTGCCCAATGTCGGTAAATCGACGCTTTTCAATTGTCTGTCCAACGCCAAGGCCCAGGCGGCCAACTTCCCGTTCTGCACCATCGAACCCAACGTGGGGGTCATCACCGTGCCGGACGAACGGTTGGTCAAGCTGGCCGAGATCGACAAGCCGAAGCGCGTGGTGCCGACGACCATCGAGATCGTGGACATCGCGGGGCTGGTGAAAGGCGCTTCGAAAGGCGAGGGCCTGGGCAACAAGTTCCTGGGCAACATCCGCAACACCCACGCGATCATCCATGTGCTGCGTTGCTTCGACAACGGCAACATCACCCATGTCGACGGCTCGATCGACCCGGTGCGCGACAAGGGTATCATCGACACCGAACTGCAGCTCAAGGATCTGGAGACCATCGAGGGCCGTTTGGCCAAGACCCAGAAACAGGCCACCTCGGGCGGCGACAAGAACGCCAAGCGGGCCGTGGAGCTGCTGTTGCAATACAAGGCCGTGCTCGAACAGGGCCGCTCGGCCCGCACGGTGGAGCTGGACAAGGAAGACCGCAAATTGGTGGCCGACCTCAACCTGCTGACCGACAAACCGGTGCTCTACGTCTGCAACGTCGACGAGCAAAGCGCCGCCACGGGCAACGCCTATACCGAAGCGGTGCGGGCGGCCATTGCGGAGGAGAAAGCCGAGATGCTCATCATCGCGGCGGCCACCGAGGCCGATATCGCCGAATTGGAGAGTTACGACGAGCGGCAGATGTTCCTCGAAGACCTCGGTCTTGCGGAGTCGGGCGTGGCACGGCTCATCAAATCGGCCTACAAATTGCTCGATCTCGAAACGTTCTTCACCACGGGAGCCGACGAAACCCGCGCCTGGACTTACTCGCGCGGCATGAAAGCTCCGCAGACGGCGGGCATCATCCACACCGATTTCGAGCGGGGCTTCATCCGGGCCGAAGTCATCAAGTACGCCGACTATACGACGCTCGGCTCGGAGAAAGCCTGCCGCGACGCCGGCAAGATCGGCATCGAAGGCAAAGAGTATGTCGTGCAGGACGGCGACATCATGCACTTCCTGTTCAACGTATGACACCATTATTCGAACTAAAATAAATTATTGTATCATGAAAAAGTATATCGTCATCGCAGCGACTGCTATCGTCTGCGCCGTTGTTCTGGGCCGAGCCTACACGTATAAGTACCGTTCGCAGGACACGATCGTCGTGACGGGCCTGGGCGAAACGGAGTTCACCTCCGATCTGATCGTCTGGACGGGCATGCTCACGGCCGAAGCGCCCAACGTCGCTGCGGGCTACGCACAGATCGAGGCGAGCAAGGCCAAGGTGCAGAAATATCTGGAGTCGAAAGGCGTGCCGGCCGACGCCGTGGTCTTCGCGTTCGTGAACGTCGACAAGCAGTACACCAC
>CAYSJF010000137.1:0-2838 GCA_964431265.1 uncultured Alistipes sp. | reverse complement strand
ACCCGATCGACATCTACCACCCCGAAGGCGAATACCTCAAAGGGTTGGTGCTCTATGTAGAATAGAAACGATCGCCGAAACCGCAGTATACCTTATACTATATGCTATTCACCCCTGCCGCATGATTGCAGCAGGGGTGATTTTCGATGCTTCGCCCGAAGCCCGGTTTTTATTTCCGTTTCGCCCGCTGGGCGGCCTCCTGTTGCCGCAGGAGTTCTTCGTAGCGCTGCTGGAACTTCGATTTTTTGCCCTTGGATTTCTTCGCCGCATTGGCTTCCATGAGCGCCTGTATCTTGCCGTCGTCGACCATGCGGCGGATCACGAGCGTCTGACCTATGGTCAGCAGGTTCGACAGCAGATAGTAGTAGCACAAACCGCTCGCATAGTCGTTGAACCACAGCAGCAGCATGATCGGCATCATGTAGACCATCATGAACTTCATGCCGGCCATCTGCGGCTGCGACGAAGCCGTCTGCTGGTAATTGTAATAGGAGTAGGCGAACGTCGAGAGACACATCAACAACGCGAACAACGATACGTGATCGCCGTAGAACGGGATCGAGAACGGCAGATTCAGAATGCTGTCGTACGACGAGAGGTCGTGCGCCCACAGGAACGACTGCCCGCGCAGTTCGATCGACGCCGGGAAGAAGCGGAACATAGCGATCAGGATCGGCATCTGGATCAACATGGGGATGCAGCCGCCCATGGGATTGATGCCCGCTTTCTTATAAAGTTCCATGGTCGCCTGCTGGCGCTTCATGGCGTCCTCCTGCTTGGGGTATTTCTTGGTCAGTTCGTCGACCTGGGGTTTGATGAGCCGCATCTTGGCCATCGAGACATAGCTCTTGTAGGTCATGGGCGAAATCACCAGGCGGATCAGCACCGCCAGAATAA
The DNA here is from genome assembly GCA_964431265.1 of uncultured Alistipes sp. GTDB lineage: Bacteria > Bacteroidota > Bacteroidia > Bacteroidales > Rikenellaceae > Alistipes. The sequence continues at coordinate 1,941 of CAYSJF010000137.1, read as the reverse complement.
GAATGATGATGCCGAAGCTGCCGATGTAGTTGCGCAGGAAGTCGAACACCGGGATCACGCACCAGCGATTGATCCACCCGAAGATGCCCCACCCCAGCGGGATGAGCCGTTCGAGCGCCGTTTTCCGGCCGTCGACCTCCACCTTGCGCAGGATCGAATACTTGTTGGGGCCGAAGTAGAAAGCGAATGCGTACCCCTCGGTCTGCGGCGTATAGGGCACGGCCATCTGCGCCGAAAACTCCTTGACATAGCCGCTGCCGGGCTGCGCCGTCGAGAACTTCATGTCGGCATACGCAACCGTCTGCGGCGCGAGGAACACCGACGAGAAGAACTGCTGCTTGAACGCCACCCAGTCGACCGCCGTCGTCACGTTCTTCGACTTCTCGCCGTCGCTCATGCCCAGCTCCTCGATCGAACTCTCGCCGGGGAAGCGGTAGGCGATCGTCGTGTACATGTTTTCGTTCTTGAAGCCGCGTTCGTTCTGATACGAGGCATTGGCCCAGCGGATGCCGATCGAGGTCTGGTTGGCCATTTCGGGCGCCATGTTCACCAAACGCACGTCGAAGTCGACCAGATAGTCGCGCTGGGGCGCCTGGGCGTCGTATATGCGGTATTCGTACTCCAGCCACGCCCCCGTGCCCACCGGCAGACGCATCGTCACCGACTGCGCGCCCTCGGCCGTGCGCGTCACGGGCTGCGCCTCGAACGTGTAGTCCATGGTGTTGACCGGCACGTTGTTGGTGCCTTTCTTCACATAGAACGTCAGCGCGAAACGGGCGCTCTCGGGATCGAACAGCTCCACCGGTTCGTTGCGTTCGCCGCGCGGTGCATATTTGGTGTAGTCCTTGAGCGTCACGCCCACGATTTGTCCGCCGCGGGTCGAGAAACGCACCGTCATCACGTCGTTCTCCACCTCGAACTCCTCGGCCGCCGTGTCGCTCGCCGCAGCGAGCAGATCGCCCACCTGCGCCACCCGGCGCTCATGCGCCGCGTCAGCGGCCAAACCGGTCGCATCCGGCCGCTCCGCGGCGGCTGCGGACTCCGACGCTTCCGCCGTCGGCACCGCCGGTTTCGACACCGCCGCCACCGAATCCTGATAGGCCTGCCAGGCGGCCAGTTCCTCTTGATACTTCTTCTGTTCCCGGGTATTCATATAGGCGAACCCCGCGAAGAGGAGCGCCACTACCACGATGCCTATGATCGATTTCTTATCCATCCGTATTCAACCAAAATCCGATTTACACTATTTACCCGACGCCGGTTCCTGTCGTTTGAGCGCCGCCGCCACGAACGCCACGAAAAGCGGCGAGGGGCTTTGCACCGTACTCTTGTACTCGGGATGATACTGCGTACCCACGAACCAGGGGTGCTTCTCCACCTCGACGACCTCGACCAAGTTGGTGTCGGGGTTGACGCCCACGGCCTTCATGCCCGCGGCCTCGAACTGCTCCAGATAGTCGTTGTTGAACTCGTAGCGGTGCCGGTGGCGCTCCGAAACCTGAAGCGTCCCGTAGGCCGCCGCCGCTTTCGAACCCTTCTTCAGCTCGCACGGATAGGCGCCCAGACGCATCGTGCCGCCCTTGGCCGTGATGCCCTTCTGCTCCTCCATCAGATCGATCACCGGGTGGGGCGTAGTCTCCATTTCGCTCGAATTGGCGTCGGCGATCCCCAGCACGTTGCGCGCGAACTCGATCACGGCGCACTGCATGCCCAGACAGATACCCAGGAACGGAATGCCGTTCTCGCGGGCGAAGCGCACGGCCTCGATCTTGCCCTCGATGCCGCGGTTGCCGAAGCCCGGGGCCACCAGAATGCCGGCCATCTTGCCCAATTGCACGGCCACGTTGTCGCGGTCGATCTTCTCCGAATTGACGTAGCGCAGCTTCACCTTGCAGTCGTTCATCGCACCGGCATGCACGAACGACTCGCAGATCGACTTGT
>CAYSJF010000136.1:0-2850 GCA_964431265.1 uncultured Alistipes sp. | reverse complement strand
AACTCGGTGCACGACGCCGAGACCACCTGCAAGACGCTGCCCGACCACATGAAGGCATATCTGGCCAAGAACGACATCAACTTCTACATCATCAACGCCACGAAGATCGCCGCCGAACTCGGCCTGGGTTCGCGCACGAACACGATCATGCAGTCGGCATTCTTCAAGATCGCGGGCGTCATCCCGTTCGAGAAGGCCGTGGAGGAGATGAAGCACGCCATTCTGAAGTCCTACGGCAAGAAAGGCGAGGATATCGTCAACATGAACTACGCGGCCGTCGACGCCGGCGGCAACGCCGTGGTGAAGATCGACGTGCCGGCCGAATGGGCCTCGATCGAGGTCAAGGCTGCGGCCAAGACCGTCGACATGGCACGTCCGGAGTTCGTGCGCAACATCGTCGATCCGATCAACGCCCTGAAGGGCGACGAACTGCCCGTCTCGGCGTTCAACGGCCGTGAGGACGGCACCTGGGACAACGGCACCGCCGCCTGGGAGAAGCGCGGCATCGCCGTCAACGTGCCCGAGTGGCAGATCGACAACTGTATCCAGTGCAACCAGTGCGCCTATGTCTGCCCCCACGCTGCGATCCGTCCGTTCCTGGCCACCGAAGCCGAGGCTGCGGCTTCGGGCGCCGAGTGGAAGCAGGGCCTGGGCGAAACCAAGGAGTACAAGTTCCGCATCCAGGTATCGCCGCTCGACTGTACGGGTTGCAACAACTGCGTCGACGTCTGCCCCGCCAAGGAGAAGGCTTTGGTGATGAAGCCGCTCGAATCGCAGATGAAGCAGGCCGAGAACTGGGACTATGCGACCAAGCATGTCGGCTACAAAGAGGTCGTCGACAAGACCAAGTCGGTGAAGAACCTGCAGTTCGCACAGCCTCTGTTCGAGTTCTCGGGCGCCTGTGCCGGCTGCGGCGAAACGCCCTACATCAAGGCCATTTCGCAGCTCTTCGGCGACAAGATGATGGTGGCCAACGCTACGGGCTGCACCTCGATCTACTCGGGTTCGGCCCCCTCGACGCCCTACTGCACCAACGCCAAGGGTCAGGGTCCCGCCTGGGCCAACTCGCTCTTCGAGGACAACGCCGAATTCGGTCTGGGTATGCACGTGGGTATCGAGAAGCTGCGCGACCGCATCCAGAACACCATGGAAGAGGCGATCGCCAACTGCACCAAGTGCTCCGACGAGCTGAAAGGCACGATGAAGGAGTGGATCGCCGCACGCGGTTCGTCGAGCGCTTCGGCCGAGGTGACGGCACGTCTGCTGCCGATGCTGGAGGCCTGCGGCTGCGACTACTGCAAGAAGATTCTCGAAATGAAGGACTGGCTCGTGAAGAAGTCGCAGTGGATCATCGGCGGCGACGGTTGGGGCTACGATATCGGCTACGGCGGTGTCGACCACGTGCTGGCTTCGGGTCAGGATGTCAACATTCTGGTCGTCGACACCGAGGTTTACTCCAACACCGGCGGTCAGTCGTCGAAGTCGACGCCCGTGGGCGCCGTGGCGAAGTTCGCTTCGAGCGGCAAGCGCATCCGCAAGAAAGACCTGGGTGCCATGGCCATGACCTATGGCTATGTGTATGTAGCGCAGGTTTCGATCGGTGCGTCGCAGCAGCAGCTGTTCAACGTGCTGAAAGAGGCCGAGGCCTATCCCGGCCCCTCGCTGGTGATCGCCTACGCTCCCTGCATCAACCACGGCATCAAGGGCGGCATGACCCGCACGCAGACCGTGGGCAAGGAGGCCGTGGCTTGCGGCTACTGGCACCTCTGGCACTACAACCCGCAGCTCGAGGAGCAGGGCAAGAATCCGTTCGTGCTCGACTCCAAAGAACCCGACTGGTCGAAGTTCCAGGACTTCCTGAAGAAAGAGGTGCGCTACACCTCGCTGCAGAAAGCATTCCCCGCCGAGGCCGAAGAACTCTTCCAGGCTGCCGAGCAGAACGCCAAGTGGCGCTACAACGGCTACAAACGCCTCTCGGCGATCGAATACTAAACCGAATATTCTACCCGATTCATGCGAGCCGCACCCCTTTTCGGGGTGCGGCTTTTCAATGTCGGTTATATTCCGTATATTTGCACCGCTAAAAAAACACTCGATTTATGAAACCGATTCTCGCAGCACTGCTGCTGACTCTGACCGCCTGCTGCGGCACGCAGCACGACAAACCCCTGGAGGGCACGACCTGGAAACTCACCTCGCTGGAGGGCATTCCCGCGACGGCGATCGACGCCGAAAAAGACGCTTTCACGCTCGAATTCGACGTCAAGGAAGCGATGCTGACCGGCCGCACCGACTGCAACCGTTTCTTCGGTAGCTACACGGTGGAGGGCGACACCTTGACGCTGGGCGAAATGGGTATGACCCGCATGGCCTGCCCCGACATGGAGCATGAAGACGCCTTCATGCGGATGCTGGAGCATGTGACCGCCTATGCGATCGAAGGCGACCGTCTCACCCTACTCGCCGACGACGAGCCGCTGGCCGAATTCAAAGCCATAGAACTGAACTGATCCGAAAATATCGACATCTTCGACATATCCGGGTAACAATTTCTCTTATGCCGTTGCCCAGTGAAGTTCGAAATATCTTTCGGCGATTCCGGATAGCAGCCCCCTGTTGTCCGGAATTTTTATTTCCATGGACATCGATTTTAAGAATTCGAATATGATATAAAAACAGCATCCAACCATTTGGTGATCGGATGCCGCAAAAGAGCTATTCGGGGGTGCACCCCCTTCTGAATTTACTTCTGGTTCAGCGCCGCATGTGCCGCAGCCAGGCGTGCGATGGGCACACGGAACGGCGAGCAGCTCACGTAGTTGAGACCCGCATAGTGGCAGAACTCCACCG
>CAYSJF010000135.1:0-2921 GCA_964431265.1 uncultured Alistipes sp. | reverse complement strand
GCCTTCCTGGTGCTGGGGTACCTCATGGTTCTGTTTAACAAATTAGCCAAGAAATAGTTATGGAGCTTTCATATTTCGCAATCATCATCGGCGCCATCTTCGTCAACAACGTCGTGCTGGCGCAGTTCCTCGGCATCTGCCCGTTCCTGGGCGTGTCGTCGAAGGTCGAAACTTCGCTGGGTATGGGCGCTGCCGTGACGTTCGTGATGGCGATCGCCGCCGTGGTGGCGTGGTTGATCCAGACCTATGTGCTGGTGCCGCTGGGCATCGTCTACATGCAGACCATCGTCTTCATCCTCGTCATCGCGGCGCTGGTGCAGATGGTGGAGATCATGCTCAAGAAACTTTCGCCGGCGCTCTATCAGGCGCTGGGTATCTTCCTGCCGCTGATTACGACCAACTGCGCCGTTTTAGGCGTGGCGATCCTCATGATTCAGAAAGAGTTCGACCTGCTGCAGAGCGTCACCTACTCGGTGGCTACGGCCATAGGCTTCGCCCTGGCGCTGGTGCTCTTCGCCGGCATCCGCGAGCGGCTGGATTTCGAGGACGTACCCAAGGCGTTCAAGGGCATTCCCATCGCGCTGGTGACGGCCGGTATCCTGGCCATGGCGTTCATGGGATTCTCCGGACTGGTATAATCCGGAAACAGAGACAGGCGCTCGGCGCCGTGAACGATCCGTCCCGGAACAGCGTTGCGCCGCTCCGGGACGGATTCATTGAAAACTGGGGATTATGACCGAATTCGGATTTATCGATACGATCCGTGCATTGTGCGCCGACTTGCCGCATAACGGCTTCGAAGGGATCGGCGACGATTGCGCCGTGCTGCCGGTGGGCGGGGGCGAGTCGCTTGTCTTCACGGCCGATCTGCTGGTGGAGGGGGTGCATTTCCTGCGGGCTGCGACTTCGCCCGAGGAGCTGGGCGGAAAGTCGTTGGCGGTGAATTTGAGCGATGTCGCGGCGATAGGCGCGCGCCCCGTGGCGACGTTGCTGTCGATAGCGCTGCCGGCGGATGCGACGGACGAGTGGGCGACGAGGTTCATGCACGGTTATCATGCGCTGGCGGCCCGCTATGGCGTGACGTTGGCGGGCGGCGATACGACCCGCTCGGAGAGCGGTATCGCGATCAATGTGACGGCGATCGGCCGGGCCGACGATCGGCATCTGAAGCGCCGCAGTGCCGCCGAAGCGGGCGATGTGCTCTATGTAACCGGGCCACTGGGGGCTTCGGGAGCAGGCCTGCATGATATTCTGGCCGGCCGCTATGACACGCCGGCGGCAGCCTTGCACCGCAATCCCCGGCCTCGGGTGGCGGAGGGCTGCTGGCTGGGTGCGCGCGAGGAAGTGCATGCGATGATGGATCTTTCGGACGGGCTGGCGTCGGACGTGCGTCGCATCATGGCGTGTTCGGGAGCGGGCGCGGCGCTCGATCTGGAGCGGATACCGGTGGCTGCGGGGGCCGATCTGCAGACGGCGGCGTGCGGCGGCGAGGACTACGAACTGCTGTTCACGGCGTCGCCGGCCGAAGCGGCGCGGCTCGAAGCCGACTATCGGGCCGCTTTCGGCGAACCGCTGTATCCTGTGGGGCGCATATCGACGGAATCCGGTCTGACATGGCTGCGGGCCGGAGCGGCGGTGGAACTCGACTGGCGCGGGTTCGAACACTATTGAAACAGACTCGTTCGAGCGACAAAGATGCGGGCGACTGCAGCGGTCGGGCGAAGCGACGTCGGCGAAGCGATTTTCAGGCGCGCCGAAATCTGTCCGGGCTAATCTTCTTCGATGATGTATACGTGTTCGTCGGGGCGTTGCATGCGGAAGTGTTCGCGGGCGTACTCTTCGAGATATTCGTCGTAGCGGAGCTGTTCGAGCAGCGTGCTGTCGGCGGCGATTTTGGCCCGGAAGAACTCTTTTTCGCGCTGCAGGGCGTTGATCTGACGTTTGATCTTCACGGCATGCACGGTGTTGCGCCCCACGATGAAGATCGTGAAAGCGATGATGATCGAAGTGGCTACGATCCAGAATTTCTTGCCGGTCTGAAGATCCATAGGAAAACGAAAGGGCCGTCGCTCTGTTCGGAGAGGCGGCGTTAGGGGATGTTCATGTATTTGTGCGTCTGGAGCGAGATGTTCCAGCGGGGATGCTTCTTGACATACTCGACCAAAACGGGCATGATTCGCTCCGCGACGCTCCATTCGGGCTGCAGAAAGAGCCGGCAGCCGGTGCCGACACGCGCGGCGTTGGTTTCGGCCCACTCGAAATCGTCGGGATGTGCGACGACGACTTTCAGCTCGTCGGCCCGGTCGAACGCCTCGTCGAGCGGCGGCCGTTTGCGTTTGGGCGAAAGGCACACCCAGTCGAACCGACCGCTGAAAGGGTGCGATCCCGAAGTTTCGAGCAGCACCTCGATGCCCCGCTCGGAGAGCCGGCGGGTCAGTTCGTCGAGCGGGTAGAGCAGCGGTTCGCCGCCGGTGACGACCGCCGTCTGTGCGCCGCAAGCCTCGACCCGGGCCAGGACGGCTTCGACCGGCTGGGGTGTGAAGAGCGCCGGATTCCAGGCATATTTGGCATCGCACCAGGCGCACCCCACGTCGCACCCGCCCAAGCGGATGAAGTAGGCGGCCCGGCCGGTGTGGAAACCCTCGCCCTGAACGGTGTAGAAATCCTCGGCCAGAGGCAGCAGACGGCCTCCGTCGAGTATTCCGGTATCGGTCGGCGAGGCCATTACTCCGTCACGACGTAAATGTCCTTGAGGCTGCGGCCCAGCTGGTCGTAGTCGAGTCCGTAGCCGACGATGAATTCGTTGCCGATCTCCATGGCGCGGTATTCGATGGGGTAGGGCTTGCGGTAGGAACCGGGCTTGAAAAAGAGCGTGCAGACGGCGATCGAGGCCGGTTTGCGGGCTTCGAGGTCGCGGATCA
>CAYSJF010000134.1:0-2923 GCA_964431265.1 uncultured Alistipes sp. | reverse complement strand
AGGGGTTGCCTTCATTTTCGTAAAAGACAATCATTCGGAAAAAATAATTTCAGGTTAAAATTCTTATGGAAGAAAAAAAGCTGTACAATGCAGTCCGCAAGATCATCACGCTGGCCGACGGTCGCCAGATCGAGATCGAAACGGGCAAGCTGGCCAAGCAGGCCGACGGCTCGGTGGTCGTGAAAATGGGCGACACCATGCTGCTCGGTACCGTCGTCGCGGCCAAGGACGCCAAACCCGACACCGACTTCATGCCCTTGCAGGTGGAGTACAAGGAGAAATACGCCTCCTGCGGTCGTTACCCCGGCGGTTTCATGAAACGCGAGGGCAAGGCCAACGACGCGGAGGTGCTGACCGCCCGTCTGATCGACCGCGCGCTGCGCCCGCTGTTCCCCTCGGACTACCACGCCGAAGTTTACGTCACGGTGAACCTCATCTCGGCGGACAAGGATATCCAGCCCGACGCTTTGGCCGGTCTGGCCGCTTCGGCCGCGCTGGCCGTGTCGGACATTCCGTTCGGCGGCCCCATTTCGGAGGTGCGCGTCGTGCGCAAGAACGGTCAGTATGCCATCAACCCCGGTTTCTCGGAGATGGCCGAGTGCGACCTCGACATCATGGTCGGCGGTACGATCGACAACATCCTCATGGTCGAGGGCGAGATGAAAGAAGTCTCCGAGGAGGTGATGCTCGGCGCCATCAAGTTCGCGCACGAGGAGATCAAGAAGCATTGCGCCGTGCAGATCGAGCTGTCGAAAGAGCTGGGCAAGGATGTGAAGCGTACTTACTGCCACGAAGTCAACGACGAGGAGTTGCGCCAGACGATCATCCGCGAGCTGTATGACAAGGCCTATGCCATCGCCACCAGCGGTACGATGAAGCACGAGCGCAGCGACATGTTCGATGCGCTGGAGGCCGAGTTCGCATCGCGCTATACGGAGGAGGAGTTGGTGGAGAAGGCTCCGCTGATCCACAAGTATTTCCACGACGACGTGCAGAAGAAAGCCATGCGCAACATGATCCTCGATGAGGGCAAGCGCCTGGACGGCCGCCGCACCGACGAGATCCGTCCGATCTGGTGCGAGGTGGGTTATCTGCCCGCCGCCCACGGTTCGGCGATCTTCACCCGCGGCGAAACGCAGTCGCTGACGACCGTGACCTTAGGTACGAAGCTCGACGAAAAGGTCAAGGACGAAGTGCTCGTCCAGGGCACCGAGCAGTTCGTGCTGCACTACAACTTTCCGCCGTTCTCCACGGGCGAGGCCAAGGCCGCACGCGGCTTGAGTCGCCGCGAAATCGGCCACGGCCACCTCGCATGGCGCGCTCTGAAGCCCATGATTCCGCTGGGCGAGGAGAATCCCTATGCCGTGCGTGTCGTGTCGGATATTCTGGAGTCCAACGGTTCGTCGTCCATGGCTACGGTCTGCGCCGGTACGCTGGCGCTGATGGATGCCGGCGTGAAGATCAAGAAACCCGTGTCGGGCATCGCCATGGGTCTGATCTCCGACTCGGCCACGGGCAAGTGGGCCGTGTTGTCGGACATCCTGGGCGATGAAGACCACCTGGGCGACATGGACTTCAAGGTGACGGGTACCCGCGACGGTATCACCGCCACGCAGATGGACATCAAGGTCGACGGCCTCTCGTACGAGGTGCTGGCCGCCGCTCTGGAGCAGGCGCGCAAGGGCCGCATGCACATTCTGGACAAGATCACCGAGTGTATCGCCGAGCCGCGCGCCGACTACCGTCCGTTCGTGCCGCGCATCGTGCAGATCACCATTCCGCAGGATATGATCGGCGCCGTGATCGGCCCGGGCGGCAAGGTGATCCAGGACATCCAGAAGACCACGGGTACCACCATTACGATCACCGAGGACGACAACAAGGGTTATGTCGACATTTTCGGTGTGGACAAGGCGGCTCTGGACGGAGCGCTGGCCCGCATCAAGGCGATCGTCGCCCAGCCCGAGGTGGGCGAGACCTACCACGGCAAGATCCGTTCGATCGTGACGTTCGGCGCTTTCGTCGAGATCATGCCGGGCAAGGATGCCCTGCTCCACATTTCGGAGATCGACTACAAGCGCTTCGCCACCATGGAGGAGACCGGCCTGAAAGAGGGCGACGAGATCGACGTGAAGCTCATCGGCGTCGACGCCAAGACCGGCAAGCTCAAACTTTCGCGCAAGGTGCTGCTGCCCAAGCCCGAGGGTTATGTGGAGCGCGAGCGTCGTCCCCGTCCCGAGCGGGGCGAGCGCCACGACCGCGGAGAGCGTCGCGAGCACGGCGAACCGAAAGACGAATAGTCGGTCGGGGTGCGGTCGTACGCCGGACGGATTTTTCACAAAAACCGGCTGGGATATTGCACAATAGTCGATTATTTTATATATTTGCGCTGTTGGCGCATTCCGCCCGCGCTGCGGGAGGAGCCGTCCGACGTTTCGCGACTGCAAGAGCAAACGATTCAGGAAATAAACACATTAAATTAAACTACGTATTATGAAAAAGTTGATGAAATTGAGCGTCGTGCTCGTGGCCGCTTCGCTGGCTTTGTCGAGCTGCAATTGCTTCAAGAAGATGGCGCAGAACCGCGACGAGGTGAAGTTGACCGTCACGCCCGAGGTTCTGGCTCTGAACAACGGTGTCGTGGCTGCCGACATCAACGTTACTTTCCCGGTGGAGTATTTCAACCAGAAGGCCGTGATCAAGGTTACGCCCGTGATCGTGTTCGAGGGCGGCGAAGTAGCCGGCACGCCCAAGTACTACCAGGGTTCGAAAGTCGATGACAACTACGCTGTGGTCGCTGCCGACGGCGGCGTTTATACGCAGCATGTGGAGTTCCCCTACGATTCGCGCATGGATCAGTGCGAACTGCAGCTGCGTGCCGAGATCAAGTGCCCCAGCGGCAAGTGCAAGGAGTTCACGCTCG
>CAYSJF010000133.1:0-2968 GCA_964431265.1 uncultured Alistipes sp. | reverse complement strand
GTACGTGCCTGACACGCAGGTGAGAAACCGGGTAGTTCCTACTTCTTTTGTACAAGTTGGCGCTGCAGCGATCTGCTGTTCCGGGCAGCCTGGTTCCCCGGCGCTGATCGTTAGGCACGTCAACTGTTTGATATTAGCAGAATACTGAGACAACGTCAAATATCCCCACCTGCGTGACGGAGTCCAAAGATCACGGGAAACTTCTTTTAGACCATAAACCGTCGATTTGGCCGACTCTGAGCGCGCACTTCTCCCGAGGCTGCTCAGCGGCTGTTTCGCAAATCATGTATTTATAGCCGGACAGCCAGTCTGCTGTCTGGATTGTGTCACCCGTGACGCGGCGTTATCACCTCCTCTCCGAGCCTGGACTATTGTCCCAGAATCAGCTGGCCGCCCTGCTCCAGCTTGTCCAGAAGGTGCTGTGTTCCGCTGTCGCCGTTGAATGCGAAAAGGGTGTGTTCGAATATGCTGAAATCCATGGGCTTTTCCAGCAGATCGGCGATGTATCTGGCCTCATACTGCGCGTAGGTCCCTGCCGGCTGTACCACACACTGAGGGTCTGACAGGGAACCGCCATTCACGTGCAGTGCACGCAGCCGGCACAGTTTTGTAAGAGTCTGGCGGGACCAGCCGTGCGGTGTCGAGCTGAATCGTTCCGAAGCAAGGTGCTGTACCATGGCTTCCGTGCAGCTGCCCAGCGGGTTCGATGCAATGCGCTCCCTTATGGCGTCCCAGTTTTTCAGCAGGTACTTCAGGAACTCTTCCGTCTTCTCGTGGATATGCATGTCAGCATTCATTGTGCCGAGCGAATTCAGCAGCGCTTCTGCCATACCTTTGTCGTCATTCTCAATGGCTTTCCGGAGAAGCTTCTGCGCCTTCTTGTTTTCTTCTCCGAATCTCCTGCAGCAGCGTCTGATTTCACGCTCAAAATGAAAGCCGTCGAAGATATGCTTAACCTGGCAGAAGCCCTCGAACGATTTCTGAATCCACTGCGCTCCGTCTCCGTGCACGCAGATCGTCTTCAGGGCATTCAGATCGTAATGGCTGCAGATATACCCCGTTATCGAGTCCGTGAGGTTTCCCGGCGACATGTCGGTACTCAGACAATAGAAAGGACTTATCAGGCGGAACCGGCCGTCGCATTCCTCGCTGCGCCCCTCTGCGACTGCACCGACGGGCACGATCATGTGGCTGCGTTTCGGATCCTTCATCATGGAGACATGATCTTCGTCCAGGAAAACGTGCAGAGTCTCAACACGGCGCAGTATGGCACTGCCTGCCTTCTCGAGGTCCGGCATTCTGTATCGCAGCCAGTTGATTGCTGTCTGCCTGCAGATCCCCGCGTCCAGCGCATCGATTGCCTTCTGAAATGACATCACTGCTGACAGATCGAGCACCCGATGCATCAGCTCCTTCGTGCTCTTCTGATGCGGTGTGATTCCAAGGGCTTCAAATACGGGCGCACTGCACCTGCGTGTTTCACGATGCTGGTATACGTCCTTGTGCAGATGCAGGATCCCCAGGCTGCATTTCACTGTCCTGACAACAGTCTCCTTCATGCGCCATCCGTTTCGCAGACGGATTCTGTTCTGACGAACGCACTCGTTCAGTTCATCCGTAATGGCGGAAACGGCACTGAGCGCCGCTTCCTCTGACGCTGCTGCGACCAGCTTCACCAGGTCGTCCAGCGACGACCACGTCTCGGAGTAGTCGTACAGAATATGCACTAACCTGCGATAGAATAAAATGACCGTCTGGATTAAACTCAACATTATGACCGACATCCTTATTGAATGTTTTCTCGTAGTTTCATTCTAACAAGGTGCTCGGTCTTTTTCTACGCCATTTGGTTTAGCCTATCAATTCCTTGCCCTTTCCCGTGGTAACTCGACTCCGTCAGAAACTCAAGCCCAAAGCCTTTGAACTGCTGTGCAGGGGCGTCACCGGGCGTCTTATGGCGCAGGCGTCCTGGGAAAACGACAAAGGCCTGGACTTCCATCTTCTGCCGCGCGCCGTCGACGGCACTGGCTTTCCATACGACAGTTCGTCCAAATATTCAGACGAGTCCTACTCGGCAAAAGGAAGAACAAGAACCTATCGGCAGGAATGTACGGCAATTCTGGACATGGAGACCAACATGTTCGTTGACGCCGTGATACACGGCGTTCAGGGAAAAGGAACAGGAGAGCCGTCGGATTTCGTTACAATGGTTGACAGGGCTGAAGTCCCGGATGGAACCAGGATTCTGTATATCGGAGACAGAGCCTTCAGGGTGCCGAATGTCATGGCGCATGTGCAGGAAAGCGGACAGTACTTCCTGTTCCGGGACAAGGACATTGACTCAGACGGCTTCATCGCCAGCCTGCGGCTGCCAAGAGGAAGCTTCGATATAGATCTCGATGTAAAGATTGGCCGGTCCGTTCCGTCCCTGTCTGAGACGGAAGATGGAATACGGACCCGCTGCATTGCAGAGTCAACCCGCTTCGACTATATCGAACGAGGCAGCACAAAGACGTATATGCTGCATGTTCGGGCTGTGCGCAGGAAAATACAAGGCACATGGGTAGTTCTGCTCACCAGTCTGCCGCGTGATATGTTCACAGCGGAAGACATCATGCGTCTGTATGCGATGCGCTGGGGAGAGGAAGTTGCGTTCAGAGACCTGAAATATACTCTCGGAACGCTGTCCTTTCATGCGCGGCTGGATAAACTTATCACGCAGGAGATCTGGGCCAAGCTTCTTCTCTTCAATATGTGTGCCGTCATCGCGGCAAGCGCTCCCGCTGTCGCACTGCAGGCTGTGGGGGATCAGGAGATACCGAGACGCCTGGAGATCTTTAAGGACAGCGGGAAGGATCGTGTTGTCGTGAACTTCGTCGAGGCTGCGCACGCAGTCCGGCTCGACTTCATCGAGCGACAGAAGACTGCAGTCGTGCTGGCAGACATCATCGTAAAGTACAAGGAGAGA
>CAYSJF010000132.1:0-2985 GCA_964431265.1 uncultured Alistipes sp. | reverse complement strand
GCGTCTACCGCGACTTCGTGGAGCTGCCCTCGCAGATCATGGAGAACTGGGCGACCGAGAAAGAGTTCCTCGACCTGTGGGCCGTGCACTATGAGACGGGCGAGCCCATTCCGGCCGAGATCGTGGAGCGCATCGTGGCGGCCAAGAATTTCCTGGCGGCCTACGGCAACGTGCGTCAGCTCTCGTTCGGCATGACCGACATGGCCTGGCACACGCTCACCGAGCCGATGGAGGGCGACCTGATGGCGTTCGAGCAAGAGTCGATGGCCCCGACGCAGGTGCTGCCCGTGGTGGAGGGCACGGCGATGGCGCCGTCGTTCGGCCACATCTTCTCGGGCGGCTATGCTGCAGGCTACTACGGCTACAAGTGGGCCGAGGTGCTCGAAGCCGATGCTTTCTCGCTCTTCAAGGAGAAAGGCATCTTCAACCGCGAAGTGTCGGGTGCGTTCCGCAAGCACATCCTCTCGAAAGGCGGTACCGAAGACCCTATGCAGCTCTATGTCCGCTTCCGCGGTCACAAACCCGAAACGCGGGCGCTCATCGAAAAAATGGGGCTGAAGAATTCATAATTCATAATTCACAATTCATAATTGAGAATTTATGATTTATGATTGCGGGGGAGTTCCTGCCTATGACAACGATCGCGCGGCCTTGCGGGGCTGCGCGATTTTTGCTTCGCCGGCGGGGCGGCAATGAAAAAGGAGAAGTCTTGCGGCTTCTCCTTTTCTCTGGTTGAGCTACCAGGATTCGAACCTGGAATAACAGGACCAGAATCTGTTGTGTTACCATTACACCATAGCTCAATTTTTGTGAGTGCAAAAGTAGGATATTATTTTGCAAATGCAAAGAATTTTCTCAAAAATTTTTCATACATTTGTTTTCCGCACCCTGCCGGGGTGCCTCGATGTGCAAACCAGTAAATGCAATACGCCTATGGGTATCAAGTTCCGTCTTATCGTCATGAATTTCCTCCAGTACGCCATCTGGGGAGCCTATCTCACCTCTATGGGGACGTATTTAAAGGGGGCTGGGCTGGCCGCTCATATCGGCATCTTCTACGCCATGCAGGGCATCGTCTCGATTTTCATGCCCGCTATCGTCGGCATCGTCGCCGACCGTTGGGTGCCGGCCCAGCGGCTGCTGGGCATCTGCCACCTGCTGGCGGCGCTGTTCATGGGCGGTGCCGGCTACTATGCCTCGGTGGCGGGCAGCGGCGTGCAGTTCGGCCCGCTGTTCGCGCTCTATTCGTTGAGCGTGGCGTTCTACATGCCCACGATCGCGCTGTCCAATTCGGTGGCTTACAGCGTGCTCGAAAGTCGCGGCATGGATACGGTGAAGTCGTTCCCGCCGATCCGGGTATGGGGTACCGTGGGTTTCATCTGCTCGATGCTCGTGTGCGATGCCGCCGGATTCCAGACGACCTACATGCAGTTCGTGCAGTGCGCCGTGCTGGGTCTCGTGCTGGCTTTCTATGCCATGACGCTGCCCATGTGTCCCGTGAGCCGCGGCGGCGATAAAAAGAGTCTGGTCGAAGCGCTGGGGTTGCGGGCTTTCGCACTTTTCAAGCAGAAGAAGATGGCGCTGTTCTTCATCTTCTCGATGCTCCTGGGCGTTTCGCTGCAGATCACCAACGGATTCGCCAATCCGTTCATCACCTCGTTCCGCGAGATTCCCGAATATGCCTCGACTTTCGGCGCCAATCACGCCAATGCGCTGATCTCGCTGTCGCAGGTGTCGGAAACGCTGTGCATCCTGCTGATCCCATTCTGTCTGAAGCGTTTCGGCATCAAGAACGTGATGCTCATGGCCATGTTCGCGTGGGTGCTGCGCTTCGGGTTGTTCGGCCTGGGCAACCCCGGCGGGGGCGTGTGGATGTTCATCCTCTCGATGATCGTCTACGGCGTGGCGTTCGACTTCTTCAACATCTCGGGCTCGCTTTTCGTGAACAACGAGACCGACACGGCGATCCGCTCCTCGGCGCAGGGGCTCTTCATGATCATGACCAACGGCATCGGCGCCACGATCGGCACCTTGGGTGCGCAGGCCGTCATCAACCGATTGGTCTTTGCGCAGCCGACGATTGCGGCACAGACGGCCGGGTGGTCGGCTTCGTGGCTCGTATTCGCGGGCTATGCGCTGTGCGTGGCGGTGGTTTTCGCGCTGGTGTTCAAGTACAAACACGATCCCGAAGCGATCGGGGAAGTGGGGCATTAGGCTGCCTGGGCTGTCGATAAATAAAGCGTGCGTCGATATGTGTCGGCGCACGCTTTTTTTAGAACATGTTGTCGTACATCGACTGCGACTTGTCGTACTTGAGGTCGGAGAGCGACGCAGCCTTGACGCCGATGTTGAAACTCCAGCTGCGGTGGTAGCCGAACGGCACCCACGTGAACGACATCTGCCAGCAATGCAGGTCGCGCGTGATGGAGATCGACGAGGTGGTGAGCTTGTTGTTCTGGATGTCGTAGCCGCCCTGGACGGTGACGCCCGTCTTGGGGGTGATCGAGACCGAGCCGTTGAATCCGATGGTCTGCGTCACGTTGCGGCGATAACCCGTGGTGCCGTTGTTGTAGGGCGTGCTCGAATAGCTCACCGCATAGTTGAAGCTGAAGTTCCACGGCAACGAGAAGTCGTAGTAGGCCTGGGACATGTATTGCCGCCGCAGCACCGGATCCATCGTCCCGTAGGGATCGTAGTAGGGGTTCTGGTACTCCGGCGGGATGCTCGTGATGTCGTTTATGGCCGGGGTACTCTTGTCCTGGCGCGACTTGAACGTGTAGCCGAACGACCAACCCGTCGATATCACGCGGCCTGGCAACCGCAGCTTGTTGATGTGCTGGCCCTGGGGCGTGAGATGATAGGGGTCGAGCGTCGCCGAGAGGTTCAGCCCGAAATTCTTGAAGATCGTCGTGCGCAGCGAGACCGAGAGGTTCGACAGCCCCATGGAGTCGGCCAGGAAGTTGTACGAGCCGCGGATGCTCAACT
>CAYSJF010000131.1:0-3109 GCA_964431265.1 uncultured Alistipes sp. | reverse complement strand
TACCTCAAGATCGGGCGGCATGTGCGCAAGATCAAGCCCCAGCTGCTGCGGGTGCTCTATGCCACCGACATGCCCGGTGTGCTGACCGAAATAGGCTTCCTGTCGAATTCGCGCGAAGCCGCCTACCTCAAATCCGACAAGGGACAGGAGGAGCTGGCGCGTTCGCTGTTCCGGGCGGTCAAGGATTATTCGGCCTATGTGCTGGAGACGCGCGGCGCCGAGGAAGAACCGGTACATGTGGCACCTGCTCCTGCACCTGCACCCGCTCCGGCGGTCGCCGAGCCGCAGCCTGCGGCGAAACCCGACGCGAAGTCGGCGAAGAAGCCGGGCGTGCGTTATGCGGTGCAGATTCTTTCGAGCCGTACGCCCGTGAAGCTCGACGACAAAAGCCAGCTGAAAGAGTACTGCGGACAAGCCCGGCAATATACGGCCGACGGCGCGTTCCGCTACAAATATTGCGTGTATGAGTGCGACACCCGCGCCGAGGCGCATCGGCGGTTGACGGAGGAGGTGCGGAAGCGATTCCCCGACGCTTTCATCGTGCGCTGTCGCGACGGTAAAATCGTGAAATAGAGAACTATCATATGAAAAGAGAAGCGAAAATAGGGCTTTTCGCCGTGGCGATGATCTGCGCGGCGTGGGCCGGCATCCGGTTTCTGAAAGGATTCGACATCTTCGGACGCAATGTCGAGTATTATGCCGTCTACGACCAGGTCGACGGCGTGCAGAACGCCTCGCCCATCATGGTCAAGGGGGTGAAGATCGGCACCGTGTCGGCGATCATGTTCGATCCGCAGCGCAGCGACCGCGTGGTGCTGCGGCTGACGGTAAAGAAAGAGTACGGCATTCCCACCGATTCGGAGGCCCGGATCGTGAGCAACGGACTGATGGGGTCGAAAGCGATCGAGATCAGCTATGGTACGGCGCCCACGTATTTCGCCAAGGGCGATACGATCCGCTCGGGGCGCGATCCGGGTTTGATGGACGTGGCCGGCTCGGAGCTGGATTTCGTGAAGCAGAAGATTTCGCAGGTGACCGGCGATCTGTCGCGTACGCTGGGCGATTTGAGCCGGCTGCTGGAGTCCAACGAGCAGAACATCGGCGCTACGCTCGATCACCTCAATGCGCTGACGGGCGAGTTGAGCGGTCTGATGACCGCCGAGAAACGGAACCTGCATGCCGTCGTGGATAATTTCGCCCGGTTTTCCGGCGCGCTCGGCTCCAACGCCGGGCGGATCGACAGCATCGTCTGCAGCCTGAACCGGATCGCCTCGCAGCTCTCCGACGCCGATTTCGCGCGCGAGCTTTCCGAGGCCGCCGGCTCGCTCAACGAGGTGTTGCACAAGATAGACCGGGGCGACGGCACCGCCGGCCGGTTGATGAACGACCCCGCGTTGTACGACTCGCTCACGCTCGCCTCGGGGCATCTGTCGGCCCTGCTGGCCGATCTGAAAGCCTATCCCGCGCGGTATGTCCATCTGTCGCTCTTCGGGCGCGACCCCGAGAAGATGAAGGAGCGGGCCGAGCGCCGGGCCGCCAAGGCTGCGGCCAAGGCCGAACGCGACTCGCTCAAAGCGGCCAAGCGGGCGGAATAGACGATGATTTACCCTGCCTCTTTCGAGCAGAAAATAGGTTTCGACCGGCTTCGCGAGCAGGTCGCGGCGTTGTGTACGATGAACGCCGCGCGTGCGCTGCTGGCCGGCGAGACGTTCTCGACCTCGGCGCCGGAAATCGTGCGCCGGCTCTCGCTTGCCGACGAAATGCGCGTGCTCTTGGAAATGGAGCACGATTTTCCCGGCGGCGACTATCCCGATACCGATCATCTGACGGCCAAGCTGCGCGTCGAGGGGACGTTTCTCGATGCGGACGAAGCGGTCGTCCTGCGTCGGGCGCTCGTCATCGTGGGCGAGATCGTGGCGTTCATCGAGGGGCGCGAACGCGACTATCCGGCGCTTCATGCCCGTACGCGGGGCGTGGAGTCGTTTCCCGACATCGTGCGGCGCATCGACGCCATCGTCGACCGTTTCGGCGAGGTGAAGGATACGGCTTCGCCCGCGTTGGGCGAGATACGGCGTGCGATCCGCGAACGCGAGGGCCAGGCGGCGAAGCGGCTGCAGCAGGTGCTGGCCGCGGCCAAAAGCGCCGGCATCGTGGAGGCGGACGCGCAGCTCTCGGTGCGCGACGGCAAGACGGTGATCCCGGTTTCGGCGGCCAACAAACGCAAGCTCGACGGATTCATCCACGACGAGTCGGCCACAGGGCGTACGTTCTACGTCGAGCCGGTGGAGGTGGTCGAGCTGAATAACGAGCTGCGCGAACTGGAGTATGCCGAGCGGCGCGAAATAGTCCGCATACTAACGGAGCTGACCGATTCGCTGCGTCCCGATGTGGAGCTTATTGCGGCGTCGGGCGACTGCCTGGCCGAAATCGACATGCTGCGCGCCAAGGGGCGGTGGGCCTCGCAGAACGGAGGCGTCAAACCCATCGTCTCGACCGACGACCGGTTGGTGCTCAAAGATGCGCGCCACCCGCTGTTGCAGCAGACCCTGCGGGCGCAGGGGCGCGACATCGTGCCGCTGTCGATGCAGTTGGACAAGCACAAGCGCATTCTGGTGATTTCTGGTCCCAATGCCGGCGGCAAATCGGTGTGTCTGAAGACTGCGGGTCTGGTGCAATATATGTTCCAGTGCGGTTTCCCGGTGCCGGCGTCGGAGATTTCGGAGCTGCCGGTGTTCCGCTCGCTTTTCATCGACATCGGCGACGAGCAGTCGATCGACAACGATCTGTCGACCTATTCGTCGCACCTGCTGAATATGAAGCACATGCTCTCGGGGGCTTCCGACCGCATGCTGGTGCTGATCGACGAGTTCGGCTCGGGTACCGAGCCGATCATCGGCGGGGCGATCGCCGAAGCGATTCTGGAGCGATTGCTCGAAAAGGGGTGCTACGGCGTCATCACCACGCACTATGCCAATATCAAGTACTACGCCGCCAGCACCGAGGGCATAGCCAACGGCGCGATGATGTTCGACGTGCAAAATATCCGGCCTTTGTTCCGGCTCGAAACGGGCAAGCCCGGCAGTTCGTTCGCCGTGGAGATCGCCCGCAA
>CAYSJF010000130.1:0-3211 GCA_964431265.1 uncultured Alistipes sp. | reverse complement strand
GGTCTTCGCGCACGGCCGTGTGGGGGCAGGCCCCCGTCTCCACGCCGATGATGCGCTCTTCGACCAATATGCCCTTGAGCATCTTGCGCACGTGTTTGGCGTCTTCCGTGGTCACGATATCGTTGGTGATGACCAGCACTTTGTAGCCCATTTCCAACAGGCGCGGCGTGAGGGCTTCGATCAACGCCGTTTTGCCGGAGCCTACGGGGCCTCCGATGCCTATTCTGCAAGTATTGTTCATGTCGTGTCCAGTTGTTTCAGTTCATGAATAGTCGTTTGGTGCCTTTTTCGTGGAGCGATGCCAGAATGTCGATCTGGGGCGTGAAGGCGTTCATGTCGTCGTAGTCCATCGCTGCGGCTTCGGTGTAGAGCGCGTCGATTCGGGCCGAGAGGCGGAAGAAGATGCGTTGCGTGTCGTAGTGCGACACGCGTACGCAGCGCAGCGCGGCGTTGAGCACCGTGTTTATGGCGCCGTACTGATGCGAGCAGAACAGTTCCCGTTCGTCGATGCCGCTCGCCGCGAATACGATCCCCTGGGCCGTCGGGTAGGTGCCCGGTGTGCGGCCCCGGTCTATGGCGTCGAGCCAGCGGGGCACCGTGGCGTCGTCGGCGATGCGGGCGTAGAGTTCGGCCAGCTTCTTGCCCATGCGGCAAGTCATCTGCCGCGCCTCGGCGTTCATCTTGCAGAGCATAGCCTGGTGGTCGGCCGCCACGATGCCGTCGAAATCTTCGCGGCGATAGTTGCGGTGGGCATGCAGGGCCGCCACGCCGTCGGTGAATGCCGCCTGGCGGGCTATTTCGCGGGCATAGGCTTCGAGCGTCGGGGCGTCGTGCACCAATCCCGTGTCGGCCGCCGTCTCCAATCCGTTCGAGAACGAGAACGTCCCCACAGGAAAAGCCGAGTCGGTGAGCGCCAGCAGCTGCATGAGCGTCGTCGTGCGGTCAGATATGGGCATGGCGGTGGTGGTGATAGTGGGTGTGTTCCGTTTCGTTTGCGTGGCTCGCTCCGCCGAACAGACGGCGGATTTCGTGAGGTGCCAAGTAGGGGATCACCTCCGAACCGGGTTGGAACGCATAGCTCACATGCTCGATCCGGTGGGTGCGCATCACGCTGTCCATCACCTTCTTGTCGACCGTCAGTGGCACATAGACCTTCGTCCCCTTGACCACGGCCGGCCAGTGCTGGTTGCCTATGGCGTGGCCCAGCTCCAGGACGATGTGGATGATCTCTTCGGGCTGTTCGCGGGCCAGTTCGCCCAGGTCGGCGACCAGCACGTCGTTCAGGCGGATGCCGATCGCCACGATGCGGCCATTGTCGGCGTCGTATTCGAGGATGTCGCCGTCGAGCAGCTGCGTGCGGCGTTCGAGCGCCACGGCATATTCGTTGTCTCGGTCGCTGCAGGCCACGAAACGGCTTTTCTGGGCCGTCCATTGATCCAGATCGAGGGTTTCGATTTCGGCTCCTGCGGCGCGTTCGGCCCATTCGGGTGCGTGGAGGTTGCCGAGAATTGCGGTGTAGATTTTCATAGGGCGGGTGGGGTTTCGAAAACCGGTTCCGGAAACCCTCGCGCGATGCGGGATTCCCGGAACCGGACGGGTGTCAGCTGAACCAGTAGAGTTGGCTCAAGGGGAATTCGCGGGCCGGCTGCACATAGGCGCGTATGCCATCGACCAGCACGTCGAACGTTTCGGGATTGACGTCGATCTGCGGCATGCCGCCGTTGCGCACCATGTCGTATTTGGTCAGCTGGCGCGTGCGGCGTACCGGCAGCACCATGCGTTCGAGCGACAGACGCTCCTTGATGCCGTTTTCATAGGCGGCGTTCGAAACGAACGACACGCACGTCTGCGGCAGCGCACGGCCATAGGCGCCGAACATCGGGCGGTAATAGCACGGCTGGGGCGTGGGCAGCGAAGCGTTGGGGTCGCCCATGTTCGACCAGTTGATGACGCCGCCCTTGATCACCATCTTGGGCTTGGCGCCGAAGAATTTAGGCTCCCACAGCACCAGGTCGGCGATCTTGCCTTTCTCCACCGAACCCAGATAGTCCGAAACGCCGAACGTGATGGCCGGGTTGATCGTAACTTTGGCCAGATAGCGCAGCACGCGGAAGTTGTCGTTGCCCTCGGCGTCTTCGGCCAGCTTGCCGCAGGCGTTCTTCATGAACGAAGCGGTCTGGAACGTGCGCAGGAACGATTCGCCGATGCGGCCCATGGCCTGCGAGTCGGACGACACCATCGACAGCACGCCCAGGTCGTGCAGCACGTTTTCGGCGGCCTGCGTCTCGGGGCGCACGCGGCTTTCGGCGAACGACACGTCCGACGGAATCTTCGGATTGAGGTTGTGGCACACCATGATCATGTCGAACAGCTCCGCCTGCGAGTTGATGCCGAACGGCAGCGTGGGGTTGGTCGACGAGGGGAGCACATAGGGCATCGAAGCCACCTTCAGCAGGTCGGGCGCATGGCCGCCGCCGGCTCCCTCGGTGTGGTAGGTGTGGATCGTGCGGCCGTCCATCGCGGCGATCGTATCTTCGACATAACCGCCCTCGTTGAGCGTGTCGGTGTGTATGGCCACCTGCACGTCGTAGCGGTCGGCGGCGTCGAGCGCCGCACGGATCGCTGCCGGCGTCGATCCCCAGTCCTCGTGGACTTTCAGACCGCAGACGCCCGATTCGATCTGTTCTTCGAGCGATTGGGCCACCGAGCAGTTGCCCTTGCCGAGCATGCCGACGTTCACCGGAATGCCTTCGAGCGATTCGAGCATGCGCTCGGTGTTCCACTTGCCCGAGGTGATGGTCGTGCCGTTGGTGCCGTCGGTGGGGCCGATGCCGCCGCCGAAAAGCGTGGTGATGCCGTTGCTCAGCGAGGCATAGGCCTGCTGCGGCGAGATCAGGTGTACGTGGCCGTCGATACCGGCGGCCGTCAGGATGAGGTGCTCGCCCGATATGGCGTCGGTCGCGGCGCTGGTCACCAAGTCGGGGTGTACGCCGTGCATGGTGTTGGGGTTGCCCGACTTGCCGATGCCGGCGATCAGGCCGTCCTTGATGCCGACGTCGGCCTTGACGACGCCCAGAATCGGATCGATGATCGTCACATTGGTGATGACGATGTCGAGCGAACCCTCCTTGGAGGTCATCGTGTTGGCCAGCCCCATGCCGTCGCGCAGGGTCTTGCCGCCGCCGTAGACGACTTCGTCGCCGTATTCGCG
>CAYSJF010000129.1:0-3218 GCA_964431265.1 uncultured Alistipes sp. | reverse complement strand
TAATTGAGCTTATAAAGCGGGAGGTGGTGCCCGCAGTGGGTTGTACCGAACCGGTAGCTGTCGCGCTTTGTGTGGCAAAAGCTACAGAAACCCTTGGGAACCTTCCTGAAAAAATAGAGCTCTTACTAAGTGGAAATATCATAAAGAATGCCATGGGGGTAGGCATTCCAGGCACGGGGATGATCGGGCTTCCTATAGCAATAGCCTTGGGTGCCCTTGTAGGAAAGTCTGAATATAGTCTTGAGGTGCTTCGCGATGTGACTCCGGATGCAGTGGAGCGTGGCAAGCAATACATAGCAGAGGATAGGATTTGCATTTCACTTGAGACGAACGCGCCGTCAAACCTTCATATAGATGTCAGGGCTACTTCCGGAGATCACTCTGCGAGGGTCATTATCTCCGGTTCGCACACCAATTTCATATTAATAGAAAAGGATGGAGCGCTTCTTTATGAGCAGACTGACGGAAATGAAAACTCAGAGGCAAGGGCAAGCTCAGATCCGGAACTCAATATGAGGCTGGTCTATGATTTTGCCACGACTGCTCCATTAGATGAGATTTCTTTCATTCTTGAGGCTAAGAATCTTAATTTGGCAGCCGCAAATTATGCTCTTGCCGGGAGCTATGGACATTGCCTTGGTTCTACAGTGCAGCATTTCGGTGAGAAGTTTTTCGGAGATACGCCGGTGGCACATGCCATTACTTTGACTTCAGCTGCATGCGATGCGAGAATGGGAGGTGCCATGGTGCCTGTGATGAGCAATAGCGGTTCAGGCAATCAGGGTATCACAGCTACGATGCCTGTGGTGTCGTATGCAATGGATATCAATGCCTCTGAAGAGCAGCTGATAAGAGCACTTGTATTGAGTCATCTGACATCGATCTATATCAAGCAGTCGCTTGGGCGCCTGTCAGCTCTTTGCGGATGTGTTGTCGCTTCTACGGGGGCTACAAGTGGTCTCGTCTATCTGATGGGGGGAGGGTATAAGCAGGTTTGCGATGCCGTAAAGAATATGGTAGCCAACCTTACCGGTATGATTTGCGATGGTGCAAAACCTTCCTGCTCCATGAAGATATCAAGTGGCGTGAGCACAGCCATGATGTCAGCAATGCTTGCCATGCAGGGATTTGCAGTCACTTCAGCTGAAGGCATCATTTCAGATGATGTAGATGAGACGATTCATAATCTGACAAGTATTGGACGCGACTCAATGCAAGCCACCGACAAGCTCGTGCTTAAGATAATGACTTGTAAATGAAAATAGAACTTCGACAAAAGAAAAAGTCTTGATAAAAATGCAGGAGGCGGTAGACATACCGCCTCTTCCTTTTAATAAGTAATGGAGAGAAGGTCTATTTTTACATTAAATGGAGTGGCTTGACGTTTAGGCTTTACAGATTGATGGAAGTAGAACGACCGCTGGGTGTCCCAGCTCCTCACATCATAGCGTTTGGTCTGTCCTGCCGGCAGGTCGCAGTCGAGAGTCACCGTCCGCTTGTGGAGCTGGCGTCCTTTCATATCAAAATATGTGATGGCTATTTCCATCTTGCTTATCTCCCTATTAAGTCCATTCGAAATGAAAAAACTCTCAAGATTGCTTGTGATGGTCTTGTCAAAACCATAGAAGCGGATGGCTGGAAGTACTTTTTCTACGAAAGTGATTGAATCTGAAAAAATTGAAAGAATGGAATCTTGAGCTGCCACAGCAGCTTCTTTAGTTGATGTCTGCGATTGCTTCGTAATGGAATGCTTGGTCTTTATCTTTCTCGCTTCAGCGTTTGGCATAGATAATATTGCGCACAGTCCCATTGAAAAACTTACCAATAAAACGCGCCAGGACACGCGCTGAGTGCGCTTTTCATATAGGCATCCTTGTCTGCACAATTTTCGGGATGTTGGAGATGTCATAATATTCGGGGTTTGCGGCGCAAAGAGCCGTTGTGATCATATCCGGGATACACTTTTACTAACCCGGCAGGAAGCTTGTCGACAGGATTGTCATATGAAACCCTAACCATTCTCCAGAATCTCGGTAGAAGTGTATTGATATTGACTTTAAATTTGAGCTTAGGAGATTTGACACGCAAAGATTCTCCGTCTGAAGAGAGAGTAGCTGCACATTGCTCTGCTTTGGAGAGGGTCAGTTTGTCTTTATGTGTGAATTGTTCGAGCCTGAACTGTTTGGAATCTACAGTTGGATGGAGCCTTCCTATCATGTCGCCGTATTCCAGTCGGCAATCAGGAGTACTTATAACAGATATTGTGAATGTACCCGGGTGGGTAGGATCTACCATGATCAGAACGCGAGCACCATCTTCAGGATATTCCCATATACCTTCTACAGGAGAAAGCACGTTGGAATCGCACCAATCGCGAATATCGGCTTCAGAAGGGAAGAAAGCATATGTCGGCACTGATATGAGTAATATCAGTGCCGACATAAGTAATTGGTTAAGTCTTATCATGTCTTGTAGTTACGCCAATATAATGCGTAGGCTATTTAGTAGAGAAGGTGTAGGTAAGACCGAAACTCAGTATTTCTTTGAGCATCCAATGGTGCCACTTTGAAAGGTTGAAATCTGAGCTTGAATCGTATCGGAGGTTTGCATAAATTTGGGTACTCAGGAATCTGTTGATAGCAAAATCCCAAGTAGTCTCTACGTTTCCTTGAAAATATGAATAGTCTGTGAAGGCAAAGAGCCTGGTACGCATTGATATGTTGGAGGAAGCTTGCCATGTCATGTTGACCTCCCCGCTCGAACCGAACTCATTGTGAGTCTTATGTCCGGGCTTGATATTAAATTGTGTAGGATCAATATCTTTATCTATACATACTTTAAGATTGTAAGACAACGGCGCAATAGAGGCTGTCATATTGAATGTCTTCTTCTTATTGACATAGTTGTAGGTCATACCTAAACCCAAGTTAAGGTCGGCAGGCGACAGAAGGGATGCGGTCCGTATATCGGTATTGGTCTTGTAGTTTCTGAAGAACTGTGTTTTGAATTGTCCGGTCAGAGTATAGAACCAATGCTCGAATGCTTTGAAACCATATTTGACATTATATTGGAAATTATCTTCAGAAAGAGAATATTTGCGTCCTACGGCGTTCTGTTCGATTGAGTTTATACCGAGCTTGTAATTGACAGTACTTTGGAAAATTTCATTTGGGTGATAGGTAGGATTCAGCTGCACATCCCAATAGAAGTTGTACAGG
>CAYSJF010000128.1:0-3263 GCA_964431265.1 uncultured Alistipes sp. | reverse complement strand
CGTGGCGCTTCTCGCTTTCATTGTGGGTGATGCACTCACTAACAGCCGCAACCTTTTCGGCGACCACACCACCGTAGCCAAGATTGGCGGCAAAAAGATCGACTATACCGAATATCAGCGTAAGCGTGAAGAACTCAATCGTCAGCTTGAGCAGCTCAAGCAGTCCAATCCCCAGCAGTATGCTAACTTCGACAATCAGATGCTCGGGCAGATGGCAGTAGAGCAGCTTGTCGGCGAGCGTCTGCTTGACGATGCTGTGAAAAATGCCGGTATCGAATCAAGCCCTGAGCAGCTCCGATTCTTCGTGCTCGACAATCCGATCAACCGCGAGGCAATGGGCAACATTCTTCAGCAGCTCAATGCTGCCGGATTTAGCGCTCAGACTCCTGCACAGGCTTATGAAGTGATCTTCAATCCCGGTCGCAATGGCATGTCAGAGCAGCAGGCCAAGCCCTTCCAGAATGCTTGGGTAGCTATGGAAGAGGAGACCAAGCAGCTCATCAAGCGCCAGAAATATCAGCAGCTTGTCATCGGCACTGTGAAGGCTAATGATCTTGACAAGAAAGCTCTCTATAATGATTATGTAGCCACCAATAATGTCTCTCTTGCTTATCGTCCTTATGGCGCTATCGACGAGAAGAAATATCCTGTCAGCGATTCTGAGATAAATGCAGCTTACTCAGAAGAGAAGTCTTCCTTTGAAGTTCTCGAGCCAACCAAGGAGGTGTCTTTCATCGCTATCAATGTGGCAGCCTCAGATGCTGACCGTGCTGCTGCCAAGGCTCTTGCTCAGAACACTCTGAAAGCTCTGTCTGATTCTGCTGCTGCCGGCCTTCCGGCTAATATTAAAAAGGAGGGCGTGGTGATGACCCGCAATAATGTGCGCGCTTCCGACCTTCGCAACGGCCCCGTAAAGAATTTCGTCTCTTCCGCTAAGGCCGGCGAGGTCAGCATGGTCACTGAAAACCTTCGTGGTTTTGACATCGTAAAGATGGGCAAACGCTCTTATGAAGTGGATTCAATCCAGATCAATATCGTGCAGGTAGCTGGTGCAGGTCTTCCCGCAAAAGTTGCAGCTCGTCTTAATGCCGGACTTCCTTTGGATAGCATCAACAAGGAGTTCTCTGCTGACAGCGTCTTCGCTCAGAAAGAACAATGGATTCCTTTGTTTGCCCAGGATGGTCCTACCGGAGCGCTCGCTTCTTCTCAGCTTGATTCTCTCCGTCAGGCTGGTGGCAAGTACGTGGCTATTATGAATTCTCCTCAGGGTGCTGTCCTTGCAAAAGTTGTGAAGCAGAATGCTCCTGTTGAGGTCGTTGAGTTTGAGGAATACAATTATCAGCTCAATCCTTCTGCCAAGACTGTAGACGACGAAATGGAAAAATTCCAGAAGTTCCTCGACAAAAATAATACTGCAGAGCTCTTCAGCAAGAATGCTGCTGAAGCCGGCTACAACGTTCAGACTTTCCAGTTCACTCAGTCTACTCCTGCAGTTCCACGTATGGCTGGCTACAACCAGTTCTTCCCTGACAGCCGTTCTGTAGTGCGTTGGGCAATGATTGATGGCGAGCCCGGTCAAGTCTCCAGAATCTATGAGTCTAAGGATGCTTCCGCTCCGATGCTTTATGCAGTGGCTGTAGATGCTCAGTATGATGACTTTGTCCCTGCTTCCAACACCGACGTGAAGAATTATCTTACTAATAAGGTGCGCCGTCAGAAGGCTGGCAAAGACCTTGTGGCTGAATACCAGAAAGGTGGCAAGACACTTGAGGCCGTTGCAAAAGCTATGGGCGTTGAGCCACGCCAGCTTGAACAGTTCCGTATGGGACGCGGAATGGGCGTCAATGACCCCAAGGTGCTTGGACAGATTGCAGGCGCTAAGGCCGACAAAAAGCTCGTTGTGATCCCCGGAGAAGATGGCGTATACGCATTCGTAGTCAATGGCTCTTCCAAGGCTGATATGCCCTACAATGAGTCTAACTACGAGCAGCAATACTTCCAGCTTGTGAATCCAAACCTCGACCAGATGCTCCGTGGCTCTGATAAACTCGTCAATAAGAGCTATAAATTCGAAGGTGGCGAATAATGGAACGGCGGTTTCCTGACCGCCGCCCCGACCCGAATATAGAGGGTCATCCCCAGCCGGGCGATGACCCTTTTTTAATACCCAATACTCCATACTTCATTCTAATACTTCATACTTAATATGAAACCCTCCTTAATAGGGATGACCCTCCAAGACCTCGAAGGGGTAGCCAAGCAGGGCGGTATGCCTCGCTTCGTGGCTAAGCAACTTGCCGACTGGCTATACGCCAAGCGTGTTGTCTCCTTTGACGAAATGGCTAACATATCCAAGAAGAATCAGTCTTGGCTTGCAGAAAATTATGAGATAGGCAGAAGCAAACCTGTCAAGTCATCAAAGTCGCAAGATGGTACTGTCAAGTATCTTTTCGATGTCGGGAATGGCAATCGCGTCGAGTCTGTGATGATCCCGGACAAAGATCGGGCCACCCTTTGTGTCAGTTCGCAATGTGGATGCAAGATGAATTGCTATTTCTGCGCCACAGGAAAACTTGGCTTCAAGTCAAATCTTACGGCTGCTCAGATCATGAACCAGATTCTCTCCATGCCCATTCGCCAGAATAAAACGGGTGGTAGCGAACAAGGAGAACTCACCAACATAGTCTTTATGGGAATGGGTGAGCCTCTCGATAATTTCCAGGAAGTGCTGAAAGCAATAGAGATCCTCACAGCTCCCTGGGGCCTTGGATGGAGTCCGAAGCGCATAACTGTCTCTACAGTCGGAAAGCTCCCCCAGCTTAAGGATCTTCTTGAGAAGACAAATGTTCATGTGGCCTTGTCTGTGCACACTGCCGATTTGCTGCAGCGTGAATCTATGATGCCGGCTCAGAAAGCATTTCCAATTCAGACGGTGATGAAGATGCTGAAGTCTTATGATTTTTCAGGACAGCGTCGTCTGTCGCTCGAATATATCATGTGGCGTGGAGTGAATGATGATGTGGCTCATGCCAATATGCTCATCAAGCTTATCGGCGACCTTGACTGCCGGGTCAACCTGATTCGCTTCCATCGCATTCCGGGAGTGGATCTATATCCCGCTTCTGACGATCGAATGCAGATGTTTCGCAAGATTCTCAATGACAATGGCATTACTGCTACTATCCGTGCATCCCGCGGTGAAGATATTGATGCCGCTTGTGGGATGCTTGCCGCAAAAAAATAATTTTGGCAGTTTCCGATTT
>CAYSJF010000127.1:0-3271 GCA_964431265.1 uncultured Alistipes sp. | reverse complement strand
GCCACGCGCATCTTGCGGAACGTGTAGTACTCCATCGTCTCGACCGGCTCGTCGCACATCTTCTGCACGATCTTCATGGCCAGCGGCCCCTGTACGGCGAGCTGGCAGATTTCGTCGGAAGCGTTGTACAGCTCCTTGCCGTGCCCGGCCTCCATGCCCATCTCGGCCCCTGCGGCGCAGATGTGCCGCCAGTCCTTGTCGGTGTTGGCGGCGTTGACCACCAAAAGATAGGTCTCGGCGTCGATACGGTAGACCAGAATGTCGTCGACGATGCCGCCGCGGCCGTTGGGCATGCACGAATACTGCACCTTGCCGTCGTAGAGCTTCGCCACGTCGTTGGAGGTGATGCGCTGCAGCAGGGCGAGCGCCTTAGGCCCCTTGACCCAGATTTCGCCCATGTGGCTGACGTCGAAGACTCCGGCGCCCCGGCGCACGGTCATATGCTCGTCGTTGATGCCCGAAAACTCGATGGGCATGTCGTAACCCGCGAACTCGGCCATCTTGGCTCCGGCGGCGATGTGGTACTTGGTGAAAGCGGTGGTTTTCATAAAACAAATGAAGTTTTGATCGTTCGTGCGCCCGAATCGCCGGGAACCGCACCGGGACTCCCGCGATACCGACGCTTGCAGGCTGCTGAAATTTACTCTTCGCGCTTCTTCATGCCCAGACGGGGACACCGGCGGAACTCCTTTTCGCGGTCGAAAAGATAGCGGTAGGTGGTGTGTATCTTGTGGCGCGAAGCGCAGACATAGTGTTCGATCATGCGGTTCATCACGGGATTGAAGTCGCCGATCCACGCCAACTCCAAAGTCTTGTAGGGGATGTCCTTGCGATCCATATATTTCCAGTACTCGACCATGATCGCCGACTCGACGCCCTTGCCGTGGAACTCGGGGGCGATGCCAAAGATGATGCCGAAGATGCGGTCGCACGACTTGCGGACTTTCAAATCCCACATCAGGCGCAGCTTCTGCCACAACCCGAACTTGCCGCGGAACTTGCCGATCAGGCGGTTGAGGTCGGGCACCGTGACGAAGAATCCGATCGGCTCCTCGTTGTAGTAGGCGAAGAACACGATGTCGGGGTCGATGATGGGTTTGATGGCGCGCATCATGGCGAGGGCTTCGCTCTGCGTCATGGGTTTCACCCCCGAAAAAAGCGCCCAGGCCCGGTTGTAGACCACGCGGAAGTTCTCGGCCGCCTCCTCCAGATTGTGCATGTCGATCGTCTCGACATGGTAGCCCGGCGTGGCATAGAGGTGCTCGGCACGGGCGAAAATCTGCTTGTTGGCTTCGGAGGCGTCCTTGCGCCAGATGAAACTATGCTGGTTGAAGTAGTTCTTGAACCCGTAGTTCTCGAACAGCTCCTTGTAGTAGGGGGCGTTGTAGGGGTTCTTGTAGAGCGGCTGGAACTCGAAGCCCTCGACCAGCAGGCCCCACCAGTCGCGCCGCTGGCCGAAGTTGATCGGGCCGTCCATGGCCTCCATGCCGCGACCGGCCAGCCACATGCGCGCCGCGTCGAACAGCAGGTCGGCGACCTCCTGGCTGTCGATCGACTCGAAGAAGCCGCAGCCGCCCGTGGGCTGCTCCTCCAACGCGGCTTTCTCGCGGTTGTAGAACGCGGCGATGCGCCCCACCACCTCGCCCGAGGCGTCGCGCGCCACCCACCGCACGGCCTCGCCGGCGGCGAACAGCTCGTTGCGCGCAGGATCGAAGACCTCGCGCACGTCGTCGTCCAGCGGGCAGACCCAGTTGCGGTTGCGCCGGTAGAGTTTCTTGGGGAAATCGAGCCATTCGCGCTCGGTCTGCGGGGAGGCTACCTCCTGCAAAAGATATTTTTGCGATTTCATCGTACGATATTTAAGGGAACCGCACCAAAGATAACCATTTTTTTCTATATTTGTTAGGGAATCGGCCACAACTTTGCCGCGATTTGCCGCGAACGGAAAAACCACTGCTCATGGAAAAAAACTTCGGAAATCCCCTGCCCGACGCAACGGCGGCCCCGTACCGCTTCATGAAATACCGCATCCACAAGATTCTGCTGGTGTGCTGCAGCTACGACGGCTACATTCTGGAGGAAGACGGGCACATCGAGTCGCAGATCAACCAGGAGTATCTGGACCTGAACCTGTCGGATCCGCCCTCGTTCACGCGCGTGAGTTCGACGGGCGAGGCGCTGGAGCTGCTGGCCGCGGACGACACGTTCGACTTCATCCTGACCATGTACAACGTGGGCGAGCCGGAGGTGTTCACGTTCGCCAAGATCGTCAAGGAGCGGCACCCCCGCATCCCCGTGGCGCTGCTGACCTCCTTTTCGAAAGACATCTACCGCCGCATCGAAGAGCGGGATCGCTCGGGGCTGGACTACATCTTCTGCTGGCACGGCAACAACGACCTGATCATCGCCATCATCAAGCTCGTGGAGGACAAGATGAACGCCGAGGAGGACATTCTCCAGGGCGGCGTGCAGGCCATTCTGCTGGTCGAGGATTCGATCCGCTTCTACTCGACCTACCTGCCCGAGCTGTACCGTCTCCTGCTGATGCAGAACACCGAATTCCTGAAAGACGCGCTCAACGAACAGCAGCAGACCCTGCGCAAGCGGGCGCGGCCCAAGGTGCTGCTGGCCACCAACTACGACGAGGCGACGCAGCTCTACGACCGCTACAAGCACAACCTTTTGGGCGTCATCTCCGACGTGGGGTTCGTCATGCACCCCGACGATCCGCCGGCCCGCGAACGGCTCGACGCGGGCATCGAGCTGTGCCGCAGCATCCGCGCCGACAACCCGCTGATGCCGGTGCTGCTGCAATCGTCGCAGGTGGAGTTCGCCGCGCAGGCCCGCGCGCTGGGCGCCGGATTCATCGCCAAGAACTCGAAAACGCTGCTCACCGAGCTGCACAACTACATCGCCACGGAGTGCGCGTTCGGCGACTTCATCTTCCGCGATCCCGCGACGGGCACGGTGATCGGTCGCGCCAAAGACCTGGCGCAGATGCAGCAGATGATCGCCACGGTCTCCGACGATGCGTTCGAGTACCACACCTCGCAGAACCACCTCTCGAAGTGGCTCTATTCGCGCGGGCTGTTTCCGCTGGCTGCAGCGATCCGCCGTCTCAACAAGACCCATTTCGCCTCGGTGGCAGAGCATCGCCAGGCGCTCGTGGCCCTGATCCGCGACTACCGCACGCTGCTGGGACAGGGCGTCATCGCGAAGTTCGACCCCGAGACCTACTCCGACGCCGTGGCGTTCGCCCGCATCGGCGAGG
>CAYSJF010000126.1:0-3299 GCA_964431265.1 uncultured Alistipes sp. | reverse complement strand
CGTTCAAGATACTCAAGGGCGAGGGCCGCATCACGGAGATCAACGTAGCGGAGACCCTCAAGGAGATTCGCCGTGCGCTCATCGACGCCGACGTCAACTACAAGGTAGCCAAGACGTTCACCGACACGGTGAAGCAGAAAGCGCTGGGACAAAACGTCCTCACGGCCGTGAAGCCGGGGCAGATGATGACCAAGATCGTGCGCGACGAGCTGGCCGCTCTGATGGGCGGCACGGCAACGGACATCCGGCTCGACGGCACGCCGGCCGTTGTCCTGATCGCAGGTCTGCAAGGCTCGGGCAAGACGACTTTCTCGGGCAAGTTGGCGGCGCAGCTCAAGAACAAGAAAGGCCGGCAGGTGCTCTTAGTGGCGGGCGACGTCTACCGTCCGGCGGCTATCGACCAGCTGAAAGTGCTGGGGCAGCAGATCGGCGTAGAGGTCTACACGGAGGAGGGCAACCGGAATCCGGTGGAAATTGCGCAGAACGCGATCAAGCACGCCCGGCAGAAAGGCTACAACGTCGTGATCGTCGACACGGCGGGCCGCCTGGCCGTGGACGAGACGATGATGCAGGAGATCGCGGCGATCAAGGCGGCGGTGAACCCCTCGGAAACCCTCTTCGTGGTCGACGCCATGACGGGTCAGGACGCCGTGAACACGGCCCGGGAGTTCAACGACCGGCTCGACTTCGACGGCGTGGTGCTGACCAAACTCGACGGCGACACGCGCGGCGGTGCGGCGATCTCGATCCGCTCGGTGGTGGACAAGCCGCTGAAATTCATATCGAGCGGCGAAAAGATGGACGCCCTGCAGGTGTTCCACCCCGAACGCATGGCCGACCGCATTCTGGGCATGGGCGACGTGGTGTCGCTGGTGGAACGGGCGCAGGAGCAGTTCGACGAAGAGGAGGCCCGCAAGCTGAAAAAGAAGCTGGTGAAGAATCAGTTCGACTTCAACGACTTCATCGCCCAGATTCAACAGGTGAAGAAGATGGGCAACCTGAAAGACCTGGCCTCGATGCTCCCGGGCATGGGCAAAGCACTGAAAGACATAGACATCCCCGACGACGTGTTCAAGCAGACCGAGGCGATCATCGGCTCGATGACCCCGGACGAACGCTCGCATCCCGAAATCATCAACGCCCGGCGCCGCGAACGCATCGCCAAAGGTTCGGGCACGACGATGGCCGACGTGAACCGTCTGATGAAGCAGTTCGAGCAGACCCGCAAGATGATGAAAACCGTGGCGGGCGGCAACCTCCGCATGCCCAAGTTCCCGGGCGGGATGATGAGAAGATAGAGCGCATGACCGACATGTTGCAACTTCACGAAGAACCCGACTCTCCTTTCGGAAGGAAGTCGGGTTCGGATTTTTCAATTTAGATTCCGTCACTTTTCGATTTTACGACCTTTTGCTGTTCTTCTTGTTGTCGTTACATTGTGACTTCTTTTCGATTTAATCAATAAAATCGGAACATTCCCATAGGTGTTGCTCTTTTTCTTCAGCCCTATTTTTTTCAAAATAGAAAAGGATTCCGGATATGAATAATCATACATCGCATCTCCATATACCATACGTTGATCCGTTTGAGCGACCAAAGTATACCAAGCATCCGAGCGGTTATTATGAGGATGGGCGAACTGCAAGTACTTATCGTCGTCCTCTTCGAAAGCGACTCGCAAGACATGCGTCTTCAAAGCCTCGGAATAAACATAATCGATAACGACTCCCGGAGTCGACTTCTTGATATCGATATTGTCTTTCTTGACCGTTTCAACGATTTTAGCCTGACCCTCGATTACGTTTCCATCCATTTCGTGCTCCACTTTCCGCAAAGCGATACTACGAGAAACATAGTATTGGAAATTAGGTAATTGGGAACTGCCGCCCACTTGCTGGATGATATTGTCCGTCACCGGTCGGATAGATGCGCAACTGCTGCAGAAGACCATAATCAAGACTAATCCTAATAAATTAAGATGATTTTTCTTCATTTTTCAAGCTCATTACATAATTAAAATAAAATATAAAAAACGCGGACAAATTCCTTATCCACGACAGAGGTATTGGACGACCCACAAGTAGAATGAAAGAAATGCCCGCGCCGTAAAACAGCACGAGCATCAACTTTAGTTCCTTACTTGTTAGAAAGTGTCCAATTTTCTGTCGTAAGAAGAAAAGCCGATGCGCTTTTTATATGTAGGTGCCGGCGCTTTTCGTGCGGAGACGGCACAGGAAATTCAAATAAGACTAAAAAAACAATCAATTTTTATTTTACCATAGGCTCTCGATTTGGGTTAATATATTGCAAATATAGGAAAAATCCGAATAAATCCCTACCTTTGAATCTCAAATATAAGGTTCCATGCACAAATCGGGCTTCGTAAATATCATCGGCAATCCCAATGTCGGCAAGTCGACGTTGATGAACGCGCTGGTCGGCGAGCGGCTCTCGATCATCACCTCCAAGGCGCAGACCACACGCCACCGCATCATGGGCATCGTCTCGGGCGACGACTTCCAGATCGTTTACTCGGACACGCCGGGCATTCTGAAACCGAGCTACAAGCTGCAGGAGTCGATGATGAAGTTCGTGACGGGCGCGCTGACCGACGCCGATGTGATCCTCTACGTGACCGACACGATGGAGCAGAGCGACCGCTCGGAGGAGGTGGTGGCGCAGATCGCCCGCAGCGGCATACCGGCAATCGTGGTGGTCAACAAGATCGACCTCACGACGCCCGAGGCGCTGGAGAAGTTGGTGGAGCAATGGCACTCGAAACTGCCCGAGGCGCAGATCGTGCCGGCCTCGGCCAAAGAGAAGTTCAACGTCGAAGGATTATTCAAGGCCATCCTGGAACTGCTGCCCGAGGGGCCGGCATTCTACCCCAAGGATACGCTGACGGACAAGACGCTGCGTTTCTTCGCCTCGGAGATCATCCGCGAAAAGATCCTGCGCTTTTACGACAAGGAGATACCCTACTGCTGCGAAATAGAGATCGACACCTACAAGGAGGAGCCGACGATCGACCGCATCGCGGCGACGATCTACGTGTCGCGCGATTCGCAGAAAGGCATCCTGATCGGGCACAAGGGTGAGAGACTGAAGCGCGTGGGACAGGCGGCACGCGAAGATTTGGAACAATTCCTGGAAAAAAAGGTGTTCCTGCAACTTTTCGTCAAGGTCAACGACGACTGGCGCAACGACTCGCGGCAGTTGCAAAGATTCGGATATGAGCAGGAATAATTCACAATTCACAATTCACAATTCACAATTCACAATTCACAATTCACAATTCA
>CAYSJF010000125.1:0-3340 GCA_964431265.1 uncultured Alistipes sp. | reverse complement strand
AGCGCATGGCCACGCAGCAGGCCCTCGAAGCCTCGAAAAAGAAGATCGAGTGGGGTTCGCAGATACGTTCCTATGTCTTCGACGACCGCCGGGTGAAGGATCACCGCACGGGGTGCCAGACTTCGGCCGTTGAGGCGGTGATGGACGGCGATCTCGACGCTTTCATCAAGGCCTACCTCATGGAGTTCGGCGCCGAAGCATAGGGGTGTCGCTCTCTTGCATGTCGCAGTCCGGAGTGCCGTGGGCGCTGCCGGGCTGCGTCGTTTTCGCGGGACGGAACGAACAGTTAGCGTAAAGGATATGGGCCGGAATCGGGCCTGCAGCCCGGTCGCGGGGCGAAGTGCCGGGGACTTGACGTAAAAATTACGATAAGGTTGTTTTTTCGCCGGAAAATGTGTAATTTTACGATCACAACCTAACCGCGTGCCCCGACTTCATGTCTCTGCAGATGAACCAATCGCTTTCGGTCGACTGCGCCGTTTTCGGATTCGACGGCCGGTCGCTCAAGGTGCTGCTTGTCGAGCGGCGCTATTGCGACCCCGCTGCGCGGCTCGACCGGCTCAAGCTGCCGGGCGCCATGATTCTGGAGAACGAGACGCTGCCCGCTGCGGCCAGCCGTGTGCTGGCCGAGGCGACGGGGCTGCGGGAAATCTACCTCAAGCAGATGGAGATCTTCTCCGATCCGGCTCGCGTGCAGGGCGAGGAGCTGGAGTGGATCAACCGCTACCACGGCATCCGCACCGAACGCGTGGTGACGGTGGGCTACTATGCGCTGGTCAAGCTCGACGCCCGTGTGATCGCCTATACCGACGACAAGGGGGCGCAATGGGTCGAGGTGGAGGCCATCCAGCGGCTGGCGATGGATCACAAGCAGATTCTCTCCGCGGCGCTGACGCATCTGTGTCGCGAAATGCAGCAATCGCCCGTGGCGTTCGAACTGCTGCCCCGCAAGTTCACGATCCGCGAGCTGCAGAACCTCTATGCGGCAGTGCTGGGGATCGAGATCGACAACCGCAATTTCCGCAAGAAGATGCTGGGATCGGGATTTCTGACGCCTACGGGCGAATACGAACAGGGCGTGGCCCACAAACCGGCCCTCTACTACATGTTCGACAAAGCGGCTTACAAACGGGCCGTGAAAGCGAAGCTACGCTTGGGATTCATCGACAATTGGCGATATTGAAACGGATAAAAACTTATATGGCATGAAAACTTTAGGCATAGACATCGGTTCCTCTTCGGTGAAAGTTTCGCTGCTGGATGTGGCGACGGGCCGCTGCGTGGCGTCGTCGACCAATCCCTCGCAGGAGATGCCCATCGACGCTCCGCAGTCGGGGTGGGCCGAGCAAGACCCCGAAATGTGGTGGCGTTATGTCGCGGAGGGCATCCGCAAGATCGCGGCCGAGCACCCCATGAGCGAGGTGCGGGCCGTGGGCATCACCTACCAGATGCACGGATTGGTGTGCGTCGACCGCGAGGGTCGGCCGCTGCGCAAGGCGATCATCTGGTGCGACTCGCGCGCCGTGGAGATCGGCGCCGAAGCGCTGGAGGCTATCGGGCGCGATTTCTGTCTGGAGCATACGCTCAACTCGCCGGGCAACTTCACGGCTTCGAAACTGGCATGGGTCGCGCGCAACGAACCCGAGCTGTTCGCCCGCATCGACCGCTTCATGCTGCCGGGCGACTACATCGCCTACAAGCTCTCGGGCGAGATCGCGACCACCGAAAGCGGCCTTTCGGAGCAGATTCTGTGGGACTTCAAGGAGGAGCGCCGGGCCGACTTCGTGTCCGACTATTACGGCATTCCCCGGGAGATGATCCCCCAGGCCGGGGTTTCGATCGGCATCGGCGGCCGTACGAACGCGGAGTCCGAGGCGCTTTTGGGCATTCCGGCCGGCACGCCGATCAGCTATCGTGCCGGCGACCAGCCCAACAACGCTTTCTCGCTCAACGTCATGGAAGCGGGCGAGATCGCCGCGACGGGCGGCACGAGCGGGGTGGTATACGGAGTGGTCGACACCCCGAAAGCCGACCCCAAGTCGCGCGTCAACACGTTCGTGCACGTCAACCACACGGCCGCCCATCCCCGCTATGGCATCCTGCTCTGCATCAACGGCACGGGCATCCTCAATTCGTGGGTGCGGCGCCATATCGTGCAGGAGAAGTTGGGGTACGCCGAGATGAACGAGCTGGCCGCGACCGCTCCGGCCGGGTGCGACGGGCTGTCGATGCTGCCGTTCGGCAACGGCGCCGAGCGCATGCTGGAGAACCGCTGCATCGGCGCTGCGGTCGAAGGTATCGACCTGAATCGTCACTCTACGGCCCATCTTTTGCGTGCGGCGCAGGAGGGGATCGCCTATTCGTTCCGCTACGGCATCGACATCATGCGCTCGCTGGGTTTGCAGCCCGATGTGATCCGCGCCGGGCGGGCCAACCTGTTCCTCTCGCCGCTGTTCCGGCAGACGCTGGCCACGCTGACGGGTGCGCGCATCGAGCTGTTCGACACCGACGGTGCGCTGGGTGCGGCCCGCGGAGCGGCATTGGGCGCGGGACTCTACCGGTCGCGCGAGGAGGCGTTCGCGTCGCTCGTCCGTCTGGAGGTCATCGAGCCGGAGGCTGCCGACCGCGAAGCGCTGGAAAAGGGCTACGCCGCATGGAAAAAGGCGCTGGAAGCCCGGATAATTCACAATTCATAATTCAGAATTCACGATTTTACGAGTAAGCGAGGGTAGAAACCGTTTCCTGCGGTTTCTGTCGAGCAGAAGTAAAATCGATCTCTTGCAAGGGAGGTCAGTTAAAAACATTCAAGAACCATAAAACGACTTCAATAACTTTAAAACACTTTGATTTATGGCAACGAAAGAGTATTTCCCCACCGTGGGTAAGATCGCGTTCGAAGGCGCGAATTCGAAAAATCCGATGGCATTCCGCTACTACGAACCCGAGCGCGTGGTCAAGGGCCGCAAGATGAAGGAGTGGCTGCGTTTCTCTATGGCATGGTGGCACACCCTCTGTGCCGAGGGTGCCGACCAGTTCGGCGGTGGCACCAAGAAGTTTCCGTGGAACGAGGCGGCTTGTCCTATCGAGCGCGCCAAGGCCAAGATGGACGCCGGTTTCGAGTTCATGCAGAAGATGGGCATCGAGTACTACTGC
The DNA here is from genome assembly GCA_964431265.1 of uncultured Alistipes sp. Lineage (GTDB taxonomy): Bacteria > Bacteroidota > Bacteroidia > Bacteroidales > Rikenellaceae > Alistipes. The sequence continues at coordinate 187 of CAYSJF010000125.1, read as the reverse complement.
TTCCACGACGTCGACCTGGTGGACGAAGACCCCGATCCCGCCAAATACGAAGCCAACCTGCGCGAAATCGTCGCCTACGCCAAGCAGAAGCAGGCCGAGACGGGCATCAAGTTGCTGTGGGGTACGGCCAATGTCTTCGGCAACGCCCGCTACATGAACGGCGCTTCGACCAACCCCGATTTCGACA
>CAYSJF010000124.1:0-3380 GCA_964431265.1 uncultured Alistipes sp. | reverse complement strand
CTTCGTAGTCGTATTCGCCGTTTTCGTCGAGGGGCGTCTTCTCGCGCTCCACGAAATAGTCGTCGAGCGAGATCATCACGGGATTCAGCCCCAGCACGCCCAGCTGGATGCCCAACCGCTTGGCCGAGGTGGTCTTGCCGCTCGATGAGGGGCCGGAGATGAGCACCATGCGGGTGCCGCGCGTGCGGTTGGCCCGGTAGATTTCGTCGGCCACCCAGGCGAACTTGCGTTCGTGGAACGCTTCGGCCAGCTTGATCATGCCTCCGGCGTCGCCGGCCAGCACCTTCGAATTGACATCGCCCACCGTGGGCACCCCCATGATCTGCACCCACGACTGATATTCGCGGAAGATGCCGAACATCTTCTCCTGGTAGAAATCCGTGTGGATGCGGTCGGGCGCCGTGCGCAGCGGCAGAGCCAGATAGAAGCCGTTGTAGTAGGGTTCGATGTCGAACAGCGCGATGCAGCCCGTCGAGGGGGCCAGCACGCCGTAGAAATAGCCCGTCACGTCGTCGAGCGTGTAGTATTCGCTGTAGAGCCGCGGACGGGTGTCGAGCAGCGCGATCTTGTCGGTGTAGCCCGAGGCGGCATAGAGGGCGCGCACTTCGCTCGTGAGCGCCCGGGTGCGGCGGATCGGGTAGTCGGCTTCGACGATCTCGCGCATGCGGCGGCGCAGCCCTTCGGCCTGCTCGGGAGTGAATGCGTCGATCCCCTCGATTTCGCAGTAGAAGCCGCTGCGCCCTAACGAATGGCGGATGTGCAGCGTCTGCGCGGGGTAGAGGTCGTGCGCGGCTTTCTGGAGGATGAACCACGCCGTGCGCTGGTAGATCCGGATGCCGGCGAACGACGCGATGTCGACGAACCGTACGGTGGCCGGAGCGTATATCTTATAGTTGAGTTCCTTGATGCGGTTGTCGACTTCGGCGGCCAGGAACGGATGACGCCCCGGTTCGATGCGGCTCGCAAGCTCCGCGAGCGAGATGCCGGCGGGCACTTCCGTTTCGCCGCCGAGGTTGTCGCAGACGATTTTGAGGGTCTCGGTCATACGGGGACGATTATTTCGGATAAGGAGACGTAAAGATAGAAATTATTTCGTAATTTTGGCAATCCCGAAATCATACAAACCGGATAAATATGAAAAAGTCGTTCCGAATTCTCTTTTTCGCCGCTTTGGCGGCGATAGCTGCCTGCACGCCGCGCGAACGTACGCTGGTGATTCTGTCGACCAACGACATGCACGCCAAGATCCAGCGTTTCCCGCTGCTGGCGAGCGCCGTCGAGGCGTGCCGCGATACGGCGCAGTTGGTCGTGCTGGTCGATGCGGGCGACCGCTGGACGGGCAACGCTTTCGTCGACAAAGTGCCCGTGCCCGGCAAGCCGATCGTCGAGCTGATGAACCGGCTGGGGTACGATGCGGCAACGCTGGGCAACCACGAATTCGACCACGGACAGGCCTTTCTGGGCCGCATGATCGACAGCATGGATTTCGAGGTGGTGTGCGCCGACTGCATCAGCGACACCTGTACCTTTCCGCAGTTGCCGCCCTATACGATCATCGAGCGCGACGGCATCCGCGTGGGCATCGTGGGCGTGGTGACCAACTACGAGGGGCCGGGCCATCCGGCGGGCCACAAGACGTCGTTCGTGGGGCTGCGCTTCCCCGATCCGCAGGCCGAGGCCTTGAAATATGCGGCCGAGTTGCGGCCGAAAGTCGACGTGCTGGTGCTCCTTTCGCACATGGGCGACGACCGGGACATGGAGCTGCTCGGCAAGACGCAGCTGTTCGATCTGGCGATCGGCGGCCATACGCATGTCGAGTTGGATACGCTCGTCGGCGGCACGCTGCTGACCCAGACGGGCAAAAACCTGCGCAACGTGGGCGTGTCGACGATCCGTCTGCGCGGCCGTAAGGTCGTGGGCGTCGATTTCCGCATCGTGTCGCTCGACGACTATGCGCCCGATCCCGCCTATGCCGAGCAGGTCGCCGGCTACTATGCCGATCCCGAGCTGAACAAGTCGATCGGCAAGTTCGCCGCTCCGGCCGACAAGGCGGGACTGGCCAACTGGATGGCGTCCTCCATAGCGAAGAAGACCGGAGCGCAGATCGGCGTCTACCATGTGGGCGGCGTGCGGCTCGACAGTATCGGGGCCGGCGGCGTGAGCCGGGCGCGGATCTACGATCTGGAACCGTTCGGCACGCGGGTCGCCACCATGAAGATGACCGCCGAGCAGATCCGGCGCATGATCGTGACCAAGTACAACGAGGAGACGCGCGAAGGGCATCGCGTCGACCTGATCCTCACGACTCCCTACACCCTTCTGGTCGACGAGTCGGATCGGGCGTTCGACGTGCGGTTCCATGAGTTGCGCGAGGGACAGGTCTACACCCTGGCCTTGAGCGACTATATCTACAAGAACTACCGGGGATTGGAGTATGCCGACGGCACAGTTACCGAGATCCGGGTGGCCGACGTGCTGGCCGAGGGGCTGAAGACGGGCAAGCCGCTGCGCCCCGACAATCGTCGTCGCCAGCAGATACTGGTGCAGCCCGTCCGGTAAGGGCGCGGAATCCGCATGCGGGGAGCGAAATCCGCTGCGTATTTGATATTTCCGGAAAAAGCGTTATCTTTGCAGGTCTTTCGTGCGTGCGCGAAGTGGGTGCGAGAGGCGGAATATTGATTATTAACCTTTTAACGAGCGATTGTATCGCAATCATTTCATGGAAGAAAACAAAACCGTAGTCGCAAACGAGAATTTCGACTGGAACTCGTTCGAGAACGATCTGGGCGTTTACAGCCAGCCCAAGGACGAGATCGCCGCAGCCTATGACAAAACGTTGTCCAACGTGGCCGTAGGCGAAGTGGTCGAGGGTACCGTGACGAGCATCACCAAGCGCGAGGTGATCGTCAACATCGGTTACAAGAGCGAGGGCATCATCCCCGTGTCGGAATTCCGTTACAACCCCGATCTGAAGGTGGGCGACAAGATCGAAGTCTATGTCGACTCGGCCGAGGACAAGAACGGCCAGCTGTCGCTTTCGCACAAGAAAGCCCGTCAGCTCAAGTCGTGGGATCGCGTCAACGAGGCTCTCGACAAGGACGAGATCATCAAGGGTTACATCAAGTGCCGCACCAAGGGCGGTATGATCGTCGACGTGTTCGGCATCGAGGCGTTCCTGCCCGGCTCGCAGATCGACGTGAAGCCCATCCGCGACTACGACGTATATGTCGACAAGACCATGGAGTTCAAGGTGGTGAAGATCAACCAGGAGTTCCGCAACGTGGTCGTGTCGCACAAGGCGCTCATCGAAGCCGAGCTGGAGGCCCAGAAGCAGGTCATCATGTCGAAGCTGGAGAAGGGCCAGATCCTCGAAGGTACGG
>CAYSJF010000123.1:0-3385 GCA_964431265.1 uncultured Alistipes sp. | reverse complement strand
TCGCAGGCGCCCGCCTGCGTCCGGTATCGTTCGAGCAGCGTGCCGGTCATCTCGATGAGCTTGAGCGTCTCGGGCCGCGCCGCCATCAGCAGATCGCGCAGGTGGCGGTTCAGCCCCGACATGAAAGTCTGACCCGAGAAACCCTTGGCCAGCACCTCGTCGAAAGCCACGAGCGCCTGCACATAGTCGCCGGCCAGCAGCATCTCGGTGATGCCGAAATAGGTGTCGTAGTCCAGCACGTTGAGCGTCTGGGCGACATTGCGATAGTCGAGCGTCGTGCCGCAGAACGACACGGCCTTGTCGAACATCGACAACGCGTCGCGCATACCGCCGTCGGCTTTCTGCGCGATGAGGTTGAGCGACTCCTCGTCGGCCGTGATCCCCTCGGACGAAGCTATATATTTAAGGTATTCGACCGCGTCCTCGACACGGATGCGGTTGAAATCGTAGATCTGGCAGCGCGAGAGGATCGTGGGGATGATCTTGTGCTTCTCGGTGGTCGCCAGAATGAAAACGGCATGGGCGGGCGGCTCCTCCAGCGTCTTGAGAAAGGCGTTGAACGCCGCGGCCGAGAGCATGTGCACCTCGTCGATGATGAAGACCGAGTAGCGCCCCACCTGCGGGATGATACGCACCTGCTCGATCAGGGTGCGGATGTCTTCCACCGAGTTGTTCGACGCGGCGTCCAGCTCGTGGATGTTGAGCGAACGCCCCTCGTTGAACGAGCGGCACGACTCGCACTCGTTGCACGCCTCGGCGCCATTGGGCGAGAGACAGTTGATCGCCTTGGCGAAGATGCGCGCGCAAGTGGTTTTGCCCACGCCGCGCGGCCCGCAAAACAGATAGGCATGGGCCAGCTGCCCGCGCTCGATGGCGTTCTTCAGCGTGGAAGTGATGTGCTTCTGCCCCACCACCGACGAGAAGGTCGCGGGACGGTATTTTCGTGCACTGACGATAAATTCGCTCATAGTAGGGCAAAGATACGAAAAGCCGAGCGCAATGCCAAATTTATTTGAGCATGGCCGAGGCCGAGTATCTTCGGCGAAGCCAAAGATAAGAAGAATTCACAATTTATTTTATTTCGAATACTCGGGAAACTGCCTACAACTAAAAGCCATTGTGAATTATGAATTATGAATCGATTCTGTCTGCTATTCTGTCCGTCGGGCGGCGGAAATTGGCAGTCCGGACTGCCGAATTGTCGGACGGCGCACGTCGATATCTGACACGATGGCCGAAACGAAGACCTGGCAGGCCATTTGCGGAAAAGAGGGTTGTAGCGTGCAAACAAAACTCACGACAATATGAATATCAACACTTTGACTATCAAAGCCCAGGAGGCGCTGCAAGCGGCGCTGACCCTGGCGCGCGAGCGGGGACAGCAGGCCGTCGAGCCGCTGCACCTCTTGTCGGTACTCCTCCGCGAGGAGGATTCGCTGGCCGCCTTTCTGCTGGGCCGCGCGGACGTCGACGTGCGGGGCTTGCGCCAGGAGTGCGACCGGGCCGTCGCCGTACTGCCCCGCGTGGAGGGCAGCGGCGAACAGTTCTTCGCGCAGGAGACCACGCGCACGATCCAGCGGGCCGTCGACTTCACCAAGACTTTCGGCGACAAATACGCCTCGGTCGAACACCTGCTTTTGGGCCTCGTCGCCGAGCGCAGCGCAGCGTCGGAGCTGCTCAAGCACCATGGCGCCACCGAAAAGGAGTTGATCGAAGCGATCCGCACCTTCCGCAAGGGGGCGACGGTCGACTCGCCCACCTCCGAACAGCAGTTCGACGCGCTGGGCAAGTATGCGATCAACCTCAACGAGCAGGCCCGCGCCGGGAAGCTCGACCCCGTGATCGGCCGCGATGAGGAGATCCGCCGCGTACTGCAGATCCTCTCGCGCCGCACGAAGAACAACCCCATTCTGGTGGGCGAAGCGGGCGTGGGCAAGACGGCGATCGCCGAGGGCATCGCCCGCCGCATCATCGACGGCGACGTGCCGGAGAACCTCCGGAACAAGCTCATCTATTCGCTCGACATGGGTGCGCTGATCGCCGGGGCGAAGTATCAGGGCGAGTTCGAGGAACGGCTCAAGGCCGTGGTGCAGGAGGTCGTGCAGAGCGACGGCGAAATCCTGCTCTTCATCGACGAAATCCACACGCTGGTCGGCGCCGGCAAGTCGTCGGGCGCGATGGATGCGGCCAACATCCTCAAACCGGCGCTGGCGCGCGGCGAGCTGCGCACCATAGGCGCCACGACGCTCGACGAATACCAGAAATATTTCGAGCAGGACAAGGCCCTCGAACGCCGCTTCCAGAAAGTGATGGTCGACGAGCCGACACGCGAAGACGCCATTTCGATCCTGCGCGGCCTCAAGGAGCGCTACGAGAACCACCACCAGGTGCGCATCAAGGACGAGGCGATCGTGGCGGCCGTCGACCTATCGACGCGCTACATCACCTCGCGCCACCTGCCCGACAAGGCGATCGACTTAGTGGACGAAGCGGCCTCGCGCCTGCGTTTGGAGATGAACTCCGTGCCCGAGGAGATCGACACGCTCGACCGCCGGGTGCGCCAGCTGGAGATCGAGCGCGAAGCGATCCGCCGCGAAAAAGACGAGGAGCGGGTCGCCGAGCTGACCCGCGAAATCGAGGAGCTGAAGTCGCGCGACGCGGCGATGCGGGCCAAATGGCAGGGCCAACGCGACCTGCTGCGCAAGATACAGGACAACAAAGAGCGAATCGGGCGCCTCGACATCGAAGCCCGCCAGGCCGAACGCGAGGGCGACTACGGCCGTGTGGCCGAAATCCGCTACGGCAAGATTCAGGAAGCCGAAAAGGAGATCGCAGCATTTCAAAAAGAGTACGAACTCGCCTCGTCGGGCGGCTCGATGATCAAGGAAGAGGTCGACGCCGAGGACGTGGCCGAGGTGGTGTCGCGCTGGACGGGGATTCCCGTCACGCGGATGCTGGCCTCGGAGCGCGAAAAACTGCTCCATCTCGAAGCCGAACTGCACAAGCGCGTGGTGGGCCAGGATCAGGCGATCGCCGCGATCGCAGACGCCGTGCGCCGCTCGCGGGCGGGCCTCAACGATCCGCGCCGACCCATAGGCTCGTTCATCTTCCTCGGCACCACGGGCGTGGGCAAGACAGAGCTGGCCAAGGCGCTGGCCGAATTTCTGTTCAACGACGACCAGATGCTCACGCGCATCGACATGAGCGAATACCAGGAGCGCCACAGCGTGTCGCGTCTCGTGGGAGCGCCTCCGGGATACGTGGGCTACGACGAGGGCGGTCAGCTGACCGAAGCCGTGCGCCGCAAGCCCTATTCGGTGGTGCTGCTGGACGAGATCGAAAAGGCCCATCCCGACGTCTTCAACATCCTGCTGCAGGTGCTCGA
>CAYSJF010000122.1:0-3415 GCA_964431265.1 uncultured Alistipes sp. | reverse complement strand
AGGTGGGCGTCGTCCTGCGTGAAGCCGCGCACGCGCGTCAGTCCGTGCAGCTCGCCCGACTGCTCGTAGCGGTAAACCGTGCCGAACTCGGCCAAACGCACGGGCAGCTCCTTGTAGGAGCGCGGTTTCGAACGGTAGATTTCGCAGTGGTGCGGGCAGTTCATCGGCTTGAGCAGATACTCCTCGCCCTCGATGGGGGTGTGGATGGGCTGGAACGAGTCCTTGCCGTATTTGGCGTAGTGGCCCGAGGTCACATAGAGTTCCTTGTTGCCGATATGCGGGGTGATGACCTGCTGATAGCCGTACTCTTTCTGTACGCCGCGCAGGAACTGCTCCAGACGGTCGCGCAGCGCGGCGCCCTTGGGCAGCCACAGAGGCAGACCCTGCCCCACGCGCTGCGAGAAAGTGAAGAGTTCGAGGTCTTTGCCCAACTTGCGGTGGTCGCGTTTCTTGGCCTCCTCCAGCATGACGAGGTATTCGTCGAGCATCGATTTCTTGGGGAATGCGATGCCGTAGATGCGGGTCAGCATCTTGTTCTTCTCGTTGCCGCGCCAGTAGGCTCCGGCCACCGATGTCAGTTTGATCGCCTTGATATAGCCCGTGTTGGGGATGTGCGGGCCGCGGCAGAGGTCGGTGAACGCACCGTTGGTGTAAAACGAGATCGTACCGTCGTCCAGATCGGAGATCAGCTCGACCTTATAGGGATCGCCTTTGGCGGTGAATGTCTTGAGCGCTTCGGCCTTGGGCACTTCGCGGCGTACCAGCTCCTCTTTGCCCCGGGCCAGCTCCTGCATCTTCTGCTCGATCTTCTCCAGATCGGCTTCGGTGATGGGCGTCGGAGAGTCGACATCGTAGTAGAAACCGTTCTCTATGGCCGGGCCGATGCCGAACTTGATGCCCGGATAGAGCGCTTCGAGCGCTTCGGCCAGCAGGTGCGATGAGGTGTGCCAGAACGCGTGCTTGCCCTCGGCGTCGTCCCATTTGTAGAATTTGACCGAGGCGTCCTCCTCGATCGGGCGCGTCATGTCGGTCGTCGCGCCGTTTACCGAAGCGGCCAGGGAGTCGGCAGCTAAACGAGGGCTGATGCTCTCCGCGATCCGGTAGGGGGTGGTTCCCTTTTCGAACTCGCGCACGGAGCCGTCGGGAAATGTGATTTTGATCATTGCGTTGTGCTAAATGGTTGTGGGGCCTCGGGCGCTTCCGCGATTACGAGACGGAATACGCTGCCGGATACCCGTTTCTATGGTGCAAAGTTATAATAATTTCGGATTCAGCGATCATCCGCGCCCGGAAATCGCATGCGAATCATTCATCTTTGGGGGTTGCGGGGGCCTCCTTGCGGTGGTTGTCGCGGTTGGAGCGCTCGCGTTCGGCATGGGGCAGCGGATCGGCCGACCATTCGGCCCAGGCGCGGCGGTGTCCCACGATGTCGATCGCCGCGTAGATCGCGTTGCGCATCGACTGGGCGTCGGCTTTGTTCTGCCCGGCGATGTCGAACGCCGTGCCGTGGTCGGGCGAGGTGCGCACGGCCGCAAGGCCCGCCGTGAAGTTCACGCCGTCGGGCGAAAGGCTCTTGAACGGCGTCAGCCCCTGGTCGTGATACATGGCCAGAATGCCGTCGTAGCGGGTGTAACCGCCCCCGGCGAAGAGTCCGTCGGCCGCGAAGGGGCCGAATGCCAGAATTCCCTTGTCGTAGGCCTCGACGATCGCCGGTTTGATGATCTCCTGCTCTTCGGTGCCTAACAGCCCGCCGTCGCCGGCGTGGGGATTGAGCGCCATCACGGCGATGCGCGGCTCCACCACGCCGAAATCCTCGATGAGCGTGCGGCGCATGGTCTGCAGGTCGCGGACGATCTGCTCCTTGGTGATGCTGCGGCTGATCTCCGCCACGGGGATGTGTTTGGTCACCAGCCCGATGCGCAGTACGTCGCTGCACATGACCATCAACGGTTCGCCGCCCAACTCGGCACCCAGATACTCGGTGTGGCCCGTGTAGCCGAAGTCGTCGCTTTGCACCGTCTCCTTGTCGAAAGGCGCCGTCACCAACGCGTCGAGGTGGCCCTCCTTGAGGTCTTGCGTGGCCCGGCGCAGCGCCTCCACGGCCGCGCGGCCCGCTTCGGGCGTCGCCCGACCCGGGGTTATCTGTTCGACCTCGCCGCAGGCCACGATGTTGACTTTGCCGCGGCGCGCTTCGTGGGCCGAGACGACGGGCGCGAATGCGATTTCCTCCATGTCGGCGATCGTTCGGCGATAGTGGTCGGCGGCTTTGGGCGATCCGTAGATCACCGGAGTGCAGAGTTCCGTCATGCGGGTGTCGGCGAGGGCCTTGAGGATGATCTCCCAGCCGATGCCGTTCGGATCGCCCTGGGCGATGCCTATTTTGAGTAGCTGTTCGGACATAATCGAAAGTTTATCACTTACAAAGATAACGCAACCGTCGGGCACTGCCAAATTTATCCGCCGGATTTTGCAGCCGGATCGCCGAGGCGGAACATGCACGGACAGTCCGGCGCCGGGCCGTGGGATTCCGTCCGGTCGAAATCGGCCGGTTTTTCTATTTTTCGCGTCTTCTGAATTCCGCGCATACGATGCCCGTGGCCATGGCCACATTGAGCGACTCCGAGCCGCGACGGTCGGTGGGATAGGGCGGGATGAAGAGCTTGCGCGTCGCCGCGGCGGCCACCTCGGGCCTCACGCCGCGCCCCTCGTTGCCCATCACCACGATCCCGCCCGGCGTGAGCGGCGCTTCGTAGAGGTTCTCGCCCTCCAGAAACGTGCCGTAGACGGGGATGTCCCGGGCGACGGCTTCCTCCAGAAAGCGTTTCAGGTCGGTGTAGTGCACCTTTACACGCAGAATAGCCCCCATGGTCGCCTGCACCACTTTAGGATTGAAGCAGTCGGCCGTGCCCTCGGAGCATACGATGTCGCCGATGCCGAACCAGTCGGCCAGCCGGACGATCGTGCCTAAATTGCCGGGGTTCTGCACCTCGTCCAGCGCCAGCGTCAGCGCCCCTCCGAGCGCCGCAGGGTCGAGCGCGTAGTGCGGCATCTCCACCAGCGCCAGCGAGTTGCTGGGGGTCTTGAGCAGCGACAGCCGCTCCATGTCGCGGGGGGCGACCGTCTCCACGTCCGGCCCCTCGAACACCCCCTCCAAAGCGAATATCTTGCGCACGCGCAGCTGCGACGTCCGCAGCTCGCCGATGAGTTTTTCGCCCTCGGCCACGAACAGCCCGTGCTGCGTGCGGCCCCGTTTGTCGGCCAGGGCGCGAACCAATTGGATTTCGGCTTTCGTCATCTCCGTTTTTCTATGATGAAGGTGCTGCCCTCCGTGGCCGGATCGGTCGCGGGAAAGAGTTTGCGGGCTTCGGCGACCAGCTCGTTTTCGTCCTTGTAGCGCGACGAATAGTGGCCGATG
>CAYSJF010000121.1:0-3543 GCA_964431265.1 uncultured Alistipes sp. | reverse complement strand
TCAATGTTAAGAAGAGCAGCGAGGAGATGTATTTCGGTTATACTCGTACTACAGTTGAAGGCAAGATCGTTCGCGCTTCGCAAACGAAAGGCTGCACGAAAGTGCGGCCTTTTTTATTTTATCGATTTTAAACCTACATGAAAATGAACAACATGCCATAAAATGCGTATATTTGCCGCAGACAAACGATCGAAACGATGAAAAGGATTTTGGTTATCACGGCAGTAGCGCTCTGCGCGCTGACTTCGTGCATCCGCAAGCAAGTGGCCCTCACATTGGCCGACCAGCGCGATTCGCTGACGAGCGTCGTCGAGCGGAAAGATTCGCTGATCCGCGCCGTTTTCGAAGACATCAACGCCATTGCCGAGAATCTGTCGCGGATCAAGGCGCGGGAGAATCTGCTGACCGTGGCTGCCGCTCCGGAGGGCGGCGTTCGACCGATCGCACAAATCAACAACGACATCGCCGATATCGACCGTCTGCTGCAGGAGAACAAGGCGAAGATCGCGTCGCTACAGCACGCGGCTGCCCAGCTGCGCAAGGCCGATTTAAGGATCGCCGGTCTGGAGAAGATGATCCGCGATCTGGAAGCGCAGCTCGCGATCAAGACCGCCGAAATCGATCATCTGCGCACCGAGCTGTATGCCAGCGAACGACAAGTCAGACGCCTCGAAAACCAGGTCGCCGAGCGGAATGCCGAAGTCATCACCCTCAACGACGAAAACATCGAGTTGTCGACCCGGCTGCATCGGGTCTATTACATCGTGGGTGCCGAAAAGGAGCTGCGCGCTGCCCGGATCATCAACAAGGAGGGCGTCATAGGCCGCACCCTCACCATGGGGCGCAACAACACGATGAATGCCTTCACGAAAGCCGACGACCGATTGTTGGGCGAGGTGCCGATCATGCGGAAAAAAGTCACCATCGTGACGCCCCACCCCGCAGACAGCTACCGGCTGCTCCTGGGTGCGGACAAGCAAATCGAGAAATTGCAGATCACCGACCCGGTGCGTTTCTGGGAGTCGTCGAAAGTCCTGATCGTATCGTACAAATAACGCCCCCGAAAAGCATTCGCCGGCATCGGGACGAAACATCCCATACGCAGAGTTCGGATATTCGATCCGGATTCTGCTTTTTTATTCCGGCCTGCCATTTCGGCACGAGTGTTGCGACAGTTCCGTCCGTCGGAAAAACGATTCGTTTCGTCGAATCCGTTTGACGCGAATCGGTTTTTTCCATACCTTTACCCGACCGAAACGAAAATTTCGCTCGAATTAAAATAATAGAGACATGAAAAAGTGCTTACTTACGGCGATCGCCGCTCTTCTCTTCGCAGGCGCCGTGTCGGCTCAAGACAGAGGCAAATGGGGCATCGGCCCGCAGATCGGCATCTACACCAACACGGGCGCCGACGGCGCGATATTCGGCGTCGGGGCCGCAGGCCGCTACAGCTTCACGAAAGCCTGGCGCATCCAGCCGGCCGTGACGTTCCTGTGCAAGAAATATTGCTCGGTGGACATCAGCGCCGACATGCAATACCTGTTCCATGTGGCCCGTTTCTGGGCGGTGTATCCCCAGGTGGGTTTGAGCGCCAACGACATCGGCGACTGGTCGTGCGGCATCGATATCGGCGCAGGTACCGACTTCTCCATAGCCCGCCATTGGGATCTCTCGGCCGGCATGAAATGGATGGTGCAGACCCACAAATACTGGAAAAACCCGATCATCATCAACGTGGGTGCGACCTACAAATTCTGACACCGCCCGGCTATTTCCGAAAAAAGCGGCCCCTCGACAAGGGGCCGCTTTCGCTTTTCGTTTCGGAACTACCGTGTTTTGTAGCTGCAACGATATTTGCCTTTGGCCAGGTTGAGCAGCTTGCCCTTGATGAGGTTGCGGCGCAGCGGCGCCACCCGGTCGACGAAAACACGGCCCTGGGTGTGGTCGAACTCGTGCTGGATGACCCACGCCTTGTAGCCGGTGAATTCCTCGTCGCAAGGTTTCAGATCGCGGTCGAGGTAGCGCACGCGGATCGACAGGGCACGAGGCACGTCGGCATAAAGGCCCGGAAACGAGAGACACCCCTCGTTGTAGACCTTGGTCTGGTCGGAATAGGCGTAAATCTCGGCATTGACGAACGCCTGCTTGAAATCGGCGCACTCGGGATCGTCCTCGGCCCACGGCGTGCAGTCGACGATGAACAGCTGCAGGCTCTTGCCGATCTGCGGTGCAGCAAGCCCCACGCCGCCGGCCTCGCCGAGGGTAGCGAACATGTCGTCGATCAACTTGGGAAGATCGGGGTAATCGGCCGGCACCGGTTCGCAAGGCTTGCGCAGCACGTCGTCGCCGTAGATGACAATGGGGTAAATCATAACAACCTAATTATATCAAAGACTTACTCCGGAATATCGCAGCCCGACACCCCGGAATTCCGTCCGTCTTCTTTATTCTTGCTTCCCGTCCGCTGCCGGTCGGTCGGCAGTACGGGAGTCCATGTAACTTTGCAGAATGATCGTGGCGGAAACCTTGTCCACCAGCGCTTTGTCGCGGCGCGCCATCTTGCCGATGCCGCTGTCGAGGATCGCCCGATGCGCCAGCACCGAGGTAAAACGCTCGTCGCAGAACGTCACCTCCTTGTCGGGCCAAGCACGGCGCAGGCGCGCAGCCAGCGGCTCGATGAAACGCCACGTCTCGGAGGGCGTGCCGTCCATCCGCGCAGGCTTGCCCAGCACGATCGTGCCCACCTCCTCGCGGGCGAAATAGTCGGTGAGCCACGTTTCGAGCTGCCGGGTTTCGACCGTCGCGAGACCTCCGGCGATCAAGCGCAGCGGGTCGCTCACGGCGATGCCCGTGCGGCGGGTACCGTAGTCTATGGCCAGGATGCGGGACACTAAAGGTTCAGCTTCTTGAAGAGCTTCCGATACGAACACTCCTCCTCGACCATGGCGTGCAAGGTCTCGATCTTCACGCGCTGCTGCTCCATCGAATCGCAGTGGCGCACCGTCACGGTGCCGTCCTCGGCGGTCTGTCCGTCGACGGTGATGCAGAATGGCGTGCCGATCGCATCCTGCCGGCGGTAGCGCTTGCCGACCGAATCTTTCTCGTCATACACCACGTTGAAGTCGTACTTGAGTTCGTCGACGATCTTCTGCGCGATCTCGGGCATGCCGTCTTTCTTCACCAACGGCAGCACGGCCGCCTTGACGGGGGCCAGCGCCGCGGGCAGGCGCAGCACTACGCGCGAATCGCCGCCGTCGAGCGCCTCCTCGGTATAGGCTGCCGACATCACCTGCAGGAACATGCGGTCGACGCCGATCGACGTCTCCACGACATAGGGCACGTAGCTTTCGCCCGTCTCGGGATCGAAATACTGGATCTTCTTGCCCGAGAACTTCTGGTGGTTGCCCAGGTCGAAGTCGGTGCGCGAGTGGATGCCCTCCACCTCTTTGAAACCGAACGGGAAGTTGTACTCGATGTCGGTGGCGGCATTGGCGTAGTGGGCCAGCTTGTCGTGGTCGTGGAAGCGGTAGTTGTCGTCGCCGA
>CAYSJF010000120.1:0-3607 GCA_964431265.1 uncultured Alistipes sp. | reverse complement strand
ACATACTCGTGGAGCGTGGAGCCGTTGTTCTCGATCAGCTCGCAGCAGATGATGCAGAGACCCTTGGTGGGGTCGCCGTTGAAGTGCTTGAAACGCTTGTAGAGCAGCGCCGTCATCTTGGCGGGGTACGACTTGGGCGGGCAGGCCGTCAGGTCGTCGCCCTCCTCGTAGCGGATACCCGCCTCGGTGGTGTTGGAAATGGTGATCTTCAGCTCGGGCGAAAGGAAGTACTGCTCGTACTTGGCGTAGTCGACATAGGGATTGAACGAATCCATGACGCTCTTGACCAGACGCACGTCCTTCTTGGGCTGCTTGTTCTCGATGCCCTCCAGATAGACATGGTAGAGGTTGTCCTGCTTGTGGAGCATGTCGATCATGCCCAGCACCTTGCGCTCGGGATCGAGGATGGGCTGGCAGATAGCCACGCCGGCGTTCATGACGCCCTTTTCGTTAGCGATGTCGATCTGCCAGTCGACGAACGCACGCAAGAAATTGCCCTCGCCGAACTGGAGGATTTTCACGGGCCGCTCCGGCTTCGAAACGGTCGACTTATTGAGGTCTTTAATCATACGAATATTCAATTTTACGATTGTACGGTATTATTCGAGTCGGATCGGTTTATACTTGGGAACCAACGTTTTCATGATCGTCCACGCGACCAGGTACGCCACGGCGCAGATGCAGAACACGATCATGTAGCCGGCAGGTTTGCCGCTGAAACCGAAGAACGTGAAGTCGGCGCCCCGGGCGGCCGAGTAGTCGAAGAGCATGCCGGCGCCCTTGTTGATGAGGAACGAGCCGATACCGCCGGCCATGGCGCCGATGCCCGTGATCGAAGCGATCGTCGACTTGGGGAACATGTCGCCGATGGTGGAGAAGAGGTTGGCCGACCAGGCCTGATGACCGGCGCCGGCGATACCGATGATCAAAGCGGGGAACCACACCGAAACGCCCTGCAGCGGCTGCGCGAAGAGTGCGAAAAGCGGGAAGAACGCGAAGATCAGCATGGCGAGCATGCGGCCCGAATAGGGTTCCATGCGCTTCTGCTCGACGAAGAACTTGGGCAGGTAGCCGCCGCCGATGGAGATGACGGTGACGATTAGATAGAGCACGAAGACGAGCATCTTACCCATGGTGGTCTCCATCGAATAGCCGCACTCGGAGAAGTAGGCCGGTGCCCAGAAAAGGTAGAACCACCACACGCCGTCAGTGAAGAACTTGCCGACGATGAACGACCACGTCTGCTTGTAGCCGAAGCACCGGATGAACGGAATGGTCTTCTCCTCGACAGCGGGTGCAGCCTCGGCGGGCTGCTCGGCCTCGTCCTGCAGCATGTATTCGAGTTCGGCCTGGTTCACATGCTTCGACTGGCTCGGTTTATCGTACATGTAGAGCCAGAAGAACATCCACACGAAGCCCAAAGCACCGATGATGATGAACGCCATTTCCCAGCCCCAGGCCGAAGCCAGCACGGGGATCGAAAGCGGAGCGACCAGCGCACCGACCGAAGCGCCGGCATTGAAGAGCGACGTGGCGAAAGCACGGTCTTTCTTGGGGAAATACTCGGCGGTCACCTTGATCGCGGCGGGGAAGTTGCCGGCCTCGCCCAACGCGAGAATGGCGCGGCAGACGAGGAACAGCCATACGCTGACCGTAGCGATCGCTATGGCCGCGTCGGTGCCGTACTCTACCAAACGCATGGACTCCAGAGTCTCGTAGCCCTCGATGTGCATGGTGGCCCAGCCGCAGACGGCATGGAGGCAGGCGCCGAGCGACCAGACGCCGATAGCCCAGAGGTAGCCCTTCTTAGTGCCCATCCAGTCGACGAACTTGCCGGCGAAAAGGCAGGCCACGGCGTAGAAGATGGAGAAGAAACCGGTGATCGTACCGTAGTCGGAGTCGGTCCAATGGAACTCGGGCGCGATGAAGTCTTTCCACGTGAGCGAAAGCACCTGACGGTCGAGGTAGTTGACCGTGGTGGCGACGAACAGCAGCAGGCACATCCACCAGCGCCAATTCGTCATATTTTTCTTGAGATCAGTCATTGAAGTAATTTTAGATTGGTTCGGATCATAGGATTCGGCCGCCTCCGGATATCCGGAAGAACTGCGGCGCATATACGGGTCTCTCCGCGCTCCGCAAAGAGTGCGGAGAGATCCCTCGCGCAACTATTTGCCGCGCACGGCAGCGATGACGCCCAGTGCGAAGCGGCACTTTTCAGCAATAGCCTTCCAGTCTTTGGCGGCGATGACCTCCTTGGGGAAGAGCTGCGAACCCATGCCCACGCAGTAGACGCCGGCCTTGAACCAGGCGGTGAGGTTCTCCTCGGTGGGTTCGACGGCGCCCGTGGCCATGATGTTCGACCAAGGCAGCGGAGCTTTGACGTTCTTGACGAACGAGGGGCCGCCGACATTGCCTGCGGGGAAGACTTTCGTCAGATCGCAACCCAGCTCCTGCGCGATGCCGATCTCGGTGACGGAACCGCAGCCGGGGGTGTAAGGCACGAGATGACGGTTGCAGACCTTGGCGACCTCGGGATTCAAATAAGGCCCCACGACGAAATTGGCACCGTACTGCATATACATGGCCGCGGTGGGCGCGTCGACGATCGAACCGATGCCGAGCACCATCTCGGGGCACTCCTTGGCAGCGAACTTCACCAACTGGATGAAGACCTCCGAAGCGAAATCGCCGCGGTTGGTGAACTCGAAAGCGCGCACGCCGCCCTCGTAGCAGGCTTTCAGCACCTGCTTGGCGATCTCGGCGTCGGCGTGATAGAATACGGGAACCATACCGGTCTTGCCGATGGCTTCCATGACCTGCATTTTATTGAACTTTGCCATTTTTCAAAAGTTAAAGGTAAAAGGTGAAAAGTGAAAGAGTACTTCGTACCAAAAAGCATCATACGCAAACGCTCACCGCCCTGCTCGCTCGCAAATCGGGGCATTCACCTTTCACTTTTCCATTTTCCATTGTCAATTTTATCGTTGTACGCGGCCGTTGGCATTACCGCCGGCGAGGCTTTCGACCTCCTCGACGGAAACGAGGTTGAAGTCGCCGTTGATCGTGTGCTTCAAAGCCGAAGCGGCCACGGCGAATTCGAGGGCCTCGCCCTGGTTGGGTTTGGTCAAGAGACCGTGGATGATGCCGCCCGAGAACGAGTCGCCGCCGCCGACGCGATCGATGATCGGATCGATATCGTAGCGTTTCGACTCATAGAACTCCTGACCGTTGTAGATCATGGCTTTCCAGCCGTTATGCGTCGCGGAGAACGACTCGCGCAGGGTCGAGATGACGTATTTGAACCCGAACGTCTCGGCCATCTGCTTGAAGATGCCCTTGTAGCCCTCGGCGTTGGTTTCGCCGCCCTCGACATTGGCATCGGGCTTGAAACCGAGGCACAGTTCGGCGTCCTCCTCGTTGCCGATGCAGACGTCGACGTACTGCATCAGGGGGCGCATGATCGACTGGGCTTTCTCTTTAGTCCAGAGCTTCTTGCGGAAATTGAGGTCGACCGAAACCGTCACGCCGTGACGCTTGGCGGCCTCGCAAGCCAGCTTCGTCAGCTCGGCAGCCTTGTCCGAAATGGCCGGCGTGATGCCCGACC
>CAYSJF010000119.1:0-3707 GCA_964431265.1 uncultured Alistipes sp. | reverse complement strand
TTACTCGACCCGTGGTAACAAGGGTGCGCAGTCGCGTTCGGGCTACTCGCGCAAACTGGGATTCGAGGGCGGTCAGATGCCCCTGCAGCGCCGTCTGCCGAAGTTCGGTTTCACCAATCTGAAGCGCGTGGAGTTCAAGCCGATCAACCTTTCGACGCTCGAGGAGCTGGCCGGCAAGAAGTCGCTTGCGGAGATCACGGTCGAGACGCTCGTCGGCGCAGGTTTCGTCTCGTCGAACGACAAGGTGAAGATCCTGGGCAACGGTCAGCTGACCAAGGCTCTGACGGTCAAGGCCCATGCGTTCTCGAAGAGCGCCGAGGAGGCCATCACGGCCGCCGGCGGCAGCGTCGAAAAACTGTAAGGAATTTAGAATCCCACGATTATGAATCAGTATCTCGTTGTTGGTATCGTCTTTTTGGTGGTCATCGCCCTTTTGGCGACCAACAAGAAATTGGTTGAAACGCTCAAGAATATCTACAAGATCGAGGAGCTGCGCAAACGTGTCGTGTACACGATCGGGCTGCTTCTGGTCTATCGCTTGGGCAGTTTCGTCGTGATTCCGGGCATCAATCCCAACGCCTTGGGCGAAGGGTCGGCGTATGCCAGCCAGTTGGAGGGCAACGGACTTCTGGGTCTGTTGGACGTCTTCTCTGGAGGTGCATTCGGCAACGCCGCGATCTTCGCGCTCGGAGTCATGCCGTACATCACCGCCTCGATCGTCATCCAGCTCATGGGCATGATGATCCCGTATTTCCAGAAAATGCAGAAGGAGGGTGAGAGCGGCCGCCGCAAGATGAACCAGTGGACGCGCTTTCTTACGATCGGCGTGCTGCTGATACAGGGCCCGGCGTATATCGCCAACCTCTATCATCAGGTTCCGGGTGCGTTCGTCTACGGCAGTGGTTTCCTTTTCGTTGCCTATGCGACTGCGATCCTCATCGCCGGCACCATGTTCATCATGTGGCTGGGCGAGAAGATCACCGACAAGGGTATCGGAAACGGCATCTCGCTGATCATCATGATCGGTATCGTGGCTCGTCTGCCCCATGCGCTGTTGGCCGAGGTCAACGCGCGTTTCCAGACCGCCTCGGGCAGCGCGATCATGCTGATTCTCGAACTGGTGCTTCTGTTCCTGGTCTTCATGGCAACGATCGCGCTGGTGCAGGCTGTCCGCAAGGTGCCTGTGCAGTACGCCAAGCGGATCGTCGGTAATAAGCAGTACGGGGGCGTGCGCCAATATATCCCCCTGAAAATGAACGCTGCGAATGTGATGCCCATCATCTTCGCGCAGGCGCTCATGTTTATTCCGGCGCTGTTCTCGGGAACGGCTTTCGCAGCTGCTTTCAGCTCGATGACCGGTTTCTGGTACAACTTCACGCTGGCCGTGTTGGTAATCGCTTTCACCTACTTCTACACGGCGATTATCATCAACCCTCAAATGATGGCCGATGACATGAAACGCAACGGCGGCTTCATCCCGGGAGTGAAACCGGGCAAGCAGACCGTGAACTACATCGACACCATCATGACGCGTATCACGCTTCCCGGCTCGTTCTTCCTGGCTATCGTGGCGATTCTGCCCGCACTGGCCATGCGGTTCCTGGGCATCCAGCAGTCGTTCGCCTACTTCTACGGAGGTACGTCGCTGCTGATCATGGTGGGCGTGGTGCTCGACACTCTCAAGCAGATAGAGAGCTACCTGTTGATGCGTCATTACGACGGTCTGATGAAGACCGGACGAATCCAGGGACGCCATTAAGAGATTCTTAGCGAAGAAATGATCCATCTGAAGACAGACGAGGAGATCGAGTTGCTCCGCGAGAACAACATCCTGGTGTCGCAGACGCTGGCCGAGGTGGGGCGCCACATTCGTCCGGGGGTCACGACGCTGGAGTTGGATCGCATCGCCGAGGAGTTCATCCGGGCGCACGGAGCGGTTCCGGCTTTCCTCGGATATCAGGGGTTTCCCGCTTCGTTGTGCGTTTCGGTAAACGAACAGGTGGTTCACGGTATCCCGTCCGCCGATTGCGTCCTCGAGGAGGGCGACATCGTTTCGGTCGATTGCGGTACGTTTATGAAGGGGTTTGTTGGCGATTCGGCGTATACGTTCGCCGTGGGTGAGGTGTCCGAGGAAGTACGGCAGCTCATGGAAGTCACCAAAGAGGCTCTTCATAAGGGTACGGCCCTGGCGAAAGCCGGCAACCGCGTAGGCGATGTGTCGGCCGCCGTGCAAGAGTACGCCGAGCGTTTCGGCTACGGCGTCGTGCGCGAACTGGAGGGACATGGTTTGGGTCGGAAAATGCACGAAGACCCCGGAGTCCCCAACTATGGCGCACGCGGCCGAGGGCCGCTCTTGAAAGAGGGCATGGTGATATGTATCGAACCCATGATCAACATGGGAACCAAAGCGGTGGTTTTCGAGCGCGACGGCTGGACGGTCCGCACCCGCGACCGCAAACCCGCGGCCCACTACGAATTCGCAGTGGCCGTGCGGAAAAACGGTCCCGACGTGCTGACGGATTTCAGTATCATCGAAAAGGCTTTAAACAACTAAGACTCAATGGCAAAACAAGCTGCTATCGAACGCGACGGCACGATCATCGAGGCCCTGTCCAACGCGATGTTCCGCGTCGAGCTGGACAACGGCCACGTATTGACGGCCCACATCTCGGGGAAGATGCGCATGCACTACATCAAAATCCTTCCCGGAGACAAGGTAAAAGTGGAGATGACGCCCTACGACTTGTCGAAAGGACGTATATCTTTCAGGTACAAATAATTAGATCGCTTTAAGACTATGAAGGTAAAAGCATCCATCAAGAAGCGCAGCGAGGATTGCAAGATTGTGAAGCGTAAGGGCAAGCTTTACGTCATTTGCAAGAAGAATCCCAAGTTCAAGATGCGCCAAGGGTAGTATTTCAACAATCAAGTTAAAGTAGAAAAAGATTTTTTATGGCACGTATAGTTGGTGTAGATTTACCCAAAAACAAGAGAGGCGAGATCGGCCTGACCTATATCTACGGTATCGGTCGCTCTACGGCTCGCAAGATTCTCGACGGAGCAGGTATCGGCTACGACGTCAAGGTACAGGACTGGACGGACGACCAGGTGGGCGCCATCCGTTCGACGATCGCCGAGATGGGCATCAAGGTCGAGGGCGAATGCCGTTCGATCGTGCAGCTCAACATCAAGCGTCTGATGGATATCGGTTGCTACCGCGGCATCCGTCATCGTCTGGGCCTGCCCGTGCGCGGCCAGTCGACCAAGAACAACGCCCGCACCCGCAAGGGCCGCAAGAAGACCGTGGCAAACAAGAAAAAGGCAACAAAGTAATCTTTAGAGAATTATGGCAAAGAAAACTGGAACAGTCAAGAAAAAGGTTGTTAAGGTGGGTGCCATGGGCAATGCCTACGTCCACTCGACTTTCAACAACGTAATCATCACCATCACCAACGAGAACGGCGATGTGATCAGCTGGTCGTCGGCCGGTAAGATGGGTTTCCGTGGTTCGAAGAAGAATACTCCCTATGCCGCACAGACTTCGGCCGCCGACTGCGCCAAGGTCGCTTACGACATGGGTTTGCGCAAGGTGAAGGTGTACGTCAAAGGCCCGGGCGCAGGTCGCGAATCGGCCGTGCGTACGATCCACGGCGCCGGCATCGAGGTGATGGAGATCATCGACGTCACGCCGCTGCCGCACAACGGTT
>CAYSJF010000118.1:0-3776 GCA_964431265.1 uncultured Alistipes sp. | reverse complement strand
TGACGTTCTGCCCGCCGGCGCCCGACGAACGGAACGTGTCCCACTCGATGTCCGAAGGGTTGATCGTGATCTCGATCGTATCGTCGACGGCCGGCGACACGAAGACCGACGCGAAAGTGGTCTGCCGCTTGTTGTTGGCGTTGAACGGCGAGAGACGCACCATACGATGGACGCCGTTTTCGCTCTTGAGATAGCCGTAGGCATATTCGCCCTCGAACTCCAAGGTGCACGACTTCACGCCCACCTCGTCGCCGGCCTGGCAGTCGAGCGTCTTGACCTTGTAGCCGTGGGCCTCGCCCCAGCGGGTGTACATGCGCAGCAGCATCGAGGCCCAGTCGAGCGCTTCGGTGCCGCCGGCCCCGGCGTTGATGTCGAGTATGGCGCCCAACTTGTCCTCGTCGCGGCGCAGCATGTTGCGCATCTCCAGCTTCTCGATGCGGTCGAGCGTGCGGACGTAGTGTTCGTCCAGCTCGGCGTCGCTCACCACCCCCTCCTTCACGAAATCGGGCATCAGTTCCAAATCCTCGACGTCCTTGCGCACGGCGTCGTAATCCTCCACCCATGTCTTGATCGCAGCCACCTTGCGCAGCTGTTCGCGCGCGGCGGCGGGGTCGTCCCAGAAATCGGGCATCTGGGTCTTCTCCTCCTCGTTCTGCAGGTCGATGCGCTTCTGTTCGATATTCAGGCAGCGCTCCAGCGCCTCGCGGCGGGTGCCGAGTTCCCTGATCTGTTCGTCCGATATCATAGCTCCGTTTTCAAGTCGAATTTGCAGGCCACGAAGCGCAGGATCAGGTCGGCCGTACGCTCGATCCCCAGCGCCGAAGTATCGACGCACAGGTCGTACGACGACGCGGCGCCCCATGTCCGCAAACTGAAATAATTGTAATAGTCGGCCCGTCGGGCGTCGCCGCGCGCCATGATCTGCCGGGCCTCGGTCTCGCCGCACCCCATGCGGGCACAGATGCGGGCCACGCGGTCGGCATCGGAAGCCGTGATGAAGATGCTCGCCGCACGCGGATGGTCGCGCAGGATGTAGTCGGCGCACCGCCCCACGAACAGGGCCGATTCGCGGGCCGCGACCTCGCGGATCACGTCGCTCTGCACCCGGAACAGCGCGTCGCTCGACAGCACGTCGGGCGTACTGCCGTCGCCCCCGAAGAAAGGCGCCCGCAGGTAGCCCAGCAGCGTCGCCAGCCGGTTGTGCGACTGCTTTTCGTCGGCCTGCTCGAAAATCTCGGGACACAGCCCGCTCCGCCGGGCCGCGAGGTTGATGAGCTTCTTGTCGTACAGCTCGATGCCCAAGCGTCGGGCCAGCACCTCGCCGACCTCGCGCCCGCCGCTGCCTATCTGGCGGCCGATGTTGATGACGAATCTATTGTCCATGGTACGGATCGTTAGGAGTTTGCACCGCCATCATCGCGCGGAACCTGCGCAGCTGGGCGGTCAGCATGAAAAACGCGACCGTGGCGGCCAACAGATCGGAGAACGGCATGGCGCACCACACGCCCCAGCCGCCGTTCCATTCGGTATAACGCTCCAGCAGCCGGGGCAGCAGCAACAACCCGGGCAACAGGAACAGCAGCTGCCGCGACAGCGACAGGAAGATCGCCTTGCCGGCCATGCCGATGCTTTGGAAAAAGTTGGTGGCGACCATCTGGAAGCCGATGATCGGGAAGAAGACGAAAGCCAGACGCATGCCCGTAGCGGCGAGTCGGATCAACTCCTCGTCCTCGGTGAAGAGCGACACGGCCAGGCGCGGCAGCAGCTCGCCGATCAAGAAGCCCGCAGTGGTGACGCTCGTGGCGCCTATGATGGTCAGTTTCAACACCCTCAACACGCGTTCGTACTGCCGGGCGCCGAAGTTGTAGCCGGCGATGGGCTGCATGCCCTGGTTGACTCCCATGACGATCATCACGAAGAAGAAACCCAGTCTGTTGACGATGCCGTAGGCGCCGATCATCAGGTCGCCGCCATATTGTTTCAGCCCCTTGTTGATGAGGATCACGATGAAGCACGCGGCCAAGTTCATCAGAAAGGGCGACATGCCGATCGCCAGCATGTCGCGCACGATGCGCCCCTTGAGCCGGTAGATGCCGCGGCGGAAATGGAGCAACTCGCTCTTGTCCGAGAGAATCCGGAACTGCCACAGCAGCGAAACGATCTGCGCCAGAATGGTGGCGATCGCGGCGCCGCGGATGCCCCACCCGAAACCGAAGATGAAAATCGGGTCGAGCGCCGTGTTGATGACGACGGTGTTGATCGTGGCGTACATCGACTTGCGGGGATGCCCCGAAGCGCGCAGCACCGAGTTCAGGCCCAGATACATGTGCGTCACCACGTTGCCCGCCAGAATGATGGTCATGTATTCGCGGGCGTAACCGATCGTGGCGTCGCTGGCGCCGAAGAAATAGAGGATCGGATCGAGAAACGCCAGCGCCAGCGCCCCGAACCCCAGACCGATGATCGTGTTGAGCACCACGACGTTGCCCAGCACGACACGCGCCGTATCGTAGTCGCGCTGCCCCAGACGCATCGACACGAGCGTCGCGGCGCCCACGCCCACCAGCGATCCGAACGCCGCAGCGAGGTTCATCAACGGGAAGGTCAGCGCCAACCCCGAAATGGCCAGCGGCCCCACGCCATGCCCGATGAAGATGCTGTCGACCATGTTGTAGAGCGACGAAGCCGTCATGGCGATGACAGCCGGCACAGCATACTGCACCAGCAGCTTGCGGATGCGCTCCGTACCCAATGCGGTAGCCGATGATTTCAATTCAGACACGTCGAATGATAAATTCAAAATTCACAATTCATAATTCACAATCGTTTGCCGGACGAAATTATGAATTATGAATTCTTAATCGCGAATCGGTTCTATTCCAGCTCCCAGTCGCTGCCGTCCTTGCGGTCTTTCACGCGGATGCCGGCCGCGGCCAGCCCGTCGCGGATGCGGTCGGAGGCGGCCCAGTCCTTGGCTTCGCGGGCCTTGAGCCGCTCGGCGAGGAGCATCTCCACCAGCGGCGTCACATAATCGCGGCCCGAGGCCGTGCCGGCCGCCTTTTCCTCCTTGAGACCCAGGATGTCGAACGCATAGCGGTGCACCGTGGTTTTCAGCGCCTCCAAGTCGGCGGCCGAGATGGTCTGCGCCCCGTCGACGAGCTGGTTGATCGTCCGCACCCAGTCGAAAAGGGCCGAGATGACCATAGGCGAGTTCAGATCGTCGTCCATCGCCGCACGGCAGCGCAGCTCCAGCTCCGCGGGATCGACCGTCGATGCGGCCGCAGGTTCGATCTTGCCGAGCGCCTCGATCCCCTTCATCAGGCGATCGAGACCCTTTTCGGCGGCCTGCAGCGCCTCGTTCGAGAAATCGAGCGTCGAGCGGTAGTGGGCCTGCAGCACGAAGAAACGGATCGTCATGGGCGTATAGGCCTGCGCCAGCAACTTGTGGTTGCCGGTGAACAACTCCTCCAAGGTGATGAAGTTGCCCAAGGATTTGCCCATCTTCTGACCGTTGATCGTAATCATGTTGTTGTGTACCCAATAGCGTGCCGAATCGTGCCCGAGGGCCGCCGTCGACTGCGCGATCTCGCACTCGTGATGCGGGAACATCAGATCCATGCCGCCGCCGTGGATGTCGAACCGCTCGCCCAAGTAGCGCGTCGACATGGCCGAACACTCCATGTGCCAGCCGGGGAACCCGTCGCTCCACGGCGAGGGCCAACGCATGATATGCTCGGGCGACGCCTTTTTCCACAGCGCGAAATCGTAGGAATGGC
>CAYSJF010000117.1:0-3813 GCA_964431265.1 uncultured Alistipes sp. | reverse complement strand
GAAGACGAACGCCACGGTCGGCGCCTCGGCGTCGGCGGCGATCTCCTCGCCCTCGACCGAGAGGAACGCGGGGGCCTTGAGCGGGCCGGGGGCCACATTGATGATGAACTCCATGAGACGCTTGGTGCCGATGTCGCGCTTGCCGCTGGTGCAGAAGATCGGCATCACCTCGCGGCGCGAGAGACCGATCTTCAGGCCCTGACGGATGTCGTCCTGCGTGAGGGTGCCCCGGTCGAAATAGAGTTCCATGAGCGCTTCGTCGTGCTCGGCGGCCATCTCCACCAGCTCCTTGTTGAGGGCCTGGGCCTTTTCCAGCTCCTCGGCGGGAATCTCCAGCTCCTCGCGGTGGCCGTCGGTGTCCTTGAAGCGGTACATCTTCATCATCAGCACGTCGATGAAAGCGTCGAAGCCGGGGCCTTGGTTGACGGGATACTGCACGATGACGGGCTTCACGCGCGATGCGGCCTTGATCGACTCGAATGCCGCTTCGAAGTTGGCCTTGTCGTGGTCGAGCTGGCTGATGACGCCGATGACCGGCTTTTTGAGCAGCCGGGCGTAGCGGGCCTGGATTTCGCTGCCTACTTCCCAGCCGTTGACGGCGCTGTAGAGGAAGACGCCCACGTCGCCCACCTTGAACGCCGAGAAGAGGTTGCCGCAGAAGTCGTCCGACCCCGGGCAGTCGATGATGTTGAGTTTGCGATCCATGAACTCCGTGAAGAGGATCGTGGAGTAGATCGAACGCTTGTATTCGTGTTCGATGTCGGTATTGTCCGACAGGGTGTTGCAGCTTTCGATCGAGCCTCGGCGGTCGATGACTTTGCCCTCGAAGGCCATGGCTTCGGCCAGCGTGGTCTTGCCCGTGCCGGGGGCGCCGATCAGAACGATGTTCTTGATCTCTTTGGCGGCGTAATTTTTCATATGGCGGAAAGTTTTAAGGTTTTCAGTCGAAAGCAGAGCTGTGCATGCACAGGCTGTGCTGCGGGATTTTCGGTTTGCCGACTATAAATATACGAAAAATTCGACAGAAACAAGAAAATCGCATGCCGAATTTGAAAATACGGGCCGCAGAAAACCGAGTGCGGTGTCGGAAGGGGTGGCGGTGGAAACAATAAAGCCGCTCCGTACATCGTGTACGGAGCGGCTTTTCGGAATGCTGCCGATTATTTCTTGCCTACTACGGCTTCGAGTTCGTCGACCGTCGCGGGGATTTTCTTGTCGCCCAGCATGCGGCATCCCTTGTCGGTGAGCAGCAGGTCGTCTTCGATGCGGATGCCGCCGAAATCGCGGTAGGCATCGAGCGCTTCGTAGTCGACGATGCCTTTGTAGAGGCCTTCGGCGCGGCACTTGTCGATGAGCGCGGGGATGAAGTAGATGCCCGGTTCGTCGGTCATCACCGTGTTGGGCCGCAGGCGCCAGGCCGCGCGGTAGATGCAGGTGCCCGAGGCAGCGGCCCGCTCGGCTATGGACGAGAAGTCGAACGAACGCTCGCCCATCGCTTCGCAGTCGTGGACGTCCATGCCCAGCCCGTGCCCCAGTCCGTGGGGCATGAAGAGCGTCATGGCACCCGAGGCCACGACATCCGCAGCCGAGCCGTCGACCAGCCCGACGCCGATCAACCCCTCGGCCAGCTTCAGATAGGCGGCGTTGTGGACGTCGGTGTACATCATGCCAGGGCGGACGATCTTGGCGATGTGGTCGTGGGCGGCGAGCACGATTTCGTAGATTTCGCGCTGCTGCGCGGTGAATTTCCCGCCGACGGGGTAGGTGCGGGTGTGATCCGAGCAGTAGTTGTCTGCGGTTTCGCCTCCGGCGTCGCACAGCAGCAGGCGCCCTTTCTTCAGCACGCCGTCGGAGCAGAGGTTGTGGAGCGTCTCGCCGTGCTGCGAGACGATCGACGGGAACGAGACGCCCGACCCCATCGACTTGGCGACGCCCTCCATGGCGCCCGCGATTTCGCGCTCGACGACGCCCGGGCGGCACATCTTCATGGCCAGCGTGTGCATCTTGTAGCCGATCTGGAACGCGCGCTCCATCTCCTCGATCTCCTCGGCGCTCTTGGTCTCGCGCATCTCGGCCACGGCGAACATCAGATCGACCGACTTGTAGTCGTGGAGCAGCGCCGGAGCGATGCCCAGAAGTTCGGAGAGCTGCAGCTTCGTTTCGCCGCGGTAGGGCGGCAGGTAGTGGATGCGGCGCCCCTGCTCGATGGCCTTGCGCAATCTCTGCTGCAACTCGGACAACGGGAATGCGGCGGCGATGCCCACCTGGGCGCCCAGCTCGCGGAGCGAGGGTTGCGGCCCCGTCCAGATGATGTCCTCGACGGTGAAGTCGTCGCCGAAAAGCATCTCCTCGCCGCTCTCCGTGTCGATCAGACCGGCCAGCGCCGGGAGGTTCAGTCCGAAGTAGTAGAGGAACGTCGAGTCCTGACGGAAGTAATAGGCGTTGTTGGGATAGTTGTTGGGCGACAGGAAGTTGCCCGGCAGCAGAATCAGGCCGTGGCCGATCTTGGTGCGCAGACGCGCGCGTCGCGCGGTATAGGTTTTTGCGGGAAACATGGCGGATGTGTTTTTATTTTCGTTGTTTCAACCAGTCGAGCACGGCAGCTTGCCACTGGGCTTTGTAGGGGAAGTCGTCGCGGCATCCCCAGCCGTGCCGGCCCGAAGGGTAGATGCGGAGCGAGGCTTTCACGCCGCAGGATTTCAGTGCCTCATAGTAGAGCGTGCTGTTGACCGGCGGGACGGTGCGGTCGTCGTCGGAGTGCAGCAGCAATGTGGGCGGCGTCTCCGGCGTCACACGGCGTTCGAGCGAATAGCGCGCCTCGTTTTCCGGGTTGCGCTCTTTGCCCAGTAGATTGTCGAACGAACCCTCGTGCGCCGATCCCGGAGCGGCGGTGATGACCGGATAGAAAAGCAGCGCGAAAGCCGGTTTGGTCTCGGCTATCGTCGAGACCATGGCCGCGAGGTGTCCGCCGGCGGAAAAACCGGCGATACCCACTTTGTCGGCGGTGAAGCCTGTGGCACCGGCTTCCAGTCCGGCCATGATGCGGAGGGCCTGCTCGGCATCCTCCAGCGGCACTTCGGGGTGGCCGTTGGGCATGCGGTATTTGAGCACGGCGGCCGTGATGCCGTGGGCGGCGAACCACCGGGCGACGTCGTAGCCCTCGTGATCCATAGCCAGCCGCTCGTAACCTCCGCCGGGGCAGATCACCACGGCCATGCCGGCATCTTCGGCCGGGTCGGCCGGGAAGATGTGGAGTCGGGCCGTCGAGACATTGCCGATGCGGCCCGGCGCGGGCGCGGTTTCGGGCGTGACGATCCCGTTGGAGTGGGGCGCCGTCGCATTGTCCCAGATGTCGATGATGAACGCCTGCCCGCATTGGGCCTGGGCGATGAGCGAACCGGCCATAAAAAGCAGCGAAAAGATGAATCGTTTCATCGGAGGCGGTTAAATGACGATGTTGACGATTTTGCCCGGCACGACGATCACCTTCTTCGGGGTTTTGCCCTCGAGCCACTTCTGCGCCTCGGGAAGCGCGACGACATCGGCCTGGATGTCGGCGGGCGAAGCGGCGACGGGGTATTCCTTCTTGAAGCGGAGCTTGCCGTTGATGGAGACGGGGTATTCGAACGAATTCGAAACGAGGTATTTCTCGTCGAACGCGGGATATTCCGCATCGCACACCGAATCGGTGTGTCCGAGCACTTCCCACAGCTCCTCGGCGATGTGCGGCGCGAACGGTGCGAGCAGCACGACGAGAGGTTCGAGGACGGCGCGCTTGGAGCACTCGCCCAGCTCGTTGAGGCAGATCATGAA
>CAYSJF010000116.1:0-3907 GCA_964431265.1 uncultured Alistipes sp. | reverse complement strand
ACGATTTCGTCGAGCCCGATCGACTGCTTCGACGAGCGCACATAGGCGCCACCCGTCAGCTCGGCGATCTCGGAGAGCATCTTCTCGTTGAGCTTCGAGACCACCATGTCGCCTTTCTCGTCGCGGATGAATTCGCCGCCGATGCGGATCGGGGCGCCCTCGGGCGTGCCGATGCCGATGGTGTGGATGCGGACGCCCATGTCGGCCGCGCGCCGAGCCACGGCCAGCGCGTCGTCCTCGTGGTTCTCGCCGTCGGTGATGAGGATCACGGCCCGGCTGTGCGGCTCGTCGGTGTCGGCGGAGAAGGCCAGCAGCGCCTGTTCGAGCGCCTTGCCGACGGCTGTGCCCTGCACCGATACGAGCGAGGGGTCGATGCGTCGCGCGAAAGCCTTGGCCATGCGGTAGTCCGAAGTGATGGGGAGCTGCACCTTGGGTTCGCCGGCGAAGACGACCAGCCCCACGCGGTCTTGCTTCAGCCCGTCGAAGAGCTTGCCTATGGCATATTTGGTGCGCTCCAGACGGCTGGGTTCGAAGTCTTCGGCCAGCATCGAGTTGGAGACGTCGACCACGAGCATCATTTCGACGCCCTGCGACTTCTCCTCGCGGAGCTTGGAGCCGAACTGGGGCCGTGCCGCGGCGCATACGATCAGCGCATAGGCCGCGCAGAAAACGATGAATTTCAGTGCCGGGCGGGCCGTGGAGGCGTCGGGCATCAGCTGGCGGAGCGTGGCTTCGCAGCCGAAGCGGGCGAGTCGGCGGCGACGGTTGCGGGCCGCGAGCAGGTAGAGCAGCACGAATGCCGGCACGGCGGCCAGCAGCCAGAGATATGAGGGTTCGGCGAATCGGAACATGGCGGATCGTAGGGGATTACGGAATACGTTTGAGAACGAGCGTCGCGAGCAGGAACTCGACCGTCAGCAGCGCCGCGGCCCAAAGCACCCACCCCAGGAAGAGTTCGTGGTAGGTGACATGCTCCGTGACTTCGACCTTGCTCTTTTCCAGTCGGTTGATTTCGTCGTAGATCGCTTTGAGCTTGGCCTTGTCGGTGGCGCGGAAGTAGCGGCCGCCGGTTCGCTCGGCGATGGCGCGGAGGGTCTTCTCGTCGATCTCGACCTTGGCCATGACCGTGCCGCCCGTGGGGTTGCCGTAGATGTCGACGGCGGGGTAGGGGGCCATGCCCTGGGTGCCCACGCCGATGGTGTAGACGCGGATGCCCTGCGCCGCAGCGATTTCGGCCGCCGTGAGCGGCGCGATTTCGCCGCGGTTGTTCACGCCGTCGGTGAGCAGGATCACCACCTTCGACTTGGCGTCGCTTTCGCGCAGGCGGTTGATCGCCGTGGCCAGGCCGTTGCCGATGGCGGTGCCGTCTTCGATCACGCCGCTGCGGATGCGGCCCAGAAGGGTCTGCAGGGTGGCCTGGTCGGTGGTCAGCGGACTCTGCGTGAAGGCTTCGCCGGCGAAGACCGCCAACCCGATGCGGTCGCCGTAGCGGTCGGCGATGAACGAGGCGGCGACCTCCTTGGCGGCCGTGATGCGGTCGGGCTTGAAGTCGCGGGCGAGCATCGACCCCGAGACGTCGATGGCCAGCATGATGTCGATGCCCTCGGTCGAGGTGCGGGAGAAACGCTCGGCATCCTGCGGCCGGGCCAGCGCCACGATCGCCAGCGCCAAAGCCGCGGCCCGCAGCGCGAAAGGCAGGTGGCGCAGGTAGTAGCGCACCGTCCGCGGCGCGCGGCTCAAGCCCTCGGCGGTGGGGATGCGGATCGCCGCACCGCCCTGCAAGGTCCGCCAGACGTAGTAGCCGATGAGCGGAACGAGCAGCAGCAACAACCAAAGAATATGGGGGTTATGGAATGACATAAAAATGTTGAATTCTGCGTAGTTCGGGGTACATCGTCGGAGAGGGGCTACCAATTCTTCTTCCCTTTGACGACTACGCCTTGTTTTTCCTTGAGTTTATCCTGGGTTTTGTCCTCCTGGGCCTGAATGGCGTCGAGCATCTGTTGCTGCTCCTGCTCGGAGATGCCGGCAGGAACGGATTGGGGCTGCCCGTCGTCCCGACTATTGTCTTGCCCGTCATTCTGGCTGTCGTCCCGACTATTGTCTTGACTGTTGTCCTGCTGTGCGGGGTCTTGCTCCTCGTTCGGGGACTCCCCGTCGTTGTTTTGCGAATCGTCGCCGTCCTGTTGTTGATCGCCGTTCTGCGGGTCTTGGTTTTGGTCTCGATTTTGGTTGTCTTCCAGCAGCTTTTTGGTGTAGGCGTAGTTGTATTTGGCCTCCATGTCGGCGGGATTGAGCAGCATGGCGCGGCGATAGCTTTCGAGCGCCTCCTTGTATTTCTGCTGCTTGAATCGGGCGTTGCCCAGATTGTAGAACGCCTCGGCCCGCTCGGTGTCGCTGCGCAGGGTGTCGGCCGCGGCCCGGATCATGGTCTGCTCGGCCTTGTCGAACAGCTCGGCCTTGTAGAGGGCGTTGCCCAGGTCGTAGAGCGCCTCGGACGACTCCGGGGCGTAGGAGAGCGCCTGCGTATAGCGCTCGATCGCCGGTTTGTAGTCGCCCTTGTGGTAGTGGCGGTTGCCCTTGCGCACCTGACTGCGTTCGGGCATGCGCTGGGCCGAAGCCCCGAGAAAGGCGAAAAGACACAATATGTAGAGAAGTCGGTGCATGGTTCGTTATCGGTTTTCGGTGTTCTCCTCCGGCTGTTCGGTCGCGGGCTTGGTCTCCTCGACGAAATAGTAGGCTTTCAGATAGGCCGCTTCGTTGGCCTCGGCCTCGGGCGTCGCCTTGGCGAACTTCACCAGGTCGCCGTCGCGCAGGATCGCTATCAAATCCATGCGCGCCTTGTCGGGCAAATCGAGCGGTCGCAGGGCCTCGACGATCTCGTCGGTGGTCATCTCCATGGCGCCCACCTCCCAGCGGCGGGCGATGTAGGTGCGCAGGATGTCCGTAAGACCCGAATAATACGGTTTGTGGCGGTTGTTCTGCCAGAGTTTCTGGTGGTGGAGGGCTTCGAGCGCCCGGATCGCCTCTACATGGGGCGGCAGGGCCGGTGCGGGCTTGAAAAGGGTGCCCAGAGCGGTGCCGCGCCGGCGCAGCCAGCAGAGCAACGCCCATATCGCCGCAGCCGACAGCAGCGCCCCGAGCAGGCTCCAGGCTATGTAACCGCCGATTTCGCCCAGCCGGAACGGCAGCGTGCGCTGGGGTTTGAGGTCGAAAATGGAGTGCGACGTCGAGTCGATTTCGAAAGTCGTTACCTCCAGAAAGAGATGCTCCTCCGTGCGGAGGGTGTCGACGATGTTCTTGTCGGCATAGAGCACCTCGGCGCGGCCCAGGTCGTAGCGGCCCTCCTCGAAAGCGGCCAGCCGATAGCGCTTGCGCAGCGTAAGTCGGCGGCCGTCGCGGGCGAGCGTGTCGACCGGAGCGTCCTCGACCAGTGTGAGGTGCTCTTTCCCGTCGGACTGGAACACGGGGAACTCCACGACCTGCACCAAGTCTTTTTCGACGTCGATCACATAGTCGAAGCGGTCGCCGATGAAGATGCTGTCGGGTTCCACGCGTGCCGTGACGACGGGCCGCTGTCCCCATGCGGCGGTACCCGCGAAAAGGAGACCGAGGGGTAGGAGTCGTTTCATCGTTGTTTGAACAGTTTTATGAGTTCGACCACATAGTCGCCGGCGGTCGAGATCGTCGCCGTGTCGATGCGCTGGCGGCGCAGCAGGCTTTCGATCGCCTCGCTGCGCTCGCGCCAGAGGCGGGCATAGTAGTCGCGCACGGCACGCGATGAGGTGTCGAGCCACACCTTGCCGCCCTTTTCGGCGTCCTGCAGCTCGACGATCCCCACGTCGGGCAACTCCGCTTCGCGCGGATCGCAGATGCGGATGCCCACCAGGTCGTGTTTGCTGCCGGC
>CAYSJF010000115.1:0-3988 GCA_964431265.1 uncultured Alistipes sp. | reverse complement strand
CCTCCGGGTTATGAGCCCGACGAGCTGCCAACTGCTCTATCCCGCGATATATCGTCGAAAAAATCTATCGCTGTTGTGTCTGCAAAGGTAATACAAAAATCGGGCTTTGCAAAATAAAAATAACAACGGATTAAACACAAAACATATAAATATATGTATTTAAGCATGTTGTGTGTTTGAATATTTTGTATCCGTTCTGTGGTTCGGTGGATGCTCCGCGCTTTTGTCCGGTTCGGCATTTAGGCCGGCCGGTTGAAAAGCAGCTGTTTGTCGGTTGCATTTCGCTTGTTGCCTGCGATTGCAGCGTCCGCGATTTATGGCTTTATGTTTTCGGCCACGATTTCCGCCAGGTCGCGCACCTCGTGCGAAGAGCCGCGGCCGAGGGCTTTCTTGCATAGAGGGCAGGCCGTGACGATCGTTTCGGCGCCCGTGGCTTCGAGTTCGGTCGCCACCGAGCGGGCTATGGCGAGCTGCTGACCGTCGGATATGGCCGTGTTGGCCACCGAGGAGCCGCAGCAGGGGGCGTTTTCGCGCGTCCGGGCCGGCTCCAGGAGGGTGCCGATCGCTTCGATCACGGCGCGCGGCTGGTCGTAGATGCCGCTGCCGCGCCCCAGTTCGCAGGGATCGTGGTAGGCGAAGCGGGCGGTGCCGTGCGTGAGCGATAGCCTGCCCGAGCGGAGCAGGCGCAGGATGTATTCCGAGTGGTGGAGGATTTCGATGCCCTGCAATTCGTAGTCTTCGCGGAACACCTTCAGGCAGATCGGGCACGAGGTGACCAGCGTGCGGATGCCGTGCTTGCGGAACAGCTCGGTGTTGTAGTGCATCATCTTGCGCGCCGCGTCGGTCTCGCCCGAGAGTTTGAGCGGGCGGCCGCAGCAGACACCGCCGTCGCGGTCGGCCCACCATACCTCTTCGTGTGCGGTCGTGAAAATCTGCTCCATGGCTGCGAGGATGCGCGGCGTGAGCAGCGTCATGCAGCCGGCGAAATAACCCACCTTGCCGGCGCCTTGCGAGCGGTCGACTTCGTTCAGATAGGCGTAGCGCCGCTTGTCGGGCAGGTTGCGCAGCCGGTCGCGCGAGTTGAGCCGCAGGGTGTTGAGGTCGATGCCGACGGGGCATCGGGTCGCGCAGCGTCCGCACATCAGGCAGTTGTCGGCCACTTCGGGCCGCAGCATCTTGTAGCGGCGGTCGCGCAGGAAGTAGACCGACTGTACGTCGTTGATCCCCAGCACGCTCTGCAGCTGACACGGGTCGATGCAGATGCCGCAGCGCGAGCAGGCTTCTATTTGGAAGCGGTCGAACGACGACGCCTTTTCGCCCGACCGCAAGCGGTAGCGGCGCAGGAAGATGAGCGGTATCTCGGTGAAGATGTGCATGTAGCGCGAGAAAGGCATCGCCACGAAGAACAGCCCCAGGCACGACGAGTAGAACCACCAGGCGGCACTTTCGAAGTGCGCCAGCGTCGCCGCGCCGAATTGATGGTGCATCCAGCCGCCGAGGGTGGCGGTGAGGAAACTTCCGCCGCCATAGAGGCCGCAAGTGGCGCTTTCGGCCGCTAAACGCGCCGGGAAGATGAACCACAGGGCCGACAGCGCGATGCGGTCGCCCACGACGTGGCGAGTCGTGCGGCGCATGCCCATAGCCTTGGAATAGAAGCGTTTGCTCCACGCCAGCGTCACGCCCGAGAGCACGAACAGCAGCAGCAGATCCATCGCGAAGTCGAACGCCGGCTTGTGCGGAAGTCCCGTGGCGAAATATTTGAAAAATACGTGGCCCTGTAGCGGCACATAGCGGAATCCCAGGTGCGCGACGGTCTCGATCCACCCCACGGCGATCAGCAGGAACCACCCGAACGCCAGCGACATGTGCATGTAGCCCAACAGCGGGTCGATGCGGAAGATGCGGCGGTGCAGCAACGATTCGCTCACGACCTCGCCGGCGGCCCGCAGGGTCGCTGCGGTCGGCAGACCGCGTAGGATCAGTATTTTGTCGGCCCGCGGCAGATGCCAGAGCCAGACCAGCCATTTGGTCGCCACGACGGCGAACATGAACGCGGCGCCGATGATGAACGGCAGACAGAAAGGTGCGTAGAAAGTCATCGTCAGAGGTCTCCCAGTTTGTGTTTGATGAGCATCACCACGGCGCGCGTGTTGATGCCGCGCGGACAGACGAGCCGGCATTTGCCGCAGAGCATGCACTTGTTCATCTCCTCGTAGGCGCCCTGGTATTCGCCGCGGCGTACGAGCGTGTGCACCTTGCGGAAGTTGAACGACGTGAGGTTGCCGGCCGTGCAGACTGCCGTGCAGCTGCCGCACCCGATGCAGGTCTGCAGCTCGGGCATTTCGCGCAGGATTTCGTCGCTCTTGCGCAGGTTGTTGCGGTCGACGTCGATGGCCCGGGGTTTGGAAATCGAATAACCGAAATGGATCGCCGCCATATGCTTATGCTTTGAGGTATTCGGCCACGGCATCGGCAGCTGCGGTCGCTTCGTCGAGCGTCTCGCCCACGTTCTTGGGTGCCGTGACGGTGCCGGCATAGAAGATGCCCGCGACGTTGCTCTCGACGTGGTGCAGGAACGGGTCGCGCGGCGCCATGAAGCCGCTCGGGGCGCGCAGCAGCTCGCCGTTGAGCGTGGCGTTGTCGTCGTTGGCGCGCATGCCCACCAGCAGCACCAGCATGTCGACGCTCATGCGCAAGGGACGCCCCGTGAGCGTGTCCTCGGCCTTGATCTGCACGCGGCCGTCGATCGTGGGCGCCGCTTCGGAGATGCGCCCGCGGACGAAGTGGACGTTGTATTTCTGCTGCGCCTCGCGGTACATCTCCTCGTAGCCGGGGCCGAACATGCGGATGTCCATATAGAAATTGAAGATGTCGGCCTCGGGAAAGAGCCGCTTCAGCTCCATGGCCTGCTTGACGCCCGTGATGCAGCAGACGCGCGAGCAATGCTGCTGGCACACCTTCTCGTCGCGCGAGCCGACGCAGTGCAGCAGGGCGATGCGCCGCGGCGCCGATCCGTCGGCCCGGGCCACCCGCCCCTCGTTGAGCATCCGCTCGATGTCGACCGAGGTGAATACGTTGTCGTAGAGTCCGTAGCCGTACTCCTCCTTGAGAGCGGCGTCGAAAAGCGTGAAGCCCGAAGCTATGACCACGGCGTCGCAGGCCAGCGTCGTGCCGTCGGCCAGCGTCGCTTCGGTGGGCGCGACATGCAGGACTTCGGTGCGGGTGCGTACTTCGATCTTTTTCTCGCCGATGCGCCGCCGCAGCTCCGCGAGTACCTCCTCGGCCGGCGTGAACGAGGGAAAGAGCGCGTGCCAGCCCCGGAGCTTGCCGCCCAGGTCGGCCTCCTTCTCGACGATGAGCGGCTCGATGCCCTGTTCTTTCAGCCGCAGAGCCGTCTGCATGCCGGCCGCACCGCCGCCGATGACGATTACCTTTTTCATATCGGTTTCTTCTTATTCTTTCATGTCGTACATCGTGGCCGGGGGACAGCCGTTGACCACGGCCGAGCCGGGTTTGCCGATGTATTTGCCGTTGCGCCCCAGATATTTGGCCGCCGGGTCATAGTCGATGCCCATCTTGTCCAGGAGGGGTTCGACATCGACCTGGTGCATCTGCATGCCCAAGGCCCAGGGATCGTAGCCCAAGACCAACCCGGCCATCTCCTCGTAGGTCAGCACGGGGATGCCGTGGCCGTTCTCGCCATAGGTCGTACCCTCCATCTCGGCGATGGCATACTGCCATTTGTCCAGAAACATGGCGCAGCCCGGGCAGTTGGCCACGATGAAGTCGGGTTTGTAGGGGGCCATGCTCTCCAACTTCTTGTGCGAATTGGCGATCGAGTAGCCGCGGTTGGCCTGCACCAGATAGTTGCGGAATCCGAAGCCGCAGCAGTGGCGCCGCTCGGGGTAGTCGACGCACTCGCCGCCCCACGATTCGATCATGCCGGCCAGCACGTAGGGAAACTCCGAGCCGCCGATGCCCGACTTGG
>CAYSJF010000114.1:0-4014 GCA_964431265.1 uncultured Alistipes sp. | reverse complement strand
CGAGCGGCGAGATGCCGAACGGCTCCGAAACCGACGGCATGACATAGACGTCCGAAAGCTGGAACATCCGGTGCACGTCCTCGCCGCGCAGGAAACCCGTGAAGTGGAAACGGTCGGCGATGCCGAGCCGGGCCACGCGCCGGATGACATGGTTCATCATGTCGCCCGAACCGGCCATGACGAAACGCACGTTGGGCACGCGCTTGAGCACCTTGGCGGCTGCCTCGACGAAGTAGTCGGGGCCTTTCTGGTAGGTGATGCGGCCCAGGAACGTGATGATCTTGTCCTCCACGCCGCGCTCGGGAGCCTCGCCGGAATTTTCGGCGAAACGCACGGCGTTGTGCATCGTCACGACCCGCTCGGCGGGGATGCCGTAGCGGTTGATGACGATGTTGCGCGTCAGATTCGAGACGGCCATCACCCGATCGGCGGCCTGCATGCCGGCGCGCTCGATGGCATAGACCTGCGTATTGACGTTCTCGCCGCTCCGGTCGTACTCCGTGGCATGCATGTGCACGACCAACGGTTTGCCCGACACGCGCTTGGCGGCGATGCCGGCGAAGTAGGTGAGCCAGTCGTGGGCATGGATGATGTCGAACTGGCCCTCCAGATCCCTGGCGACCTGCGCGGCGACCAGAGCATAGCGCGCGACCTCCTCCATGAGGTTGGCGCCGTACTTGCCCGAAAAGGTGTAACGCTGCTTCCAGACATCGGTCGTCGACCAGGTTTTCTGCCCCGTCTTGACGAACTGTTCGTGGTAGTCGGCATACTCCTCGGGCGAAATGTAGGGCACCATGTTGGAGTCGATGCGGATGAACGACATGCCGGACAGGATGTCGTCGACGCCGCTGCCGGTCGCTCCGTAGAGCGCCTCCACCTCGCTGGCGTTCAGCACATGGGTGAAACGCTGATCCTCGTCGCCATAGGCGTGCGGAACCACGAACGTCACCTCCACGCCGTTACGCGCCAGACCGCGGGTCATGCCGTAGCAGGCGGTGCCCAGGCCGCCCGCGATATGAGGCGGGAACTCCCAACCGAACATCAATACTCTCATAACAACAATTCTTTATATTTCCTTTTTCCGCTCGCGGATCATGCGATAGACGTTGAGCACCGCACCGACGCTCCAAGCCTGCGAAATGGCTCCGCGATAGGTATACGGAGGATCGGCGTCGTAGAGGTCGTTGATCGACCCGATGCCGTAGACCTGAATCTCCTCCTCGAAGCCGGTCAGCAGCTCCTCGGCCTGCGACAGGAAACCGTCGCCGTCGATGTCGAAGCAAGCCTGCACGTAGAACTGCAACAGCCACGGCCACACCGAACCGTTCTTGGCGGCGAAGTCGCGCTCGGCGGGAGTGCCGTCGCACACGCCCTTGTAGAGCGGATTGCGCGGCGTGAGCGAACGCAGGCCCTTGGGCGTCAGCAGATGCTGCCGCACGGTGCGGAGCACGTCGATCTGCGTCTCGATGTCGGGCATCTTGTAGGGCAGACCGCAAGCGATCATCATGTTGGGACGGATCGCGTCGTCGGCACCGCCCTCGCCCACATAGTCGGCCAAGTAGCCCTGCGGCAGAAGGAACAGTTCGTTGAACGCGGCGGCCGTGCGGGCGGGAATCTCCTTCCACGCCTCGACGAACCCGGTGTCGCCGTTCTCGGCAGCCAGCCGCAACGCATAGCTGACCGCATTGTACCACAGAGCGTTCACCTCCACCTGATAGCCGTTGCGCGGGGTGACGGCGCGACCGTCGACCACCGAATCCATCCACGTCAGGGGATGCGCCTCATCGGAAGCGGCCCAAATCAAGCCGTTGTCGTTCAGCACCACACGCCCGGCGATACCGCGGCGATAGCTTTCGAGCAACGCCTTCATCACGCCGCCGTAGCGGTTCCAGATTTCATGGCCGTCGAGCATCTTTTCGAGCTGCTGGAGCGTCCAGAAAAACCACAGAGGCGCATCGGCAGCCACGGCGGCGGAAGCCGATCCGACGAACATGCCGTCGCGCATGTCGCGCACATAGGTGTCGAGCACGGCGATGCAATCCTCCTTGTGATCCTGGGCCAACGTCAGCCCCGGCAGGGCGATGAACGTCTGACGCGCCGAGAACCCGTGCCAGGGATAGCCGGCCACGACCTCCGTGCGGTCGCCGGGACGCCGGATGACGAACTGGCGCGCCGAATGCTCCAGGCAGCTGATGAAGTCGATCTTGTGGGTGCGGCGGGCGATGGAGGCTTCGAACACCTCCTCGATGGTCTTGGTCGAACCCATTTCGTCGAGCGAAGCGGAGAAGATGATGCTCTCGCCTTTCTTCAACTCGGTCTCGAAGTAGCCTGTGGTCAAGAGGTCTTCGTGGCCCTCGTAACCGCGGGCGATGTCCTGCAGGTATTCGAAGTCGTAGTACCAGTCGGGGGCGGGTACGAATTCCGTGCCGGGCTTGCTGGTCTGCAGGTAGAGCCACGGGAACGACTCGTAGAGCCGGCACTTCACGCCGTTGACCGCCGGATACGAATGGCCGTTGGCCTCCATGTTGGCCTTGGTCAGGGCATGCTTGTCGCGGAACGCCAGGAACGGACGCAGCCGCAGCCGGGTCTCGGAGTGCGCGTCGACGAGCGTATAGCGGATCATCAACTGCGTGCGCTTGTGGATCCACAGCATCTCCTTCCGCAGGATCACGCCGCCCACGCGATAGGTGATCGTGGGGGTGGGCGTATACTGGAAATCGGTGATGTACTTGTGTCCGCGCGGCTCGTAGACGCCCTTGAAGCGGTGCAGTGCCAGATTGAAGCTCTGGTCGTGCTGCACGATCGTCTCGTCGAGCGACGACAACAAAAGGTAGGTGCGGTCGCTGTCGTCGATGGGCGCCACGATCAGACCGTGGTAGCGCCGCGTGTTGCAGCAGACGATGGTGGTGCTCATGTAACCGCCGATGCGGTCGGTGGCGAGCATCTCCCGCTGGAGCGAGTACTCCAGGTTGCCCAGTTCGCTTTTGTCGAAAGTTAATGCTGACATATCGCTGTTAATAACTTGTTTCGTGTCTTGAAGATAGTGATTTTTTCGACAACTTATTCCCTTGTTTCGAAAAAATTCTCTTTTCGGACTCTTTTTGCGTCGTTTTCATCCATGCGGACGATGCCCGCAGCCGAAAAAACGATCGTTCCGGCTGCAGGTATCGACTTTATGGTTTTATGCCCACTTCACCAGCGCGAAGTCCATGCGGTGGGGCAGATGCTCGTTGCGGGGGAAGACACGCAGCGCCACGTCGAACGTACCCGTCGAATCGGGTGCGTAATCGAGCGTATAGGTCACTAAATTGCCTTCGGCTTTCGAACATTCGAGACCCACGGTGCGAACCACGTTGACCCCTTCGCCGCCGACGATCTGCCGGGCGATCACCATCTCCACGCCCAGATCCTCGGGACGCAGGTTGGCGATGTCGAGCTTCACCTCGAAGCGGTACTTCTCGCCCACATAGACGGCTTCCCTGTCGATTTTGACACGCTGCACGTCGACCACGCGCACCTGATCCCACGCAGCCGAAACCTTGCGCTTCCAGGCCGCGATCTCGCGGGCCAGCTTGTAGCCGCCCTGGATCATCTCGCTCTTGCGGGCCGCCAGCTTGTCGTAGAAGCGGTTTTCATAGTCGATGAGCATGCGGTTGGTGGTGAAGTTCGAGGCGATGTCGGCCACGCAACGCTTCACCGCAGCCACCCAGTCGTGCGGAATGCCGTCGTGCTCGCGCTTGTAGTAGAGCGGCACGATCTGCTCCTCGATGGTGTTGTAGATCATCTCGGCGTCCAGCTCGTCCTGGTAGTGCTGGTCGGCGAACGTGCGCTCCATGGGGAGCATCCAGCCGGCACCCTCCTTGTAGCCCTCGACCCACCAGCCGTCGAGCACCGAGAACTGCATCACGCCGTTCATCACGCACTTCTCGCCCGAAGTACCCGACGCCTCCAGCGGACGGGTCGGGGTGTTGAGCCATACGTCGACGCCCTGCACCATGCGGCGGGCCAGCTCCA
>CAYSJF010000113.1:0-4016 GCA_964431265.1 uncultured Alistipes sp. | reverse complement strand
CGGCCACGATGTCGGCGAACTGGGCGTTGGTCATCCAGCCGTGCTGCACGACCACCTCGTTCTGGATGAGCGAGAGCATGGCATAGCCGCCTCCGAATCCGAAGAATCCGATTTTCAGGTAGCTGATGAAAAGTTGCCACAGAACCATATAATCATTTTATATTGCAGGGAGAGAGGAACAGTGGGAGTCAGTCGTTTTTCGATTTTCGGGCTATCATAGCTTCCCACGCTATTCCGGCAGCGGCCGAAGCGAGCAGCACGTAAATCGGCGACCAGCCCAGACCCCAGATAGCCAGCGCCGCCGCTGCGATGACCGGGAACATCGGCCAGCGCAGGCCGCGGGCCAGCGAGAGCACGGGGCCGATGATGAGCGCCACGACCGCCGGGCGCATGCCCTTGAATGCGGCATCGACGACGGGGTTTTCGCGGATGTTCGCAAAGAACAGCGCGATCGCGAGGATGATGGCGAACGAGGGCAGGATCGTACCTGCCAGCGCCGCCGCGGCACCCCGCACGCCGCGCAGGCGGTAGCCCACGAAGACCGCCGTGTTGAGCGAGATCGGCCCCGGCGCCGACTG
This sequence comes from uncultured Alistipes sp., assembly GCA_964431265.1. Classification (GTDB taxonomy): domain Bacteria; phylum Bacteroidota; class Bacteroidia; order Bacteroidales; family Rikenellaceae; genus Alistipes. Next base: position 3,438 of record CAYSJF010000113.1, on the reverse strand, counting down.
CGCCAGGGTCAGCAGGTCTAAAAACTCCTTGCGCTCGACCCACGCCCGGCGGTCGATGACCTCGCGTTCGATAAGCGGGATCATGGCATAGCCGCCGCCGAAGGTGAAGGCGCCGATTTTGAGAAACGAGGTGAAAATGGTGAACAACATGACAGCGTTATCGGCGAAATTCGGCGATCGCTCGCCGGGATGTGCCGGCGATTCGATAGGGTTATTTACGTTTCTTGTGTCCCAACAGCGTGCGGATGCCGTCGATGAAGATCATCGGGTGGGTCGGGACGCCCGGCAGCCACAGGTCGACCGCATGCCGCTCGAAAAACGACCGATCCAACGCCCGGCTTCCGGCCAGCAGTCCGCCCGAGCAGGCCTCGGTGCCGCAGGCGACCACGATCTTGGGTTCCGCCACGGCGTCGTAGCAAATTTCGAGCGCTTCGGCCATGTTGGCCGTAACCGGGCCTGAAACGACCACTCCGTCGGCATGCCGCGGCGAGGCGGTGAAGCCCACGCCGAAGCGTCCGAAGTCGAAGTTGACGTTGCCCGTGGCGCCCAGCTCCATCTCCACCGAGCCGTCGCCGCCGGCCGACACCTCGCGCAGCTGGAGCGCTCGGCCGAAGCACTTGCGGATCTCGGGCCGCACGGCCGCCGGGTCGAACTCCACGCGCTGCTGTCCCGGGTGCATCACCAGTCCCTCGCGCGTGGGCGAGCCGAGGCGGTAGTCGTTCGTGAAGCGTATGTTGTGCGGTGCACGGCGCGCGCACTCGCCGCAGAAGAGGCAGCGCCCCAGGTCGAGCGCGAACGGCTCGGCGCTCAATGCTCCCGTGGGGCAGATCGCCGCGGCTGCGGCCAGCTCCTCGCAGTCGTCGGTGGCGGTCAGCACCGGACGCCCCCGGAATTCGGAGGTCAGCTCCACCGCGTCGAGATCGGGAATATATTGTTTGCCGTGGCTGCGCAGCACACGAAGTTTCGGAAAAATCATTTTAAATGAAGTGAAAAGTTAAAGGAGGAAAGTGAAAGGAGGAAAGTGAAAGGTTAAAAGGTCGCGAAGTCGCTATTCGAAATACAAACATTTTATTTTCATTCGGTTATAAGTCGTGCCCGCAATAGGATAGGTTGAAGCTCTTGTTGCAGATCGGGAAGTCGGAGATGCCCTCGCCGCGCACGGCCAGCGCCAGCGCGAGCCAGTTGTGCAGACTTGGGTCTTTGATGCGCGCCGCGGCGATGCGGCCCTCGGTGTCGGTCAGCAGGACGTGGCACGTTTCGCCGCGCCACCCTTCGACCAGCCCGAACGCGAGCGACTGCGGGGCCAGCGGCGCCGCGCAGTCGGGGGCCGGGCAGGGCGTGGGGCCGGCGGCGTATTTCTGTTCGTAGAGTTCCAGCAGCCGGTCGATGTAACCGGCAGACTGGAGCACTTCGCGGCAGCGCATCATCAGCCGGGCCATGACGTCGCCGTGGCGTTTGACGATGCTTTCGTGGCGGAGGCTCTTGGCGAACGCGCCCCACGGATGCGAGGTGCGGATGTCGCGCGTCAGGCCGCTGGCCCGGGCCGCCTGGCCCACGCCGCCGATGCGCTGCATCTCTTCGCGCGCCACGACGCCGCACTGCTCGAAGCGGGCCAGCAGCGAGGGCGACGACTTGAGATCGCGGCGCACCTCGTCGTAGCGGCGGGCGATTTCGTGCACGTTGTCGCGGATCATGCGCGCTTTCTCGGGCGTCAGAGGGTGGTCGGTGCCGTGGGGGCGGATCGCTCCCTTGCCGAAGCGGTTGCCGCACCAGGCCTGCGTGGTGTTGATCGTCATGGTGCGGAGCGCTTCGCACGCCACCTGCCCCAACTGATAGCCCACGTCCATCGAGAGGGCGCCCGTGTCGGCGATCTGCATCGCCATGCGTTCGAGTTCGAGCGCCACGGTGCGCTCGCGTTCCAGTTCGGCAGGGCGCTGGCAGCCCGTGAGTTTCTCGATCGCCTCGACGAATGCCGTGGCGTGGGCTACGGCGCTGTCGCCCGCGATGGTTTCGGCCAGACACGTCTGCCGCAGGCGATTGTCGGTGTCGGCGAAAAGGCGTTCGATGCCGCGATGCTGGTAGCCCAGCGCGATTTCGAGGTGGAGCACCTGCTCGCCGTTGCAGATGAAGCGGAACGCACCCGGTTCGATGATGCCCGCATGGATGGGGCCGACGTTGACTTCGTGCAGCGAACCGCCCTTCATGGCGTAGAACGGATAGTTGTCCATCGAGCTGCCGCGATCGTAGCGGTCGTGGGGAAAGCGCAGCGGCTTGGGCCACGGCATGCCGTCGAACTTCACGCCGTAGCGCTCGGCGATGTCGCGCTCGAACGGATGCAGCGCCGGGTGCAGCGCCGTGAGCGAAGGAAGAACGGTATCTTCGTAATACTCCAGAGCGTGCGAGGCCAATAATACTTTCCCTTCGGTGTCGTCGAGTAGCAGGCAGTAGAAGCGCAACCGGTCGTCGGAGGGCAGCGCGAAGTAGTGGGCCACGTGGTAGCGGGAGTCGGTCAGAAGGGTTGCTAAATCGTTATAAAAATCGTTATAGCAAACTTCGGGAATATCTTCGAGCCGCACCGAGGCGGCGGTGTTGTCGGTCGGGTACCAGTTCATAGGGCAGCGATTTGATCGATCAGGTTGCGGAGCGCCTCGGGTTGCCAGAGGCCCAGGATCATGGCCGCGATCAGCAGCGAGAGGGCCGACCACGAAAGCGCCTTGTCGGCTTTCGAGGGGTGCAGCACGTCCTGGTTGGGCTGGTAGCAGAGGCGGATGACGCGCTGGCAGAAGGAGTAGATGACGATGCACAGCAGCAGGAGCATCGCGGCGACCAACCACCACTTGCCCGAGGCCACGGTTTCGCGCAGGATCATCAGCTCCGAGATGAAGAGCGGCGAGGGCGGGAAGGCCAGCACCACGATCATGCCGCCCAGCAGCCCCACGGCTCCGATGCGGTTGATGCGGATGTAGTCGCCCAGGCGGTTGATGCGGTAGCCGTCGTAGACCTGGCGTACGACGCCCATCTGCAGGAACAGACTGCTTTTGACGAACGTGTGGCAGACGACGTGGAACACTGCGGCCCACACGCCGGCGCCGCCGATGCCCAGTCCGATGGCGGCGATGCCCATGTTCTCGACGGTCGAGTAGGAGAGGAAGCGCTTGTAGTTGTTGGTGCGGCGCAGGAACAGCGCGCCGATCGCCAGCGAGAGCACGCCGACCAGCAGCAGTACCGACCTGACCCATTCGAAGACTTCGGTTTCGGCCATGATGCGGTAGACTCGCAGGATCGCCAGGAAACCCGCGTTGACCAGACCCGTCGAGATGAGCGCCGAAGCGGGGGCCGGAGCCGCGAAATTGGCGTCGACGCCCACGGTGTAGAGCGGGAAAAGCTCCATCTTGCAGCTGTAGCCGCAGAGGATCAGCAGAAACGCCGTCTTCAGAT
>CAYSJF010000112.1:0-4020 GCA_964431265.1 uncultured Alistipes sp. | reverse complement strand
AGATCATCGCCCGCGAGACGGTCAAGGCCGTGCGCAAGGATGTGACGGCCAAGTGCTACGGCGGCGACATCTCGCGTAAGCGCAAGCTGCTCGAAAAGCAGAAGAAAGGCAAGAAGCGCATGCGCCAGATCGGCAACGTCGAGGTGCCCCAGTCGGCATTCCTCGCCGTGCTCAAAATGGATTGAGTCCGATAACGCGCAATACGGAGAAAACGTTTCTTTGACAAAAAATTAATAAAACTTAAAATAAATGAAGAAGTTAATTGCATTGCTGGCCATTACCTGCATCTGTCTCGCGTCGTGTTCGGATACATTCGATTCGGGCGGGCTAAAAAATTTCGACTTCTCGGACGTAGACACGGATAATTTGCAAGGAATACGTGAAATTTCAGAATTCGATTTTCCCAATTTGACTGTGTTTACTGGTGTATTGAATGATTGTTTTTGGATTGGGGTTTTCGATAGTCAATCGGGTAGTTTGAAGTGCCAATATACAGATGAGGATCATCCTACCTCATATTATGCTGGCTATGGCGAGGAATGTAAATATGACGTAGGCGTTTTGAGCGGATTTTATTTTGAGAAGAACAAAGCAGTGCTTATAATTCAGTATCCCGATCCTCAATATCATAATTATCGATTGGATTTGGTTGTTACAGATGGGAATACTGACCATCGTTTTGTTATTGATGAAAAAGGTAAGGTCAGTACAAATCCTACATCAATAGTAAAATGGGCCGATAGTGCAATATGTATCGTTTTAGGTCGCAATGAATGGCCCAGTCCCACCAGTATAATATACGATCTTGATAATAACAAGATTTTATGTCGGGTTGATGAGAAGCTAGGTTTTTATAATATGATACACGATGAAAAATTTTATTTTATGATTTCTCATACGGATATATTACATTTCTGGAATCCGTATTTTGAGAATCCAATATTGACCATTACAGAAGTTCGATGCACATACGATGCTATCTCTTTTGTTTCAAACAAAAAAGTGGAACTCTTTGATCCATACACAGGTAATCATGCACCTCGCTATTCTTTCGAGTCGCGAATTAATACTAATGACCATATTTTAGCTATTGTTACTCAAACGGAATATGACGGAACTATAACGACAAAGACCGTCGACATCCGATTGGAAGAAGACGAATTGATAGTAGACATTCAGTAATAAATCAGTAAATAAATTATTAAACTAATAATAAATTTTCCTCCAAAACTTGAAAATTCAAAAAAGCGATGTACCTTTGTGCATCGTCATGCGGAAATAGCTCAGTCGGTAGAGCATCAGCTTCCCAAGCTGAGGGTCGCGGGTTCGAATCCCGTTTTCCGCTCTGCGATCAGAAGGACGGCCGAAAGCTGTCCTTTCGATTTTATAAGAAATTACACAAGCACAACGGCCATACGGCACAATCATGCGCAAATCATTAGCTATCCATATGAAAAAAAGCATTCTTACGCTATGCGCCGTCGTCATGACGGCCGTCGCCACCCAGGCGGAAACAATAACCCCCGACTACGGCGATCTTTATGCGAATCTGCCCGTGGCGCTCGCCCAGGTGAAGCCCGTGAGCATTCCCGACCGGAGGGTAGACCTCCGCGATTTCGGAGCCGAAGGCGATGGGGTTACCCCCTGCACCGAAGCGTTCGAGCAGGCTTTGAAGCACTTGAGCGACCTCGGCGGCGGACACCTCGACGTGCCCCGGGGCGTGTGGCTCACCGGGCCTATCCGCCTGCGGAGCAACATAGATCTTCATCTTGCCGACAACGCCGTCATCTTCTTCACGCCCGATCGTGAAGCATATGCGGATCCGTCGCCGCAAGCCTCGCGCGTACGGGCCTGCATCAGCGCCGCGCACTGCACCGACATCGCGATCACGGGCAACGGCACGATCGACGGCAACGGAGCGCAATGGCGCCCGGTCAAACGCTCGAAGATGAGCGACGTCGAGTGGAAGCGTTTCAAGGAGATGGGCGGTGCGGAGCGGCAAGACGGCTCGCTGTGGTATCCGTGGCAGCTCGCATCGGGCTATCCCGACATCGCCGCCACGCCGGAACAGCAGGAGCGGATGCGCAACGATCTTTTCCGGATAACCCATTGCGAAAACATCTATCTGCAAGGCGTGACGTTCCAGAACGCCCCCAGATTCCACGTACATCCGCTCAACTCGCGCAACATCATCATCGACGGAGTGACCGTACGCTGCCCGTGGAATGCGCAGAACGGCGACGGCATCGACTTGAGCGACTGCCACCGGGCACTGGTGGTCAACACGACGGTAGACTGCGGCGACGACGGCCTCTGTCTTAAGAGCGGCGAACCGAAAAAGACCGATATCAACGGCTGCGAGGACGTGTTGATCCAGAACTGCACGGTTTATCACGCCCACGGAGGGTTCGTCATCGGCAGCGAGGATATCTGCGGCATGCGGCGCGTCGTGGTGCGCGACTGCACCTTCTCGGGCACCGACACCGGCCTGCGCTTCAAGAGCGCCATAGGTCGCGGCGGCCGCACGGAGGATGTGTTCATCTCCGGGATCATGATGACCGACATCGTACACCAAGCGATCATCTTCGAATGCACCTATGCCGATCGTCCGGCCGGCAGCAAGGAACCCGCAGCCGGAGCGCCGGCAAAGGCGGTCGAACCGGTGAATATCCCCGATTTCACGGACATCCACATCTCCGACGTGGTGTGCCGCGGCGCGAAGACGGCCATTGCGGCTTCGGGCATCGAGGGAATGCGCTGCGTACACGGAATCACGGTGAGCCGCTCGACGTTCGTCTACACGGAGCAGGCCACGGCGATCGACTCCGCCACGGCAAGCATCGAGCTTCAGGATGTGGCGTTCGTTGCCGATCGCAAGCAGCAGTAACCGATTCGTTTTCAGTAGCGATACGGACGCACGAAGTCTCTCGGTGCAGAACTGCACCGAGAGACTTTTTTGTTCCGAGGCTACCGGCCCGGCCTCGAAAGGCAGGTAGCCGAAGTATCTGCGAACCGTATATCCATAAACGCATCCCGAAAGAGGCGGAAACGTCGGAAAATGGAACGCACGACCGGAACGGGCAAAAAAGAGTGGCGAAAAACGAAATCGACGTCGATTACGAAAAAACGACCGTGTTGCGATCGGGAAAAATTCGTCCGGGCGGAATGCGCTGCCGTGCACTGCCATCGTCGTTTCCGGAAAGTAAAGCGCTCTGACGACGATACGCAAACCGCAAGACGCAACAAATATACGTCGCGCCGGAGCCTTTGTCAAGAGTCTTGTGTAAAGAACGACAGAAAACGGCAGAAATTTACACGCATAGCAGCCGCCGAAAAGGCCGGGAAAACATCTGTGAACGAGCACAGACGGATGTCGAAGCCGCACGAAAAAAGAAGCCCGGCCGAAACAGCCGGGCTTCTGCCTGTCGGAACGGCCGAGGGCCGTTTAGCGGATCTTGCGGATGATCTCGCCGCCGTGGACGATAGCCTTCTCGTTGTCGGGCAGCATCTTCCATGCGCGCTCGGGCAGCGACTTCTTGAGGCCGATCATGACGTTCTCCATCCCGACGACGGGCCGCACCTTGAGGTAACCGCCCAGAATCATGGTGTTGAACAGCTTGGCCTGCCCCAAACGGGCGCACTCGGCCGTGGCATCGATAGCGTAGACCTCGATGTCGTCGCGCACGGGGTGCCGCGTGATGCCGTTGGTGTCGTAGATCAGCACGCCGCCGGGCTTGACCATGGATTCGAACTTCTCCATGGACTGCTGATTGAGGATGATCGCCGTGTCGAACTCGTGGGCAATGGGCGACGAAATCTTGCGGTCGGAGAGAATGATCGTGACGTTGGCCGTGCCGCCGCGCATCTCGGGGCCGTAGGAGGGCATCCACGTGACTTCGAAATCCTGCATCACGCCCGAATAGGCCAGAATCTTGCCCATCGAGAGGACGCCCTGACCGCCGAAACCTGCTATAATCAATGTCTCTTTCATAATCGTCTGCGCACTTATTCAACCACTTT
>CAYSJF010000111.1:0-4023 GCA_964431265.1 uncultured Alistipes sp. | reverse complement strand
TTCTTCCGCCTCCCCTTCAAGCCCACGATGCCGGACGACCCCGACTTCGCCGCCATAGTTGTTCTTGGGGTGGATGCCCGCCGCACGCAGGCAGTTCTGCATCCACTCGGGCGAGGGGCCGATCTTGCAGCCCGTGACGGTAACGCCGGCGTAGCGGGGTGCCGCCTCGCTGTTCTCGACGCGGATTTCGATCGGCAGGTCGTGATTGTCCGGCTCGAAAGCCGAGACGTCGGGCAGCTTCACCTCGGTTTTCTGCCCCCGGCTGGTGAGATAGGCCGCCAGATCGCGCGCCACGCCGACGTGCGACGCCGCATCGACGCGGTTGGGCGTAAGACCTATTTCGATGAGATAGTCGTCCTCGATACGCAGGTATTCGGCCGCCGACATACCCACGGGCGCATCGGCCGGCAGCTCCATGATGCCCGCGTGCGATGCGCCGATGCCCAGCTCGTCCTCGGCGCAGAGCATGCCCAGCGACTCGACGCCGCGGATTTTGCTGCGCTTGATCTTGAACTCCTCGTCGCCTCCGTCGGCGTAGAGCACCGCGCCCACGGTGGCGCACAACACCTTCAGGCCGGCCCGGCAGTTGGGTGCGCCGCAGACGATCTGCAACGGTTCGGCGGCTCCGACATCGACCGTGGTGACATGCAGGTGGTCGGAATCGGGATGATCCGTGCAGGTCAACACCTCGGCGACCACCACGCCCCGCAAACCGCCCTTGACGGTCTCGATCTTCTCGAAACCCTCGACCTCCAGACCGATATCGGTGAGTATCCCGGCGATCCGCTCGGCCGGGAGATCGGTCTCGATATAACGTTTGAGCCAGTTGTAAGAAATGTTCATATCGTTTGGTATTTACTCGTGCGATCTTTCGAACAATCGAGCAAAGATAGCGCAAGTCGAGCGCAAAAGCAAAATTATTCGCATTTAACTGACCGCAGCCGAACAAAAAAGAGAGGTTCACGACATGAACCTCTCCCGAATCGGCATGCGGGACATCGGGTTATTCGACCGCCGCGCACTCGTTGACGAAATGCTCGGCCATGCGCGTCAGCGCTTCGTCGGTCTTCTTTTCGCCAGCCAGGATGGTTTCGAGCATCTTTTTCACCTTCTTCTCGGGCAGATACGCCGCCAGGGCGCTCAAGGTGCCGTAGGTGGCGATCTCGTAGTGCTCGACCTTCTGCGCAGCCAGAATCAGACCGGCATCGCGCACGAAGCTGTTTTTCTGCGTGTCCGAAATCATCTCCTCCGCCTCCTGCAGCAGGCCGGCCATGGCCTCGCAGCGCTTCGTTTCGGGCTTTTCGCCCAGCAGACCGAAAATCGTTTCGAGCTGGGCGATCTGCGTGGCGCCCTCGTCGTAGTGCTTGTCGAAAGCGGCCGTGAGGTCGGGAATCGTGGCAGCCTTGCTCATCTTCTTCAACCCTTTTTTCAAATGCTTTTCGGCCCAATAGATGTCCTTGAGCTGCTCCACGAAAAAGTGGTGGAACTCCGATCCGCCCGTCGTGCCGGTGTTTTTGGCGGTCTTGACGGTTTTCGCGGTTTTGGTGGTTTTGGCGTTGTCCGTTTTCATAATTGCGTAAAATTTAAAACCCGTCGGTTCCGCGGCAAATTGCATACCACAGATCGTCGCGCCGCATGCCGCATGCGGGCCGGGCACTCTATTTGCAGGAGTCGCAGCATTCGCAACCACTATATATGAAAATATGGAAAATCAAAACTACCGCATGCCGCTCATCGGCGACAAGGCCCCCGCATTCGAGGCCGAAACGACACAAGGCAAAATCCGCTTTCCCGAGGATTTCCGGGGCAAATGGGTGATTCTGTTCAGCCATCCGTCCGACTTCACGCCCATCTGCACCTCGGAATTCGTGCTTTTCGGAGCCATGCAGCAAGAATTCGAGGCGCTCGACTGCCGTTTGGTGGGGCTTTCGGTGGGCACCAACCCCAGCCACATCGCCTGGATGAAGTCGATCCACGACAAAATCGAATTCAAGGGCCACAAGAACGTCGAACTCGATTTCCCGCTCATCGCCGACATGTCGATGGAAGTGGCGCACAAATACGGCATGATCCAGCCGGGCGTCTCGACCACGGCAGCCGTGCGGGCGGTCTTCTTCATCGACCCCCAGGCCACGATCCGCGCCGTGGTCTATTATCCCATGCAGCTGGGCCGCAACTTCGACGAGCTGAAACGCATATTGGTGGGGTTGCAGACCATAGACAAACACCATGTGGCGCTCCCCGCCGACTGGCGCCCGGGCGACGACATCATCGTCCCGGCCCCCACGACCTACGACGGCAACGCCAAAACGGCCCCCGGCATGAAGTGCTACGAATGGTATTTCTGCACCCGGCCGCTGCCGGTCGAAAAACCCGAAGCCGCAGTCTACGAAAAAGCATAGGCCGGCGGAAAAAGCCGGCGGCTTCCGGTTCGGTTCGACGGGCGCTTCCTTTTCCGGGGGAGCGCCCGTCGCATTCGCTGCTTACCGCGACCCCAGCCACAGAAAGAGCATGCCGACCAGAATGAACGCCAGGTCGATCGCTTTCGACCGGAGGTTGCGTTCGCGGAAAAGAATCGCCCCGCAGACGAACGATACCACCACCGACCCGCGCCGGATCATCGACACCACCGAGATCATGGCGTCGCCGTCGCTCAAGGCCATGAGGTAAGCGAAATCGGCCAGCGACAGGAAGACCGATATCGCCGGTATGGCCCAGCTCCAGTGGAACGGGGTAGTGGCCCGTCGGCGCGGCCACCAGAGGATCGCCACCAGCACGGACATGATCGCCAACTGGTAGAGGTTGTACCACGCCTGCACGAAGACCGGATCGAGACGCCGCATGATGAACTTGTCGTAGAGGCCGCTCACGGCGCCCGTGACGGCCGACAGCGCCACGAACACGATCCAAAGGTTGTGGGCGAAGTCGACCCCTTCGCGGCGGCTCGACCGGCTCAGCAGCAGGAGCGACACCAGTGCCAGCCCCACGCCGATCCATTGGTAGAGATTGAGCCGCTCGCCGAAGACGAGCATCGCCCCGACGAGCACCATGACGGGCCGCGTGGCGTTGATCGGCCCGACGATCGTAATGGGCAGATGCTTGATGCCGAAATAGCCGAAAATCCACGACGTGAGCACGATCGCCGACTTGAGCACCACGAGTCCGTGGGCATGCGCATCGCCCGGCGTCGAGGCGAGCACGGTGCCGTCGAACCAACCCCAGCCGCACTCGGCAGCGAGGATCGCGGGCAGGAAGATCAGGGTCGAGAACAGCGTATTGAGCAACAGCACCGGCAGCACGGCGTTGTCGGTGAGGGCCTTTTTCTTGGCCGCGTCGTAGAATCCGAGCAGCGCGGCCGAAACGAATGCAAGAGAGAGCCACATATCGAACGAATTTCGCGCGCAAAGATAACGCAAAATTTCCAATAAGTTTTGCTGCGGCAACCTGCGGGGTAGCTCGCGGGGCGCGGCCCGACGATCGCCTTGCGCTTCAGCAGCTCCGCATCAAACGAATCGCAAATAAATTCGTTTTGCTTGCTGATGTTTGCTTTTACCCTCGCTTAATCGTATCTTTACGCGCAATTTCGACTGCGACCTATGAAAAACATCCGCAATTTCTGCATCATAGCCCACATCGACCACGGCAAGAGCACGCTGGCCGACCGTCTTTTGGAGCAGACCAACACGCTCAACCAGCGCGAGATGCAAGCCCAGGTGCTCGACGACATGGAACTCGAACGCGAGAAGGGCATCACCATCAAGAGCCACGCCATACAGATGGAGTATACGGCCCGCGACGGCGAGCGCTACGTCCTGAATCTGATCGACACCCCGGGCCACGTCGACTTCTCCTACGAGGTGTCGCGCGCCATAGCTTCGTGCGAAGGCGCCCTGCTGGTGGTCGACGCCACGCAAGGCATCCAGGCGCAGACGATCTCGAACCTCTATCTGGCCGTCGGTCACGATCTGGAAATCATCCCCGTGCTCAACAAGATCGACATGGATTCGGCCATGATCGACGAGG
>CAYSJF010000110.1:0-4062 GCA_964431265.1 uncultured Alistipes sp. | reverse complement strand
CCGCCATCGGCACGTTCTTGTCCGACGCCTCCTTGAGGTAGTCGCCGGCCAGAATGCCCAGACCGCCCGAATAGATCTTCAGCGACGAGTGCAGACCGTATTCCATGGAGAAGTAGGAGACCGTGGTGGTCTTGGGATCGGGCTTCTCGTTCATGTATTCGTGGAACTGGGCATGCACAGCGTCGAGCTGGGCCAGGAACTGCGAATCCTGCTCCAGCTGTTTGAGCCGCTCCAGACTCAATTTGTCGAGGAACGCGATGGGATTGCGCTCGCAAGCGGCCCACAGCGCAGGATCGATATTCTCGAAGAGGTCGCGGGCACCGGGATTCCAGCACCACCACAGGTTGCGCGACAGCTCCTCCAGCGCATGCAGACGCGCCGGCAGGGTCTTTTCGACCATCATGCGGTTCCAGTTGGGTTTCTCCACGAAAAGCTGCTGACGCACGAAATTGATCTGCTCGTTGCGCGAGCCGCCGTCGTCCAGCACGGCACGGTTCGTCCGAGCGATCGAAGTCTCGATCGCTTCGGAATAGGCCTTCTCATAGGCTTCGTAGAGGTGCTCCCACAGCGCCGACTTCGAAATTTCGTAGGCCGAACAGCGCACCTTCTCGACCTGCGCCTCATCCAGACCGACGAAGCGCAGCAGCGCGTCGGCGATGCCGGCCACCACTTCGCGGTCGTTGTAGTCGTCGCGGCGGATCACCTCCACGCCGGCGTGCTCGGGCAGCTTCTCCACCCACAGACCGAAGCCGGCCAGCGTGGTGGTGAGGGTCGGCACCGAGAAAGCCACCGACTCGAGCGGCGTGTAGCCCCACGGCTCGTAGTACGACGGGAAAACCGTCATGTCCATGCCCACCAGCAGCTCGTAGTAGTCCTTGCCGAAGATGCCGTCGTTGCGGTTGAGGTAGGTCGGCACGAAGATCACCTTGACCTTCGAATCCTCGGTCGTGAGGATCGAACCGTTCAACGCGTTGACGATGGGATCGCCGGCCGGATTTTCGAGCAGATGAGTCGAATATTTGTACTGTCCGCCGTCGATGGGCTGCGACGGGTCGGCCAGATGGGCCTGCAGGTCGCGGCGCGGGCCGAGGTTGCCGGCCGGCACGGTGATATAGACCAGCACTTCGCGGTCGAGCCTGTCCGAAGCGGCCAGCGTCTTGAGCGACTCGATGAAGACATCGATGCCCTTGTTGCGGAACTCGTAGCGGCCGCTCGTACCGACGATCAGCGGATCGGAAGCGAACTTCCGGCCCAGACAGGCTTCGGCCACCTCGATCATGCTCTTGCGGGCCTCGGCGCGCTTGGCGTCATAGGTTTCGCCCGTCCAGACGAAATCGTTCTCGAAGCCGTTGGGCGTCACGCAGTCCGGCTCGCGGCTCAACAGATATTTGCACTCGTTGGCCGTGATGTCGCTCACCGTGAGGAACGCATCGTGATACGTGGCGGCCATCTTCTCGATCGAGTGCTTGGCCGTGACGTTGAACTGGCGGGCCAGCTCGTCGGCGTTGAACTTCGTCAAATCGTTATAGAGCGGCAGCCCGTTGCCGGCGATGCAGCGGCCCATGACCGTGGCGTGCGTGGTGAAGAGCGTCGCTACATACGGCGCATTGCGGCGCAGGTAGAGACCGCCGGCAGCCGTCATCCATTCGTGGAAGTGGGCGGCGACCTTCTCCGTGGCGGTGCAGAAAGTGTCGACATACGAAGCGATCACCCGACCTGCGGCATAACCGAACAACACCGGCTCTACATAGTCCCACTGCCCCGAAAGCGAGTCGACATGGTAGTCCTCCCACAGCTTTTTCAGAATCTCGTCCTTGTGCGGGAAAAGCGACGTGAAGTCGACCAGAATGGCGATCGGCTCGCCCTCGATCTTCCAGCGGCCCACGCGGATGCGGATGCCTTCGCCGTAGACGCTCTGCCGCCAGTTCTTGAGCAGGTTGAGGTCTTCTTCGAACTCCGGATTCACCCCTTCGTGCGAGAGGTCGGGGCCGATGAGCAGATAACGATCGCCGAATTTGCGCAGAGCGGTCTGTGCCTTGGTCGACACGACGGTATGGATACCGCCGACCTTGTTGCACACCTCCCAGCTCACTTCGAACAAATAGTCAGGGGTCAGTTTCGAATTGTTCATAGTCTATTCAGATGTTATAATTTACGAGATAAGCGAAAAATCGGCTGCAAAAGTAACACTTATATTTATATAAAACAACAATATCGCCCCTCCGTTCGCTCGCCGACACCCGACGACAGGCCCCTGGAGGCGTCTGCCGGAGGGATAATTCTTTAAAAAATTTAATAATAAATTAACATTGCACACTCTTTCAGGCTTCGAAAAGCGCCCCGATCACCGCATCGGAGACCAGAAACCGTTCGGGCGGAACCGCCAGACGACTCTCCCCGCCGACAAGCACCCCCGCCGCGACGAACCTTCGCGCCTCCTCGCGCAGGCGGGCCGCCCGCTCCGCGCCGAACAGCCGCTCCGCCTCCGCGAGATCGATCCCATCGACCGTGCGCAAACGCGTCATTACATATTCGTTGAAGCGGTCGCACTCCGACAATATTTCGTGCCCGGCGACTTCGCCGGCGAGGTAACGGTCGATCGAACCGGCATTCCAATGACGCTCGCGCCCGTCGTAGGAGTGGGCTGCGGGGCCTATGCCGAGGTACTTTTCGCCGTGCCAATAAGCGGCGTTGTGGCGTGCCCGGAAACCCGGACGTGCGAAATTCGAGACCTCGTAATGTTCGTATCCGGCCTGCGTCAACGTTTCGTGCACCGTCGCGAACTCCCGTTCGCTGACCGCTTCTGCGACCGGCTCGAACTCGCCCCGCGCCGCCCGCCGGCCCAATGCCGTATGGGGTTCGACGGTCAAATGGTATGCCGAAACATGCTCGACCTCCAACTCCAGCACCCCGTCGAGCGACCGCCTCAACGCATCGCCCCCGAAACCCGGGATGCCGAAAATCAGGTCGACCGTCACGTTGTCGAATCCCGCACGCCGGGCGGCACGCACCGCCTCGACGGCCTGTGCCGCCGTATGGCGGCGGTTCATCAGCCGCAGGCAGGCGTCGTCGAGCGACTGCACGCCGATCGACAGCCGGTCGACGCCCGCCCGGCGCAACGCCGCCAGACGCGATTCGTCGAGGTCGTCGGGATTGGCTTCGAGCGTGGTCTCCTCGACGGCCGAACAGTCGAACAGACCGGCCGCCCGGGCCAGCAGCTCCCCGATCTGCTCCGGAGTGCAGAGCGACGGCGTGCCGCCGCCGAAATAGCGGGTGCGAACCGCTTCGCCGCCCAAATAGTTCCGCTGCGCCTCCAACTCCTGCCCCATGGCCGCCAGCACCTCGTCCATACGCCGCAACTCCGCGCTTTTATAAAAGTCGCAGTAGGCGCAAATCCGTTTGCAGAACGGGATATGGAAATAGAGTCCGGCCATAGGTCGATCGCAGACGCCGGCATTCGCAGGAGCATACACGCCCCCGAACGGCGGAACATCGCAAAAAAGGATCGTTTATCAAATATACGTATTTTTTTCGAGAATTCCTGCACCCCGCATCGGTTTTCCGACTGCGGCCGCACCGCGCCGTGCGTTTCCGCACACCGCCCGCCCGTCGATTTCCCGCCTCCGACAACCTCGTCCGCGACCCCGGAACACCCCTCGGCGCACCCGGCACGACAATTGGAACAGGCTATGAATGAATCGGATAACCTGCAGCGAAAAAATAATAAAATTTTTTCGGAATTTTTATTGTTATTTTTTTCACAAGTATGAAAGTTTTTCTACCTTTGCATCGGTGAAATAGTTCCTGTTCGGACGAAGACCCGGATTTCCGGGATAAGGCCGGCAACCGGAAATGCGCCGGAATCCGGAACGGAACCGCTCCTGCGCCGGGCGAACGGAAAGATGATGTTTAATTCTAATAATACGTTAGTTATGGACAAATTGGATCTGAAGAAGTACGGGATCTCGGGCGTGAAAGAGGTCGTGTACAATCCCTCCTACGACGAACTCTATCGCGAGGAGACCAAGAAAGGCCTGCGCGGCTTCGAGAAGGGCCAGCTGA
>CAYSJF010000109.1:0-4083 GCA_964431265.1 uncultured Alistipes sp. | reverse complement strand
GATACGAAAAGCCGAGCGCAATGCCAAATTTATTTGAGCATGGCCGAGGCCGAGCGCAATATTATATAAGTAACGCGCGGCCGATAAGGCCGCGCGTTACGTTCGGACAGATTCCGCAGTCCGGTTATGGGAGGGAAGATTACTTTTTCTTCTCTTTCTTGTCGGCGGCATACAGCTCGTTGACCTTGGCCAGAACGGCCGGCGTGATGTTGAGCGTCGTGTCGGCATCGATCAGCGCCGAGGCGTTGATGATGAGTTTGTATTTGCCGTCGGCATTGATGTCGGCCACGGCACGCTGCAAGAGGTCTTGGGCACGGTTGGTGAACACGAAATTCTCCTCTTCGAGGGCCTGCGCCTCTTTCTGGGCCGAATTCTGATAGGCAGCTACCCGCTTCTGGATGCTCTCCTGCTGGGCCTGCGCGTCGCTGGTCGTAATCAAGCCTTTCTGATACTTCTCCTGCAGCTTGGCAGCTTCGGCCTGGAGGTTCTTTTCGCGCTGCGCCCAGCTGTTCTGCGCTTTCTGGGTCTTCTCCTGAAGCGCTACGCCCTCGCTTTTATAGAGGTCGCTCTCGGCCAACACCGCCTCGACTTGCACATAGGCGATATCGCTCGCGCCGATCCGGGCCACGTCGCCCTCCTGGGCAGGTGCCGCGGGTTTTTCCTGCGTGCCGCAAGCCGTCATGGCGACAGCGACGGCCCATGCCATGAAAAGCAATTTCTTCATATCGGTTTTTCTGTTTTTAGTGAATTATTTCCTGCTCGAAACGCAAAGGTAAGAAAAAATCTTTATTTTTGCCCGGCAGACCGCAAATTTTAACCGCATGTACGAATATATCGACGGCACCGTAGCCGAACTGACCCCGACCTATGCCGTGCTCGACACGGCGGGCGTGGGCTATTATCTCAACATCTCGCTCGAAACCTACTCGGCCATCGAACATGCCGAGCGGGCGAAACTCTTCGTGCACCATATCGTGCGCGAGGATGCACAGCTGTTCTATGGATTCGCCACGCGGGCCGAGCGCGAGTTGTTCCGGCTGCTGCTGGGCGTGTCGGGCGTGGGCGGCAACACGGCCCGCACGATCCTCTCGACCTACTCGCCGAGCGAGCTGCAGGGCATCATCTCGGCAGGCAACGCGGTGCTGCTCAAGAACGTGAAAGGTCTGGGACTGAAAACGGCCCAGAAGATCATCGTGGAATTGAGCGGGAAGTTGACCGACCTGGGAAACGAAGGCGTCGTCGCTGCGGACGACTCCCGGGTCGACGAGGCGCTGGCGGCACTCACGATGCTGGGCTTCGGCAAGGCGGCGGCCGAAAAGGCGCTGCGCGCCGTGCTCCGCAACTCGCCCGCCGCCACGACCGAAGAGCTGGTGCGCATGGCACTCAAAGAACTATAAAAGCCCCGGAAAAACCCGAAACCCTCTGCTCCGACTTCGAAACGGACTCGGAATCCGACCTCAAAAAAACGAAAGCCGCAACTTGACGTTGCGGCTTTCGTTTTATCGCTTCCGGGCAGTTATTCGGCTTCCGGCAGATCGGCCTGCGGCATGGCGGGCAGCTCGGAATCCAGGACATGCTCCTGCAGGGCCTGGGCATCTTTCGAAATCTCCGAGTTGCTCTCCGATACGCGGCCCTTGTCCATGGCCAGCGTGGCGACGAGACTCAACACCACGATGGAGATAGCCATCGTCCAAGTGAACTTCTCCAGGAAATTCGTCGTCTCGCGCACGCCCATCACCTGATTCGACGCACCGAAGTTGGCGGCCATACCGCTCTTGGGATTCTGCACCAGCACGGCAAGGATCACCAGGATGCTCGCCAGGAGGATCAGAATAATGCAAATCGTGTATAACATATTCGTTGAATTTTAATTATTGTTTTCGATCCGGCGGATAAGTTCGGCAAAGTAAATACTTTTTTCGGGATTTAGCAAACTTAATTTACGATAAATCTCCACGGCCTGCCCGGTCAACCCCTGGGCCAGATAGATCGAAGCCAGCTGTTCGGAAACCACCTCGTCGGCATCGTCCAGCTCGGGCTGCGTGCGCACCTCGCACTCGGGTTCGCCCTCCTGGGCCACGATGCGCAGATCCTTCTCGTTGAGAAAACGATCGATCAGCTCGTCGGCGGAAACCTCGGCTGCGACCCCGAAAGAAGTTTCGCGAACAGAATCGGCAGGTATTTCAGCGACCACCTCGAAAGGCCCCTCGGGAGCGGGAGCGGAAGAGGGTTCGGCCGGAATTTCGGCCACGATTTCGAACTGCGGTTCGGGCGACATTTCGGCCAGAATAGCGGCCATGCCCGCAGGTGCGATCCGCGGCGCAGGTGCTTGCGCCCCGGTCAGCGCTGCGATGTCGATCGGGCGCTGCAGCAGACTGCTCTGCGCCCGCCACGGCGCCATGAGCGAAAGTTGCGGATCGGCATTCCCCACCGCCATCCGCCGCACGATCCGTGCCGGCACGAACCACTTGTAGCGGGCGACCCACCCATCCGCCTCCTGCGCGGAAAGCTGCGCGGCGGCTTCGGGCGCGACGAAAGGCGCTATCGAACGAACATTGTCCATAAAACCGAAGTTTACCAGTTGGAAGCCGAAGCCATGAAGATGTCGGTCACCAGCTTGTCGACGATCTGCGGGATCAGATCGCCCTCGACCTCGGTCAGCAGCAGCGACGAATCGTAATCCTCATAGGCGGTGAACGTGCGGCCCCCGGGCCATGACTGCGACTCGTCGAGCGCATTGGTGAAACGCACGCGCACGGTGATCGTCAGGCGGTTGAGCAGGGCGTAGTCGTCGCTCGACACCGAAGCGGTGGCCGAGGTATAGTTGATGATCTCGCCCTCGAATGCGAAATCGCCGCCCTCGTCGACCTGCATCAATCGCGTGCGGCGCGAGAACATGTCGACCAAGGCGTCGGTGAGCGTGGAACTCAAAATGGGCGACACCATGGTGGCGTTGTTGGGAAAATAGGCCACGGAGAACGTCCGGGCATCGGCGGGAATCGACGCGCCCGAAAGCGAATATTTGATCGACACGCCGCAACAGCTCAAAGCGGCAAGCAGCGCGATGGCGCATATGATTCGGAATCCTTTCAATTGTGCACTATGAATTGTGAATTATGAATTTTCCTCTACGCCCAGCTCCTTGATCTTGCGGTACAACGTACGCTCGGACATGAACAGCTCGCGGGCCGCCTCGCGACGGCGCCCGTTGTTACGCTGCAAAGCCCGCACGATCTGCTCGCGCTGCATGTCGGCCTTGGTCATCTCGCGCACCGGCTCGTCGGTGACGTCCTCGCTCTCGGCGAAGACCGACACGGGGGCGTAATCTCCGCCCTGCGCGGCCGACGTCGGCGCAGGATAGGCGGCGCTTTGAGCCGCCGAAGGCAGCAGCGCCTTGATGTCGACACCCGCGGCAGGCCGGTGCAGCCCGGCACCCTGCATCAGTTCGCCGAGCATGCGTTTCAGCTCGTTGATATCGGCCCGCATGTCGAACAACACCTTGTAAAGCAACTCGCGCTCGGACGACATCGCATCGTCGGACACCATGCCGCCCGTAGTCATGGGCGCGCCGGCATGCTGCTCGGGCAGATAGCGGCTCAAAATCTCGGCCGTGACCACGCGCGACTGCTCGATGGCCGAAATCTGCTCGGCCACGTTCTTCAGCTGGCGGATGTTACCCCGCCAATGGTAGTCCATGAGCAACTGCCGTGCCCCGTCGTCGAGCGTGACGGCCGGCATGCGGTACTGCACGGCGACGTCGGAGGCGAACTTGCGGAACAGCAGCGGAATATCCTGGGGCCGCTCGCGCAGCGCAGGCACGACGATGGGCACGGTGCCCAGCCGATAGTAGAGGTCTTCGCGGAACCGGCCCGAAGCGATCGCCTGCGGCAGATCGACATTCGTGGCGGCGACCACGCGGACATCGGTCTTCTGCACCTTCGACGAACCGACGCGCAGGAACTCGCCCGTCTGCAGCACGCGCAGCAATCGCGCCTGGGTCGAGAGCGGCAGCTCGGCCACCTCGTCGAGGAAGATCGTACCGCCGTCGGCCTCCTCGAAATAGCCCTTGCGGGCCTCGAAAGC
>CAYSJF010000108.1:0-4191 GCA_964431265.1 uncultured Alistipes sp. | reverse complement strand
TCATGCCGATGATGGCGTGCGGCAGTTCGGGTTCGTCGTCGGGCACCTTGCCGATATCGTGCAGCAGACCTGCGCGCCGCGCGATCTTGGGGTTCAGTCCCAGCTCCGAAGCCATGATGCCGGCCAGGTTGGCCGTTTCGCGGGCGTGCTGCAGGAGGTTCTGACCGTAGGACGAGCGGTATTTCATCTTGCCGATCATGCGGATCAGCTCGGGATGCAGGCCGTGGATGCCCAGGTCGATCGTCGTGCGCTTGCCCACTTCTACGATCTCCTCCTCGATCTGCTTGCGGACTTTGGCCACCACCTCCTCGATGCGGGCGGGATGGATGCGGCCGTCGGTGACCAGCTGGTGGAGCGACAGCCGTGCGATCTCGCGACGCACCGGGTCGAAGCCGCTCAAGATGATCGCCTCGGGCGTGTCGTCGACGATGATCTCGATGCCCGTGGCGGCTTCCAGCGCGCGGATGTTGCGGCCCTCGCGGCCGATGATGCGGCCCTTGACCTCGTCGCTCTCGATGTTGAACACCGTCACGGCATTCTCGATCGCCGTCTCGGTCGCTACGCGCTGGATCGACGCTACGATGATGCGCTTGGCCTCTTTCGAGGCGGTCATCTTGGCCTCCTCGATCGTCTCGTTGATGTAGGCGGCGGCTTCGGTCTTCGCCTCGGCCTTCATGTTCTCGATGAGGATGTTCTTGGCTTCTTCGGTGCTCATGCCCGAAATCTGCTCCAGACGCACGTTCTGCTCGCGCTTCATCTGGTCGATCTCCTCTTTCTTGTGCTCCAGAATCTGCAGTTGGTTCTGCACCTGCTCTTTCAGCCGGTCGTTCTCGCGGATCTTGTTGTCCAGATCGCGCTGCTGGTTCTGGAGGTTCTGCTCGATCTGCCGGGCGCGCTGTTCGCTCTGGGCGATCTTCTGGTTGCGTTCGTTGACCTGACGGTCGTGCTCGCTCTTGAGCTGCATGAACTTCTCTTTGGCCTGGAGAATCTTCTCCTTCTTGAGCATTTCGCCTTCGGCCTCGGCCTCCTTGAGGGCCGCCTCGCGCCGCTTGCGGATCGAGGTGCGGGCCACCAAATTGGTCGCCGCGGCATAGATCGCGACGGCCGTCACGGCGGAAATGCAGGCCCAGATAACGGTGATATTCATAGATTCGGTCGTTTTTTAATTATTGGGTGTTAAAAATTCATGTTCACGTATCTTTTCTTGCCTCGGCAAAGCGCGCACGAGTTCGGCTTTGCACCCGGCCTGTCGAAAAGGGTCATAAAAAAACCGCACGGTCCCTTGCGTTCGTTTGACGAATCTGCAAGATCAGTCAGGTATGGAGGCTCCGGCCATCGCAACCTTCCAACGGCACGCGCAGCGTGCACCCCTTGCGGGGTCAAGGCCTGGTTTTGAAGCGCCCCGAGTTGCTCCGATGTAAGAAGTGTTCAGTTTCGCAAAACTCCAAGGAACCTATGCGGGTGGATTCAGTATGTAAAAGAACGTTTTCGTAAGCCGAGAGCAGAGCCGTGCTTGCACGAGCTATGCCGAGGCGGGAAAACCTGCAAGCAGTTGAACGTTTTCGTAAGCCGAGGGCAGAGCCAAGTTTACTTGAGCTATGCCGAGGCGGGAAAACCTGCAAGCAATTGAACGTTTTCGTAAGCCGAGGGCAGAGCCGAACTCGTTGTCGGTTCCGCTGCTCCTGCAACGCCCGCTTGAAAGGGATTTATCCTTCCGGGGCGTTGAGGTAGTCGTCGAGCTGCCGGTCGAGCTGCTCTAACCTCCCCAAGTCGTCCGCATCCGGTTCGCGGCTCAAGCGGGCCGCCACGTTGGCTATGGCGAACTTGAGCGCCGTCATCGACAGATAATCCTGCTCGCCCCAGTTGCGGATGTTCTGCTGCTTGATGAGGGCCAGGTAGTTGTTCACCTCGCGCTCGGCCAGGCGGTAAGCCTCCTCTTTCCCGCTCTCGATGTTGAGCGGGTAGCTCTTGCCGGCTATCTTCAACGTGATCGCTTGCTTGGCCATTCAGTCGCGTTTTTTTCGTTTTCAGGCATCCTCCGGCATCCCGGCGCTTTCCTCGCTTTGCTGCATCGTATCGGCCGGCTGCGACGAGTCGGCTGCCGGGGTCGTCGGCCGTTCGTCGCTCTCCTGCCGTTCTTCCGGTCGTTCGAGCAGGGCGATGCACTTGTCCACCTCCCGCATAAGACGGTTGACGCGTGCCCGCGCCTTGTCCCGGTCGCGGCCTCCTCCCGCTAATCCTTCGACCAGTTGCATGCGTGCCACCTGGGCATCGAGTTCGCGGATGCGGGCTTCGAGCGTGCGCTTTTCGTCGAGCAGCGTGTCGCGCTGGGTCGTGAGTTCGGCGCAGGCCTGCTTCAGCCGACGGTGCTCCTCGATAAGCTGCCGTACCCGGGTCTCGATATTTCCTATCACGCTTTTGTCGGTCATGACTTGCGGCAAGAATTTCCGTTTCCCTTTCAAAGGTACGAAAAAGAACGGGAATACGCAAATTTTATTTTCCCGCGACCTCGCCGTAGAGGTCGTAGTCCGATGCCGCGGTGATCCGGATGTCGTAGAAACGGCCGCTTTGCAGCCGTCGGCCCGCAGCGGGGATCAACACCTCCTGATCCACCTCGGGCGAGTCGTATTGCGTGCGGCCCACGTAGAAATCGCCCTGCCGCGAATCGACGATCGTCCGCTCGGTGCGGCCCACGCGGCGGCGGTTGTTCTCCGCGGAGATGTCGCACTGCAGGGCCATGATCCGTTCCACGCGCTCCTGCTTCACGGCGTCGGGCACGTCGTCGTGCAGGCGCAGCGCCGAGTGGGTGCCCTCCTCTTCGGAGTAGGCGAAGACGCCCAGACGCTCGAAGCGCACTTCGCGCACGAATGCCTCCAACTCGGCGAAGTCGGCTTCGCTTTCGCCCGGATAGCCCACCAGCAGGGTCGTGCGCAGCGCCAGATCGGGAATCGCCCGCCGCAGCTTGCCGATCAGCTCCATCGCTTCGGCCTTGGTATGGCGGCGCAGCATGGCCGCGAGCTGGCGGTCGGCGATGTGTTGGAAGGGGATGTCGAGGTATTTGCAGATTTTCGGTTCGTCGGCCATCGTCGCGATCACTTCGTCGGGGAATCCGGCGGGGTAGGCGTAGTGGAGGCGGAGCCACTCGATGCCGTCGATGCGGCAGAGACGCCGCAGCAACTCGGCCAGCATCCGGCGGCCGTAGAGGTCGAGACCGTAGTAGGTAGTGTCTTGAGCGATGATTATCAGCTCCTTGACGCCTTGCGCCGCCAGTTTGCGGGCCTCCTCCTCCAGCACCTCCATCGGCACCGAGACATGCGGCCCGCGGATGAGCGGAATGGCGCAGTAGCCGCATTTCCAGTTGCAGCCCTCCGAAATCTTCAGGTAGGCATAGTGGCGGGGGGTGGTCAAGTAACGTTCCGTGGGCGTTGCGGCGATCTCCGCGGCGCCCAATGCCCGGGCGATGCCGTCCCACGTGCGGGCGCCGAAATAGTCGTCGACTTCGGGAATCTCGGCGCGCAGCTCGTCGGCATAGCGTTCGGC
This sequence comes from uncultured Alistipes sp., assembly GCA_964431265.1. Classification (GTDB taxonomy): domain Bacteria; phylum Bacteroidota; class Bacteroidia; order Bacteroidales; family Rikenellaceae; genus Alistipes. The sequence continues at coordinate 651 of CAYSJF010000108.1, read as the reverse complement.
CAGGCAGCCGATGACGAACAACCGCTCGATTTTCCCCGCTTTCTTGGCCTCGGCGGCGCGCAGGATCATCTCTATGGATTCCTGCTTGGCATCGCCGATGAAGCCGCAGGTGTTGATGACCACCGTCTTGGCGTCGGTGCGGTCGCTGTCGAACGCCACCTCGTAGCCCGCCGCGGCCAGTCGCGCCATGAGGTGCTCGCTGTCGACGGTGTTTTTCGAGCAGCCGAGGGTGATGACGTTGATTTTTTTCATGCTTCGGTGCGGTCGTTCTCTTTGCCGAACAGCGCGTCGACGAACTCTTTGCGGTCGAAGATGCGCAGGTCGTCGACTCCTTCGCCGATGCCGATGTAGCGCACCGGGATGTCGAACCGGTCGCTGATGCCGATCACCACGCCGCCCTTGGCCGTGCCGTCGAGCTTGGTGATCGCCAGCGAGGTGACCTGCGTGGCCTGGGTGAACTGCCGGGCCTGCTCGAAAGCGTTCTGGCCCGTCGAGCCGTCGAGCACCAGCATCACTTCGTGCGGCGCGTCGGGCACGACCTTGGCCATGACGTTGCGGATTTTGGTCAGCTCGTTCATCAAACCCACCTTGTTGTGCAGACGGCCCGCCGTGTCGATCAACACCACGTCGGCGCCGTTGGCCCTGGCCGAG
>CAYSJF010000107.1:0-4209 GCA_964431265.1 uncultured Alistipes sp. | reverse complement strand
ACTTCGGCGACGACGACCTGCTGGTGGCCGAGGTGATCGACAACACCACCTCGCGGGGCCGCACGCTGCGTTTCCTGTTCGACGGCTCGTACGAGGAGTTCAAGGAGGCACTTTTCGCGCTGGGCGAAACCCCGCTGCCCAAGTGGGTGCGCGAGAAAGTCGAACCCCAGGACGCCGAGCGCTACCAGACCATCTTCGCCGCCAAGGAGGGCGCCGTGGCTGCTCCGACGGCGGGCATGCACTTCTCCAAACACCTACTCAAACGCATGGAGATCAAAGGTATAGACAGCGCTTTCATCACGCTGCACGTGGGTCTGGGCAACTTCCGCACGGTCGACGTCGAAGACCTCTCGAAGCACAAGATGGACTCCGAGCAGTTCTTCGTCACCGAACAGGCGGCGCAGACGGTCAACCGGGCCAAGCGCGACGGGCACAAGGTCGTGGCGATCGGCACCACCGTCATGCGGGCGATCGAGACGGCCGTCTCCACGGGCGGCACGATCAAGCCCATGGAGGGGTGGACGAACAAGTTCATCTTCGCGCCCTACGACTTCTCGGTGGCCGACGCCATGGTCTCGAACTTCCACCTGCCCTACTCCACCCAGCTGATGATGGTGGCCGCGTTCGGAGGCTACGACACCGTGATGAACGCCTACAAGATCGCCAAGGAGGAGGGCTATCGCTTCGGCACTTACGGCGACGCGATGCTCATTCTTTAATAAATTTTCACTATCTTTGCAGAAGATAGGCGGCGCCCCGGGACATTTGCAGACCGCTTTGCGTTCGGGGCGCCACGGGTTCATCGGGAGGGATTGCGGGAAATCGACTCCGAGACATTAAAACTTACGATTCATGGCAAGCAAGATTCTGTATGTCTGTCAGCAAATAATGCCCTACCTCCCCGAAACGGAGGCATCCGTGTTATGTCGTTCGCTGGTGCAGGCGATGCAGGAGCGCGGCAACGAAATCCGCACCTTCATGCCCCGCTACGGGTGCATCAACGAACGCCGCCATCAGCTGCACGAGGTGATCCGCCTCTCGGGCATGAATCTGATCATCGACGACAACGACCACCAGCTCATCATCAAGGTGGCGTCGATCCCGGCCGCACGCGTACAGATCTACTTCATCGACAACGACGACTACTTCTCGCGCAAGGCCGTGCTGCACGATGCCGAAGGCCGCGAATTCGCCGACAACGACGAGCGGGCCATATTCTTCGCCCGCGGCGTGCTCGAAACGGTCAAGAAGCTGCGCTGGGCGCCCTCGATCGTCCATTGCCACGGCTGGTTCACGGGCGTGGTACCGGTCTATCTGAAGCGGGTTTTCGCCGACGATCCGATCTTCCGCGACGTGAAGGTGGTCGTCTCGCTCTACGACGACAAGTTCGCCGGAACGTTGGACAAGGGCTTCGGTTCGAAGGTCGCCGGCGAAGGGGTCGCCGACGAAAATCTGTCGATTCTCGATACTCCGTCATACGAAAATCTCTGCCATTTCGTTATGGAATATGCCGACGGCGTGATCGCGGCATCGGCCGACGTCGACCCCAAGGTGCTCGACATCGCCCGCCGAAGCGGCAAGCCGATGCTCGAATACCAGTCGCCCGAGGCCGAGGACTTTTTCGATAATTACAACCGATTCTATGATGAAATCCGATAGGTTACGTCGCATCCTGTCCGCCGCGGCGATCGTGCTCGCCGGAGCGGCCCTCGCCACCGGCTGTACCACGGTCGACGATTCGCTGGGGGCCAATCTCGTGCCCGACAACCAGCAGATGCGGGCCGGCTGGACGGCTTTTCCCCGCAAAGGCGAACCGAACCCCAAAAAATATGTCGAAACACGTCTGTTCCAGACCGATTCGATCTGCTCGTCGAACATCTCCTACGGCTACATGGGGTCGCAGTACGACAACACGATCGGGGTGCGCTCGGCGGGTTTCCTGACCCAGTATCTCTACTACACCTCCGTCGGCGACGGCGCTTTCGGCGAGCGGCCGATCTTCGACTCCGCGCAGCTGCTGCTTTCGATCTCGAGCTACGGTCTCGACACCGCCACTTCGCAGCTCTACCACATCTACGAAATCACGAAAGACCCTTTCTCGACCGATACGATCTTCTACCTCGATTTCGATCCGACGCCCTATGTGGATACGGAGCCGCTCTTCACGTTCACGTTCCCCGACGACACGGCCACCGGCCCCGCCGCCACGGCCGTGACGCTGGAGCACACTGCGAAAGGACGCGAGTTCATCGACCGGCTGCTGCTCCAGAGCGGCAAATATGCGGGCGACTATTCGGTCTACACCACCGCCGACAGCCTGGCCCAATGGTTCGAGGAGTTCAAGGGTCTCTATATCCGTCCTGCAGCGGATCAAAGCGAGGAGGGCACGGGCGGCATGTATGCGCTCGACCTGTCGGGGTCGGGTCTGGCCGTCTACGGCCGCACCCGCGTCGAGAAAGACCCCTCGCTGGTGAAAGACACCGTGAGTCTGCTCTACATCTTCAAGGACACCGACTTCTCGCCCACCTACGGCAACAACTCGATCAACACGCTCGCGCGCGACTACACGCAGGGTTCGCAGATCGATCCCGCCTCGCTGCGCAAACCCGGGACGGAGATTCTGGCGAACGAGCGGCTCGACCATCGGGTGATCGTCGAAGGCATGGGCGGCGTCATCACGGGAATCACTTTCACGCAGGATTTCTTCGATGCGCTGGAGCAGGAGATCGCAGCGGCCAACAAGGAGGGCTACGAATTCTCGACTTTGGCGTTCAGCCAGGTCTGCATGTCGATCTACTTCTCCGACAGCGACTACGATTGGGAGCAGACGATGCTCGGGAATCCGGATCGACTGATCGGACAGATGGATGCGGCGCCCGAACGGATCGGTCTCTACACCGACTTCATGACTCTGACGGCCATCTCGGACTACAACTATTATAGAGAAAAGGTCTACGATCTGGATTTGAACTACGACGGCTACATCAACCGCAGTCGGGGCTGTTACACGTTCGACATCACGGGACATGTCCAACAGCTCTGGAACAGCTACCTCGCCGAGCGCGAGGAGGCCGAACGCGAGGGCCGCGACATCGACCCGGCGAACATCGCCGGCCGCACGATCTACGCGGCGCCCGAAGCCTACGGACTCTTCACGAGCCGCTATACGGTGCTTCAGGGCATGGCGGACGATGCACAGACCAACAGCGCCCCGATCCGTTTCGAAATGACCTACAACCTACTGAAGAAATAACCCGATCGCAACCGCCCTGCGCCAACCTAAGTCGAGCACTTAGGTTTTCGCATTTTCAGAAAAGCATACATCAACGCCATGCAGGAGAATTTAGTTATCGTCGAGTCGCCCGCCAAGGCCAAGACCATCGAGAAGTTCCTCGGCAAGGATTTCATCGTCAAGTCGAGCTTCGGCCACATCCGCGACCTCTCGAAGAAAGACCTCGGCATCCGCATCGCAGAGGGCTTCGCCCCCGTCTACGAGGTGCCGACCGACAAAAAGAAAGTAGTCGACGAGCTGTCGCGCCTGGCCAAGACCAAGACCGTGTGGCTCGCCTCCGATGAAGACCGCGAAGGAGAAGCCATCGCCTGGCACCTGACCGAAGTGTTGGGTCTCCCCGTCGAGCGTACCAAGCGCATCGTCTTCCACGAAATCACCAAGCAGGCGATCCTCGACGCCATAGAGAATCCCCGCACGGTCAACATGGATCTGGTCAACGCCCAGCAGGCGCGCCGCGTGCTCGACCGTCTGGTGGGTTTCGAGCTGTCGCCCGTGCTGTGGAAGAAGGTGCGGCCCTCGCTGTCGGCCGGTCGCGTGCAGTCGGTCGCCGTGCGGCTGCTCGTCGAGCGCGAGCGCGAAATCATCGCGTTCGACTCGTCGCCCTACTTCCGCGTCGTGGCACAGTTCCATGCCGCGTCCGACCCGGACAAGACGCTCTTCAAGGCCGAGCTTTCGTCGCGCTTCGCGACCCGCGCCGAGGCTGAAGCATTCCTGCAGAGCGCCGTCGGCGCCGAATTCACCGTAAGCAAGGCCGAGGAGAAACCGGCGCAGCGCTATCCGGCACCGCCGTTCACCACCTCGACGCTCCAGCAGGAGGCCAGCCGCAAGCTGGGCATGTCCGTCTCGCAAACCATGTCCGTGGCGCAGCACCTCTACGAGCAGGGACTCATCACCTACATGCGTACCGACTCGGTGAA
>CAYSJF010000106.1:0-4347 GCA_964431265.1 uncultured Alistipes sp. | reverse complement strand
GGCATCGGCGAGCGCGAATCCTATGTGATCTACCACGAGGAGTTGGAGTCGCTCGTCAAGAACTACCCCTCGATCAAGCGCGCCCGTTTCTGGATGACTTTCGGGCAGGAGTACCTTACGCACTTGCGCGTGATCCAGAACATCGGCATGGCACGCATCGATCCGATCATCTACAACGGCGTCGAGATCGTGCCCATCCAGTTCCTCAAGGCCGTGTTGCCCGATCCCAAGTCGCTGGGCGCCAACTACCACGGTCAGACTTCTATCGGCTGCCGCATCCGCGGTGTCAAGGACGGCAAGGAGCGCACCTATTGTATCTACAACAACTGCGACCACGAAGCCGCCTACAAGGAGACCGGCACGCAGGCCGTCAGCTTCACCACGGGCGTGCCCGCCGCGCTGGGTGCTTCGATGTGGGCCAAGGGGTTGTGGCGCGGTGCCGGCGTCTTCAACGTCGAGGAGTTCGATCCCGATCCGTTCCTCGCCGAACTCGGGCCGCAGGGGCTGCCGTGGCACGAGTTGTTCGATGTCGACATCGAAGTGTGAAATTAGAAGTATAAAACTATGTTCGATATTACGGCCCTTTCCCTTGTGGAAAGGGCTTTTTTTGAAGCCTGCTCGCCATGCAGCCCAACAGGATTTTGCCGCAGCAGTTGCGGGGCCTTTGGGTATAAATACTTATTTTTCCTGGTGTCGCGTCGGTTTTGTCGGCGATTTTGTTAATTTTGCATGATCTTTTTTCAAAACGGAAATTTCGCATGATCGATTTCGACCGCTTGCCCGCCCCTTGTTACGTGCTCGACGAGACGTTGCTCGACTGCAATCTCGCTGTCATCGACCGCGTGCGGCGCGAATCGGGCGCCGAGGTCATCGTCGCGCTCAAGGCTTGCGCCATGTGGAGCATCTTTTCCGAGTTGGCGCGGCATTCCGACGGGGCTACGGCTTCGTCGGCCGCCGAGGCCCGGCTCGTGCTGGAGGAGTTCGGGCGTCCGGCCCATACCTATGCGCCGGCCTATTCCGATCGCGATTTCGACGAAATCCTGCGTTGCAGCGACCATATCACGTTCAACTCCGTCGCGCAGTTCGCGCGGTTCGGCCAGCGGGCGCTCATCAACGGCGTGTCGTGCGGCTTGCGCATCAATCCCGGTTATTCGCCAGTCGAAACCGACCTCTACAATCCCTGCGTCGCCGGGTCGCGGTTGGGCGTCGTGCCCGAGCAGCTGGAGAAGTTGCCCGCAGGCATTGAGGGGTTGCATTTCCATGTCTTGTGCGAATCGCGTCCCGAGCATCTGCGCCGGGCGTTGGAAGCTGTCGAGCTGCGTTTCGGCCACCTGCTGCCGCAGGTCGAATGGCTCAACATGGGCGGCGGGCATCTGATGACGCATACCGATTACGATTGCGACGAGCTGATCCGCATCCTGCGGGAGTTCCGGGCGCGGCACCCCCGCCTGCGGCTGATTCTCGAACCCGGCAGCGCGTTCACCTGGCGCACAGGTTACCTCGTTTCCACCGTCGAGGATATCGTCGAGAACGTGGGCGTCCATACCGCCATGCTCGACGTGTCGTTCGCCTGTCACATGCCCGACTGCCTCGAAATGCCCTACAAACCCGCTATCGTCGGGGCGCACGAACCTGCCGAGGGCGAGAAACGGTGGCGCATGGGCGGTGCCAGCTGTCTGGCGGGCGATTACTGCGGCGACTGGGCATTCGACCGCGACCCGCAGGTCGGCGACCGCATCGTCTTCGAGGACATGATCCACTATACGATGGTCAAGACCACCATGTTCAACGGGGTGCATCATCCCTCGATCGTCATCGCCCGCCGCAACGGCCGCACGGAGGTCGTGCGCGAGTTCGGCTACGAGGATTTCAAAAACCGCATGTCATAACCGTAAACTTCAGATAAATGGAAAAATTCGCTCCCACATCCTATACGCTCGCGTGCGTAGCCACGGGCCGGGAATTCGACGACGAGGGCTGGACGCTCGAAGATCGGGCCTGCAAAACCCCGTCGCTCGTTCGTGCCAAGTATGCCAAGAAGCAGCTCGACGTCAAGTCCGACGCATTCGGCCTCTACAAGTTCGCCGACTGGCTGCCGGTCAAGCGCATGCTCAAAGGGTCGTCGGCCCCCGTCACCTACCGGAGCAAGGGGTTGGGCGAATACCTCGGATTGGAAAATCTGTGGATTACGTTCAACGGCTACAATCCCGCCGTGGGGGCTTCGATGAGCACCTGCTCGTTCAAGGAGACCGAGGCCTATTCGGTCTGCGCCCGCGCTGCCGAGGACGAGAAACGTGTCTTGGTCGTCGCTTCGGCCGGCAATACGGCGCGCGCTTTCGCCAAGGTATGTTCCGACAACCGCATCCCGCTGCTGCTCGCCGTGCCTTACGATAACATCGGCGCCTTGTGGTTCGAGAAGCCGCTGAACCCCTGCGTCAAGCTCATTTCGTGCGAGAAAGGCGGCGACTATTTCGATGCGATCCATCTGTCGAACCTCGCTTTGAAAGCCGAGGGATTCTATGCCGAGGGCGGCGCCAAGAACATCGCCCGCCGCGACGGCATGGCCACCACGGTGCTCTCGGCCGTCACCACTATCGGCCGCATCCCCGACTACTATTTCCAGGCCGTGGGTTCCGGTACCGGGGCCATCGCCGCGTGGGAGGCCAACATGCGTCTCATAGAGGACGGGCGTTTCGGCACCAACATCATGAAGCTGATGGTTTCGCAGAATGCGCCTTTCGTGCCGATGTACGATGCCTGGCGGGCCGATTCGCGCCAGATGCTGCCTTACGACGACGACAAGGCGCGCCGCGATGCCGAGATCATCGACGCCAAGGTTTTGTCCAACCGCCGCCCGCCCTATGGCCTCGCCGGCGGACTCTACGACGCGTTGAAAGCCACTGGCGGCGACGTCCTCGTCGCTACCAATGCACAGGCCCGCAAGGCCGCCAAGCTCTTCCTGGAGACCGAGGGCGTCGACATCCACCCGGCGCCCAGCGTCGCCACGGCATCGCTCATCAAGGCGGTAGCCGACGGCAAGATCGATAAGTCGGCCACCGTCATGCTCAACATCACGGGCGGCGGCGAGCAGCTGTTCAAGGAGGGCAAGGAACTTTGGTATCTGCAGCCCGATCTGGTCTTCCCGCTCGATCCCGAGGTCGACGATGTAGTCGCCAAGGTCGAACAATTATTCGAATAGCACTTGATGTGACCATGCGCAAGATACTTTTGTTCATTATGTTGTCTGCGTCGCTCGGCGCTGCTTTTGCTCAAGATGCCGGTGATTTCGATTTGTCGGTCAACCGCTGGTTGAAAGCCAATCGGGAGCGGAGCTATCCCCGTTTCTCGCCCGGGCAGTTCCGCGAGATCGCCGACAACATCCTTGCTTATCAGAATGCGGACGGCGGCTGGGCCAAGAATCTCGACATGATGGCAAAGAGCGATCCCGATTCGGTCATGCAGTCGCTCTCGCCGCGCTATCGCAGCAGTACGCTCGACAATGGCAACATCTACACGCAGATCGCCTACCTTTCGGAGGCCTACCGCGTCACCGGCGACAAGCGCTACCGCGCCGCCGCACTCCGGGGCGTGGAGTATATCCTTTCGATCCAGTATCCCCACGGCGGCTGGCGAGGCTGGGACGTCGATGCCATCACGTTCAACGATAACGTCATGCCCGGCGTGCTTTGGCTGTGGCTGGACATCCTCCAGGAGCAGCCGCGCTATGCCTGGGTCGACCGCAAGCTGCGGACGCGCATCCGGCGCTCGTGGGATCGGGGTCTCGATCTGCTGCTGCGCTGCCAGTGGGTGCGCGACGGCGTGAAGACCATTTGGCCGCAGCAGTGCGACCACCGGACGCTGGCACCCGTCGGTGCCCGGGCGTTCGAATTGCCGGGGTTGGTTACGAATGAAAGCACCACGGTCGTGTTGCTCCTGATGCGTATCGAGCATCCTTCGCCCGAGGTCGTCGACGCCGTGAAATCGGCTGTCGCATGGTTCGAACGGACGAAGATCGAGGGCAAGAAGATCGTCACTGTCGCCGCGCCCGAGGGGCTGCCCGATGCTCCCGAGATCAAGAAAGACCGTCGCTTGGTCGACGATCCCGATGCCGCACCCATTTGGGCGCGCTACTACGAGCCGGATCGCGACGACTATTTCTTCGCCACGCGCGCCAGCGTCAAAGTCCATTCGCTGGAGGAGGTACCTGCCGAGCGGCGCACGGGCTATGCCTGGTACGGCGAGTGGGGCAACTGGGTGCTCGAGGCATACCCCGCATGGCTCGCCCGCATCGATGTATCGGTAAATGAGATTGACCCATGTTCCAACCACACCTCTAATGAAGATTTA
>CAYSJF010000105.1:0-4350 GCA_964431265.1 uncultured Alistipes sp. | reverse complement strand
CCAGCATTGAAACAGGCAGTCCGACAAGTCCGATTCTAACGATCTCACCCCGACCGGAATATACTTCGGCCGGGGTGATTTTCATTTGCAGAGCCTTGTTAAGCATCCTCGTTTAGGGATAAGTTATACCCTAAAAGGTGCAAATAAAAATTATTTTACTATTAGATATAATAGCAGATAACAACATTGAATATTGTAAAAAGAATCAGCCGGCTGAAATAACCCGCATTACATCCTGCCGGAAAAATAATTTCATCCAAAAATCCGTCAAAAAACAATTTGCCGCGTATTTACAACGAAGCAGGAAACAGAAGCGCACGACAACATAATAAGCAAATAATTAGCGATTTACGTTTCATTTCTGCATCGGCAAATAATCTTGATCTTATTAAAATTGTCCGAACATCGGTCTCCCCGCAACCTACGTCCACATGGGCGGGAAGACTGTATCTGTCCAAAGACCAGATGGCAACACTGTTCAGCGAGGTCAAATTCGCCCTCAATGAACACATGAAAATATCTTTTACAGAGGATAAGTTGATCGCCATCACACGCGAGCTGACCGAGGCCCTGCGCGCCAACAAAACTATCGACTGGAATTTGAAGGAGAGTGCACAGGCCGGCATGCGCCGCATCGTGAAACGGCTACTCAAAAAGTACGATTACCCACCTGCCGGACAGGAGGATGCGCTCGACACCATCATGACACAGTGTCAGATGTGGAACGACGCCTATAGTTTGATGTCGTAAATCTGAATCACGCCCTGCAGTTTGCCGGCGGCATCGGTCACCAGCAGCGAAGTCACCTTGTTGCGGGTCATGGTTTTCTCGGCGTCGATGAGTTTCTCGTCGGCGCTCACCGTCTTGGGATGCGGCGTCGCGATGTCCGCCGCCACGATGTTGAAGAAATCGGCACGGCGGCGTTCCATGGCTCGTCGCACGTCGCCGTCGGTCACGATACCCTCGATCTTGTCGCCGTCGCAGACCACGATAAGTCCCAGGCCGCCTTTCGATATGGCATGGATCATCTCCGTCGCCGGACAGTCGGGCGCCACCACCGGCAGATCGTGCGAGCGCATCACGTTGCCCACGGTCATCAGCAGCCGACGTCCCAAGCTGCCGCCCGGATGCAGCCGCGCGAAATCCACGCTCGTGAAGCTCCGCAGCTGCATGAGCGACACGGCCAGCGCATCGCCCATGGCGATCTGCGCCGTCGTCGAGCTGGTCGGAGCCAGATGCAGGATGCAGGCCTCCTCCTTCACCCCCACGTCCAGATGCACGTCCGAATGCTTCGCCAGCGCCGATTCGGGGTTGCCCGTCATCGAGATCAGTTTGTTGCCGTTCGAGTGGATGAAAGGCACGATCTTCAGAATTTCGTCCGTCTCGCCCGAGTACGACAGCGCCACCACGATATCGTCCGGCGAGATCATGCCCAGATCGCCATGAAACGCCTCGCCCGGGTGGAGGAAAAAACTCGGTGTCCCCGTCGAAGCCAGCGTCGCTGCGATCTTGCGGCCCACCAGCCCCGACTTGCCCATGCCCGTGACGATGCACTTGCCGCGGCTCGCCAGAATCGCCTCCACGGCCGCCACGAATTCGTCGCCCAGCCGCTCCTCCAGATCGCGGAGCGCCAGCATCTCGGTACGGATGGCCTTGCGGGCCACCTCCAGCACCTGCGTCTTATCCATCGCACTCATTTTACAACAAACTCTCCATCACGTTCTCTATGTCGTCGAGCCGCAGCATGTTCGGCCCGTCGCTTTTCGCACGGTCGGGATCGGGGTGCACCTCGAAGAAGAATCCGTTGGCACCGAACGCCTTGGCCGCCAGCGCCATCGCAGGCACGAATTCGCGGTTGCCGCTCGTCGTGCCGTCGCCCGCCCCCGGACGCTGCACCGAATGCGTGCAGTCCATAACGACCGTCGGCGCTATGCGCAGCATGTCGGGGATGTTGCGGAAGTCGACCACCAAATTGTTGTAGCCGAAGCTGTTGCCGCGCTCGGTGAGCCATATTTCGGCCGCACCCGATTCGAGCGCCTTTTCATAGGGATAGCGCATGTCGGCGCCCGAGAGAAACTGCGCCTTCTTGATATTCACCGTCTTGCCCGTTTTGGCGGCCGCGATCAGAAGGTCGGTTTGGCGACAGAGGAACGCCGGAATCTGCAACACGTCGACCACCTCGCCCGCAGGCCCCGCCTGCCAGGCTTCGTGGATGTCCGTCAGGAGCTTCAGCCCCCATTTGCTGCGCACGTCGGAGAGCATCTGCAGCCCCTTGTCGATGCCCGGGCCGCGAAACGACCCCAGCGACGTCCGGTTGGCTTTGTCGAACGACGCCTTGAAGATGATCTCCACCCCCAGACGACTGCCCGCCGCCTTCAGGCGCTCGGCCACCGTATCCAGCAATTCGGCCGATTCGATCACGCACGGCCCGGCAATGAATTTCAAGGCACAATTCATACAATTAAAACTTCTGCTCCTTTCGCTTTTCACCCGTCTCATTTCGTCTCGCCGGACTCAAAACTTTGCATGGAGAAACTTTTCCGCTTTTTCCAGGTCTTCGGGCGTGTCGATCCCTATGGTCTCCACCTCCGAAATCCCCACGCCGATCCGATAGCCGTTCTCCAGCCAGCGGAGCTGCTCCAGCGACTCGGCCTTTTCGAGCGGCGACTGGGGCAAGTCCGTGACGGCCCGGAGCACGTCGGCCCGGAATGCGTAGAGACCTATATGCTTGTAGAACGTATGATGCGCCAGCCACTCTTCACGGGGCACGCCACGCAAATAGGGGATCACCGAGCGCGAGAAGTAGATGGCCCGCGACTCGGCGTCCAGCACCACCTTGGGCGAATTGGGGTTCTCCAGGGCGCCGAGACCGTCGGTCGCCGCAAAGGGCTTCACCAGCGTAGCGATGTCCGTCGCCGGATCGTCGAAGCACCGCATCACGGTCTCCAACTGCGACGCCCGGATAAACGGTTCGTCGCCCTGCACGTTGATCACCGCGTCATACGCACGCCCTTCCCGGGCGCACACTTTCTCGTAGGCTTCCCGGCAGCGGTCGGTGCCGCTCCGGTGCTCGGGCGAGGTCATCTCGACACGGCCGCCGAACGCCAGCACCGCATCGCGGATACGTTCGTCATCGGTGGCGACAACGGCAGCATCCAGCACCCCGACCACCTGCTCATATACCCGTTCGATCACCCGCTTGCCGCCCAGCAGCGCCAGCGGCTTGCCGGGAAAACGCGTCGAAGCATAACGCGCCGGAATGATGGCGATGAAATTCATAATTCGCAATTCAGAATTCACAATTCTACGAAGACTCCTCGACCGCACATTAAGAAGAGAGGTAACAGGGGGCCTTTCACCTTTCACCTTTCACCTTTCACCTTTCACCTTTCACCTTTCACCTTTCACCTTATTCCAGCGCCAGCTTCAGCACGTCGTCGTTGGTGCGGACATAGTGGAACGTCAGGCCTTCGATATACTCGGGTTTGATTTCGGCGATGTCCTTGCGGTTCTCTTCCGAGAGGATCAGCGTGTCGATGCCGGCGCGCTTGGCCGCCAGAATCTTCTCTTTCACCCCGCCCACGGGCATCACACGGCCGCGCAGCGTCGTTTCGCCCGTCATGGCGATGCGCTCGCGCACCTTGCGGCCCGTATAGGCCGACACGATCGACGTCACCATCGTGATGCCCGCCGAGGGGCCGTCCTTGGGGATCGCACCTTCGGGCACGTGGATGTTGATGTCGTTCTTCTCGAACTCCGAGGGGTCTATGCCCAGCTCCGCATGGTGCGCCATCACCCATTCGTGGGCGATCGACGCCGATTCTTTCATCACGTCGCCCAGGTTGCCCGTCAGATTCACCTTGCCCTTGCCGGGGGTGAGCACCGACTCGATGTAGAGGATGTCGCCCCCCACTTCCGTCCAGGCCAGGCCCGTCACCACGCCCGTCAGGCCGCCCACTTCATACTCCTCGCGCAGGAACTTCGGCATGCCGAGTATCTTTTCCACCTCCTGCGCCGTCAGTTCGGGGGCGAACGCCTCGTCGAACGCGATCTGCTTGGCACGGGCACGGGCGATCTTGGCCAGATGCTTGTCCAGCGAACGGACGCCCGCCTCGCGCGTGTAGCCCGCAACGATCTGCTCCACGATCTCCGGCGTGAGCAGCAGCTCCTGCTCCTTGATGCCGTGGGCTTCGCGCTGCTTGGGCAGCAGGTGATCCAGCGCTATGCGCACCTTCTCCTCCAGCAGGTAGCCCGGTATGTTGATCATCTCCATGCGGTCGCGCAGCGCAGGCGCTATGTTGGCGATGTTGTTGGCCGTAGCGATGAACAGCACCTTCGACAGGTCGTATT
>CAYSJF010000104.1:0-4366 GCA_964431265.1 uncultured Alistipes sp. | reverse complement strand
GCCTCGGCCATGCTCAAATAAATTTGGCATTGCGCTCGGCTTTTCGTATCTTTGTGCCGCTATGGGTTTCATACCGTTTACATTCATCGATTTCATCGACATCGTTTCGGTGGCCGCGATCATGTTCTGGATCTACCGCATGACCAAGGGCACCAATGCGCCTTACATTCTTTCGGGCATCATCGCCGTCTATCTGTTGTGGGTGGTGGTGCGTACGCTCAACATGGAGCTGTTGTCGACCATCCTCGGACAGTTGATTTCCGTGGGCGTCATCGCGCTCATCATCGTCTTCCAGCCCGAGTTGAGGCGCTTCCTGCAGATGATCGGGATGCGCAGCAAGCATCTCGACTTCATCGCCCGCTTCCTCATTCCCGACGAGGAGAAGGTGCCCACCGACGTCGGCTCCATCGTCACGGCATGCCGCGAAATGTCGCTCACCAAGACCGGTGCCCTGATCGTCATCGGCCGGCATAGCGACCTCACGTTGATCGCCGAGGGCGGTATCACCGTCGACGCCAAGGTGTCGACGGCCTTGTTGCAGAATATCTTTTTCAAGAACGCCCCCTTGCACGACGGTGCCGTGATCATCAAGAACGACCGCGTCGTCGCGGCCAAATGTATCCTGCCCGTCACCGAGAGCGAAGTTCCCAAGTCTTACGGCACCCGGCATCGCGCCGCTATCGGCATGAGCGAGGTTTCCGACGCCCTGATCGTCGTGGTCTCCGAGGAGACGGGCGGCATAGCCATCGCCCAGGGCGGGCAGCTGTCGCGGGATGTCGATCCCGTGCGCTTGCAGCAGATTCTGCAGCACCACCTCATGCCCCCTCCGCGCAAACGCACGAAGAAAGGGGTGATCGTCCCGCAGGATGTGTTCCCGGGGTAGGACGACTTTATTTTTCGGCTGGTTTGCATTTTTGGCGTCGGTCGTGATATAGTCCGATTGTTTTTGTAAATTTGCACGATTCTATGCCGAAAATTCTTTCCATATGTTCGCTCGCGGTGCTTCTCTGCTGCGTCGGTTGCGCCGACCGGGAGGACGTGCACGGCAAGCAGATCACCGGCATCGTCAATTTCCTGGAGCGTTCGCACCAGCCGCGACTGATTCCTGCGGAGGATTACGAGGAGGGGAGCCGTTCACCTTTCTATACCACGTTGGGCGATGTCGTGTTCCGCTATATCGACGCGGACGACTACTTCAATCCCGATCGCGAAAACCGGCCCGAGGTGACCGACCGTTCGTGGGTCACGTTCACGTTTACGGCCTATGTATTCAACAATTCGGCTATCGTGGGTATCCCCGACGGGGGCGTTACGGAGAGCAATTTCGGCATGATTACCCTGCCGTTTTATTCCAACGATCCCGCGTTCGGCACCTATTTGCAGCTGGCGGATCTCACGCCCGGGGCGTGGAATTTCGAGCCGCTCACGGTCGACATGCGCAATCCCGGCATACTAAAAGGGCTGCGGCTCGCGTTACTGGGATGTCGCCGGGGCGATCGGGTCGAGGCCTACATGACCTACGACATGGCCTACGGGGACAAGACCTATATGTATTTCATCCCCAAGGAGTCGCCCATAGCGATTTTTTTCAGCGTGGACGAAGTAGAGTAGAAAAGCAGTAGAATAGAGATAATATCGGATATGATGCGTAACTTCCGTTTGTGTTTCGTCGTTTTCGTCGTCGCCGTGCTGGCGGGCGCCTGCGCCAAGGAGCAGACCGAGTCTTACGACCGCTACGAAGACCTGTCGCTCGAAGCGTGGATCGTCCAGCATCGCCCGGAGCTTTTGGCCAACAGGCAGGAGTTCGGCGCGGCGAGCTACTATATCGATGTGCTCGATGCCGGCGAGCCGGATGCGGCGCCCGTCAACGACACGGTGTGCTGGGTGAAGTTCGATTTTTCGGGCCGCGAGCTGGGGGGCGACATCATCCTCACGCGTCGGGCCGCCGAAGCCCGGTTGGCCGGCACGTTCACCAAACAGACCCATTATGTGCCTTATTTCCGCTATTGCGGTACGGAGAACGGCAGCCTGCCCGAGGCCACCTATCTGGCCATGCGCAACGTGCAGACGCTCGGCGAGGAGTATTTCGATCGCTATAAGGACGACCCTGCGCGGCGTCTCGCCTCGCGCGAGGTGCTGTTGCGCAAGGGGGCGAAAGTCGTGTTGTATTGCCCTTCGCGCGTGGTCGGCGACTTGTCGGGTACGGGCGGTTACGAGGGTCAGTATGCGTTGTCGTCGGGGAAACCCGTGCGCATCGAGATGATCGTCTGCGATACGATCAAGAACCCGGTGGCCGCCGAGGGCAGCGAGGTCGACGCCTTTTGCCGCGATGCGCAGAACGGCGGATTGCGGATCTACGATGCTCCGAAAAAGGACGATGACGATTTTTCGTCGGCTTCCGCCGATGTCATGCCGGCCGATCCCACCGATGCCGATCATCCCTACAACATCGCGGAGCGGTGGGTCAACGTCTGCGACTCCGTGCCGCAGCTCTATGCCGATTTCCGGTATGCACCCGGCCGCAAGCTGCACTTCGCCGAACCCTATGCCGTGGGCATCGAGCCGTATCGCGATGCGTCATCGGTCGAAGCCCTCGACCAGGCGATCGACGAGGCGCTGCTGGCCCGGTTCCACAGCGGCGATGCGGCCTCTGTGCCCGATGTCCGCACGCTCGACGCCGATTCGGTGGGGTTGAGCGGCAAGGCCAAAATCTGGTATATCGGACGTTTCCTCGACGGCTTCGTTTTCGATACCAACATCGACGAAGTGAAGAAGATCGTCTACGGCGAGGTCAAAAAACAGGGCACCGCCATCGAGTATACCCCCGAGAAGGGCGGCATGATCCAGGCCTGGTATTACACCGTGCCCCGTCTCAAATTCGGGCAGTGGGCGACGCTCGTCACCGTCTCGACCCACGGCTACGGCGCGCAGGGCAAGCAGGGCAGTACCACGACGTCTCCTTCCTCATCGTCGAGCGGCTATACGCAGAGCTACTACGACTACCTCAACTATCTGAACTACATCAACAGCTACTACGGCAGCAGCTACGGCGGCTATTATCCCGGCTATTACGGCGGGTATATGGGCGGCTACTACAACCCTTATTACAGCGGTTACACGCCCTCCTACGACACTTCCGACACGGAGACCGTCACCACCACGTCGACCAGCACTGAAATTCTGCCTTTCACGCCGCTGTTGTTCCAGATCTATGTCGAGCCGGCGGAGTGAAGCGCCGGAGAAACACCCTATGGAATTCCCGCACCCGTTTTCCGGTGCGGGAATTTTCTGAATATTGTTCGATGCCTTGCTCCCGGATGAATCTCCTGCGGCTTTCACTTTTTCGGGGATAAATTTGGCGGTTCCATAAATTTGTCGTAATTTAGTTGGTGCATAAGTATCATCTTTAAACTTCAACCGATATGATCATCACATTTAACGAATTGCGCCGTATCAAGGATAAATTGCCCAGCGGCAGTTCGCAGCGCATCGCAGACGAATTGGGAATCGACGTGGAGACCGTCCGCAACTATTTCGGCGGCAAGCACGAATCCAAAGAGTGCGTGGGCGTGCACTTCGAACCCGGCCCCGACGGCGGCGTGGTGACGCTCGACGATACGACGATTCTCGACGTAGCGATGCGCATCCTCGGCGAGGAGAAATAAAGAGTGCCGTCGCTCGACAAGCGCGCAGTCCGAAAAATTTCGGGCTGCGCTTTTTTTCTGCCAAAATAACACATCCCGCGGACTTTTTCGCCATGCGTCTGCCATCTTGCTGCCAAATTGGCAGAGTCGGGCCTTTGGTACAACCTTTGATCGAATCCATGGCGAAGCTGCCGGGCGGCGTGTGCGCCGGCAGGAACGGAGAAACAAATTCAAAATTCATATTCTTATGGCAAAGATCATTGGTATCGACTTGGGCACCACGAATTCGTGCGTGTCCGTCATGGAGGGCAACGAGCCTGTCGTCATCCCCAATTCCGAGGGACATCGCACCACGCCGTCGGTGGTGGCTTTCACCGAGGGCGGCGAGCGCAAGGTGGGCGATCCCGCCAAGCGTCAGGCGATCACCAACCCCAAGCGTACGGTCTTCTCGATCAAGCGTTTCATGGGCGAGCGCTACGATCAGGTCACGGCCGACATCGAGCGCGCTCCCTATAGCATCGTCAAAGGCGACAACAACACGCCCCGCGTCGACATCGACGGACGCCAGTACACGCCGCAGGAGATTTCGGCCATCATCCTCCAGAAAATGAAGAAGACGGCCGAGGACTACCTCGGTCAGGAGGTCAACGAGGCCGTCATCACCGTGCCGGCCTACTTCTCCGACTCGCAGCGCCAGGCTACCAAGGAGGCGGGCGAGATCG
>CAYSJF010000103.1:0-4393 GCA_964431265.1 uncultured Alistipes sp. | reverse complement strand
GCAAGACGGGCACGCAGAACGCGTTCTTCAACATCTTCAACCACCTGCAACTGGCCGGCAAGCAGCTGGTGCTCACCTCGGACAAGCCGCCCGTGGAGCTGAAGGACATCGAACAGCGGCTACTCACGCGCTTCAAGTGGGGCCTTTCGACGCGGTTAGACACGCCCGACTACGAAACCAAGTTGAAGATCATCCACGCCAAGGCACAACGTCTGGGCGCGCAGATATCGGACGAAGTGGCGGCCTACTTAGCCGACAACATCTCGGCCAATGTGCGCGAAATCGAGGGTGCGCTCTCGTCGCTGGTGGCCAACGCCTCGTTCCTGGGGCGCAAGATCACGCCGTCGCTGGCCAAGGAGATTCTGAAAGTCTATGTGAAGCTCTACCAGAAAGAGATCACGATCGACCATATCATCGAAGTGGTGTGCAAGCACTTCGAACTGGACTTCGCGCGCTTCAACTCTACGGAGCGGACACGCGAAATAGCCCAAGCGCGGCAGATCGCCATGTATTTGGCCAAGCAGCACACCAAAGCGCCGCTCACGACCATAGGCGCGTCGATCGGCGGCCGCAACCACGCCACGGTGCTCCACTCGTGCAAGGCGGTGACCAACCTGCTGGAAACCGACAAGTCGTTCCGCCACCAAGTGGAAGAGATCGAAAAGAAAGTCCTGGCGCAATAAAGCGAGGTGGATCAACCCAAACTCGAACGTCTGCTGCGGCTGATGAAGCTGCTGACGGCCAACACGACTTACAACGTCGACCAGCTGGCCGAGCGGCTTTCGATGTCGCGTCGCACGGTGTACCGCTACATCGACACGTTCCGCGAAGCGGGCTTCGTGATCAAGAAAACGGGCGACTGCATCCGTCTGGACAAGGAGTCGCCCCATTTCCGGGACATTTCGCAGCTGGTGCACTTCACCGAGGAGGAAGCCGTGATCCTGAAAAGCGCGATCGAGAATATCGACGACACGAACCTCCTGAAACAAAATCTGAAGCGCAAATTATATTCGGTCTACGACAACAAAACGCTGGCCGACACCGTAGTGCGCGGCAAGAACGCCCCGAACATCCGTGCACTGGTCGAAGCGATCGAGCAAGGGCGGCAGGCGACGCTGCACGGCTACCAGTCGGCTCACGGCGGCGAGGTGCGCGACCGCAGGGTAGAGCCGTTCGCATTCACGACCAACTATGTGCAAGTGTGGTGTTATGATCCGGAGGACGGGCGCAACAAACTCTTCAAGACCTCGCGCATCGGCTCGGTGACGCTGGGCGAAGCATGGGAACATGCTACAGAGCACCGCGAAGGTTTCATCGACGCATTCCGCATGCACGGCGAACGCCGCTACCGCGTGCGGCTCGAACTGGGCATGCTGGCCTACAACCTGCTGTGCGAGGAGTATCCACTGGCCGAACGCGACATCCGACCAGTAGGGAATGGACGCTGGCTCCTGGACACCGAAGTCGCCGGCATGGCCGGCATCGGCCGCTTCGCGGTGGGGCTGCTGGACGACATACGTATCGTCGACACCCCCGAACTGACCGAATACCTCCGCAATTATCTCATGGCCAACACACCGAAAGGCTGAAAAACAGGCGATCAGCCCCTCCACAGGAATCCTTTGCCGGTGCAATGCGGCTTTTTGAAACCATGCGGGCCGCAATCTTCCGAAAATATTTTACACTGTGTCATAAATTGACACTCCAACACTGTTCCTTTGCATCGTGAAACCAATAAAAACGAAGTACGATGGGAACAGCTTACAAAATCCGATGCCGCCATTGCGGCGCCCGATTCGACCACTATCTGCAACCGGGCTACGGCATCCTGCCGCCCTGCATCGGCTGCGGCGACTTCGTGGAGACCGAAACGGCCATCCGCTGCCCGGCCTGCCACAAGAAACTCAACACCACGCAGGAAGAGTTCAACGAACAGATCGAAGTAACTTATGCCTGGGACTGAACCGCGAAAAAGAGGCATGCGAGGCGTCGCACGAAAAAGATTTTTACTATCTTTGTAGAAAATAGGGCAGACAGACGGCCGTACGGCTCTCGGCCTGCAATTTCAGAAAACATTCATTCGCGAACCGAACCATGGCTAAACTGCAACCGGGGCGACCGGCTCCCGACTTCCGCTCGACGACCCAGGACGGCGAACCGCTGACACTGACGGATTTGCGCGGCCAGCGCGTGATTCTCTACTTCTACCCGAAGGACAACACTTCGGGCTGCACGCTCGAAGCGCAGAGTCTGCGCGACGGCAAGGCCGAACTGGCGCGCCGCGGATTTCGGATCATCGGCGTAAGCCCCGACAGCGAAAAATCGCACCGCAACTTCTGCGCCAAGCACGACCTGAACTTCACGCTGCTGGCCGACACCGATCACTCGGTGGCCGAAGCCTACGGCGTATGGGCCGAGAAGTCGATGTACGGACGCAAGTACATGGGGATTTTGCGCACGACGTTCATCATCGACGCCGAGGGGTGCATCGAGAAGATCATCGAAAAGGTGGACACCAAAAACCACTACCGGCAAATCCTGGACCTGTATGCCGGGGAAACCGGAAAATAATAGCAAACAAATAAAAACATACGATAATGGCAGAAAAAGCACAAGTGAATGCGGACAAGCTCAAAGTCTTGAACGCAGTGATGGAAAAAATAGAGAAGGACTTCGGCAAGGGGTCGATCATGCGGATGAACAGCACCGAAGTGAACGAAATTCCCGTGATTCCCACGGGTTCGATCACCCTCGACGCCGCGCTGGGCGTGGGCGGCTATCCGAAAGGCCGCGTAATCGAGATCTACGGCCCCGAATCGTCGGGCAAGACGACGCTGGCGATCCACGCCATAGCCGAAGCCCAGAAGTCGGGCGGCATCGCGGCGTTCATCGACGCGGAGCACGCATTCGACAGTTTCTATGCCCAGAAATTGGGCGTCGATGTCGACAACCTGCTGATCTCGCAGCCCGACAACGGCGAGCAGGCCCTCGAAATCGCCGACTCGCTGATCCGGTCGAGCGCCATCGACATCATCGTGATCGACTCGGTGGCGGCGCTGACGCCCAAAGCCGAGATCGAAGGCGAAATGGGCGACTCGAAGATGGGTTTGCAGGCCCGCCTCATGTCGCAGGCGCTGCGCAAGCTGACGTCGAGCATCTCGAAAACGAAAACCGTGTGCATCTTCATCAACCAGCTGCGCGACAAGATCGGCATCGTTTATGGTAATCC
Source organism: uncultured Alistipes sp. (assembly GCA_964431265.1). Lineage (GTDB taxonomy): Bacteria > Bacteroidota > Bacteroidia > Bacteroidales > Rikenellaceae > Alistipes. Next base: position 1,164 of record CAYSJF010000103.1, on the reverse strand, counting down.
CGAGACGACCACGGGCGGCAACGCGCTGAAGTTCTACGCCAGCGTCCGCATCGACATCCGCCGCATGTCCGTGATCAAGGACGGCGAGGAGCAGTTGGGCACGCGCACCAAAGTGAAGGTGGTGAAGAACAAGGTGGCACCTCCGTTCAAGCGCGCCGAGTTCGACATCATGTTCGGCGAAGGCATCTCGAAGATCGGCGAAATCCTCGATCTGGGCGTCGACTACGACATCATCAAGAAATCCGGATCGTGGTTCTCCTACGGCGACAAGAAGATCGGCCAGGGCCGCGACGCGGTGAAAGAGCTGCTGAAGAACGACGAAGCGCTGGCGGCCGAAATCGAAGAAAAGGTTCGCGAAGCGATGAAGAACCCCAAAGAATAGACCCTATGGGATATACTGCCGAGGATGAATCCCTGATTCAGGAAAAATGGGACGCCCTGTTGCTCGCCTGCACGAAAATCTGCAAGAGCGACGAGGACTGGAACTTCATCAAACGCGCCTTTTTCCTGGCCAAGGAAGCACACGAGGGGGTACGGCGACGCTCGGGCGAGCCGTATCTCCTCCATCCTATAGCAGTAGCCCGGATCGTGGTGGACGAAATCGGTCTGGGCGTGAAATCGGTCGTGGCGGCGCTGCTGCACGACGTGGTGGAGGACACGGAGTACACCGTGGAGGACATGGAGCGCATCTTCGGGCCGAAAATCGCCTCGATGGTCGACGGCCTGACCAAGATGTCGGGCGTGTTCAATGCCGACACCTCGGAGCAGGCCGAATACTTCCGCAAGGTGCTGCTCACCCTCTCGGACGACGTAAGGGTGATCCTCATCAAAATCGCCGACCGCCTGCACAACATGCGCACGCTGGGGGCGATGCCGATGAACAAGCAGATCAAGATCACGGGCGAGACGATCTATCTGTTCGCGCCGCTGGCCTACCGACTGGGCCTCTACGCGATCAAAAGCGAGCTGGAAGACCTCTGCATGAAGTATCGTTTTCCGCAGCAGTATGCCGAAATCGCGCAGAAACTGCAGGAGAGCGAAGCTACGCGCAAGGAATTCATCGACAAATTCTGCGCCCCGATCAATGCGGCGCTCAACCGCGACAACTTCAACTACGAGATTTCGGGCCGCGTGAAGAGCATCTACTCGATCTGGAGCAAGATG
>CAYSJF010000102.1:0-4574 GCA_964431265.1 uncultured Alistipes sp. | reverse complement strand
CCGGGGCGCTGGACAAGTTCCTGAAGAAGTAAACCGATCGTTCATCCGGGGCAGGAGTGCGGCGTCGCGAGCGGCGCGCTCCCGCCCCTTTTTCAAAGAGTAGTGCTATGAAACGGTTCCTGAAAATCAATGCCGCGGACAATGTGGCCGTGGCCCTCGCCGACGACCTCAAAGCCGGCGAAACGCTCGACGTCGAGGGGGCGAAAGTCACCTTGCACGAGGATGTCGCCCGGGGTCATAAGTTCGCCTTGCGCGACATCGCCCAGGGCGAGAACGTCGTCAAATACGGTTATCCTATCGGTCATGCCACCGAGTCGATCGCGGCCGGCGCGTGGATCCACTCCCATAATCTCAAAACCAACCTCCGCGACGATCTGGAGTATACCTATTCGCCCAAGGTCTACGATGTCGACTGCCCCAAGCGCGACGTCAAGGTCATGGGCTACCTCCGCAAGAACGGCACGATGGGCATCCGCAACGAGTTGTGGATCGTCCCCTCGGTCGGTTGCGTCAACGGACAGGCGCAGGCTATCGCCGCGCGTGTCAAGGCCGAGTGCGACTGCGCGCATCTCGACGATGTGCGGGTCTACACCCACAACTACGGCTGTTCGCAGCTCGGCGATGACCACGCCAACACCCAGCGTGCGCTGGCCGCTTTGGTCAAGCATCCCAATGCCGGCGCCGTCCTGGTGCTCGGTCTCGGCTGCGAGAACAACCAGGTTTCGGCCCTCAAGGAGACGATCGGCGAGTGGGACGACGAGCGCGTCAAGTTCCTCATCGCACAGGAGGTCGAGGACGAAATCGCCGCAGGGTTCGAAATCTGCCGCGAGTTGGTCGAAAAAACCAAGGCCGACAAGCGCCAGCCGCTGCCGCTGTCCTATTTGCGCGTGGGTCTCAAGTGCGGCGGCTCCGACGGCTTTTCGGGCATCACGGCCAACCCGCTGGTGGGCCTCTTCTCCGACTGGCTCATCGCCCAGGGCGGCACTTCCGTCCTCACGGAGGTGCCCGAGATGTTCGGCGCCGAGACCATTCTCATGGATCGCGCCGAGAGCCGGCAGATTTTCGACCAGACCGTTTGCCTGATCAACGACTTCAAGGGCTATTTCCGCAAATACGACCAGCCCATCTACGAGAATCCCTCGCCGGGCAATAAGAAGGGCGGCATCACCACCTTGGAGGAGAAGTCGCTGGGCTGCGTTCAGAAAGGCGGTGCCCAGCCGGTCGTCGACGTGCTGAAATACACGCAGCCCATCTGCCGGCAGGGACTCAACCTCCTGCAGGCTCCCGGCAACGACCTCGTCGCCGCTTCGGCCCTCGCCTTGTCGGGGTGTCAAATGGTGCTCTTCACCACGGGGCGCGGCACGCCGTTCGGGGCTTTCGTGCCGACCATGAAGATTTCGACCAACACGCAGCTCTCGAAGTTCAAGTCCAACTGGATCGACTTCAACGCCGGCACGCTCGTCGAGGACGAGGAGCCGCAGGCCGTGTTGGAGCGTTTCATCGCCAAAGTCCTCGCCACGGCCGACGGCGAACACCTCCACCATGAAACCACCGGCTTCAAGGAGATCGCCATTTTCAAAACCGGCGTAACGTTGTAAATTAAGAATTGAAAATTCGAATCCCGAACGATACCGGAGCCGTCGGCGAGAACCGGACTGGAAGCGTCCGGCGGAGGGGACGGTTTGCCCAGCAAACCCGCGTCAGTCGCCCGAAGCCAGCGTCAGGCCGTTTCGAGCAGGCGAAGGTGATCGTCGGGTGGTTTTGGCTCCACCTTTTACCAGGAAAAGGTGGAAAAGAAATTCCCTCGATTGAGAAAACGTAAGAAGTGAAAAAAGTATTTCTGTTTTTTGCCTTGTTAGGTGCCTGCTTTTCCCGGGCACAGGAGAAAAGTCTTTACGTCGTCGACTGCAACGGCGGCGGTGACTTCTCGTCCGTGCAGGCGTGCTTCGATGCCTTGCCCTCGAAACCCGCCGCGTGGCGCACCGTGCGCATCATGCCCGGCACCTACCGCGAGAAAGTCACGCTCGACGTCTACAAGGACAAGGTCGCCATTCTCGGCTATGGTGCCCGCATCGTGTGGAACGATTTTTCGGGCAAGGTCGTCGACGGCTACGAGATGACCACCTACGACAGCTACACCCTGTCGCTTCAGTCCGATGAGGTTTACCTCGCCGGACTCACCGTCGAGAACGACGCCGGCAGGGTAGGCCAGGCCGTGGCGCTCGAGACGCGCGGTGACCGTATCTGGATCGACCGCTGCCGCCTCGTCGGCGACCAGGACACTTTTTTCACGAAAGGTTACGTCTCGCGCATCTACGTTACCGACAGCTACATCGAGGGTACCACCGACTTCATCTTTGGCCCCTCGATCGTGTTGTTCGATAATTGTACGATCCATTGCAAAGCCGACAGCTACATCACTGCGGCTTCGACCACCGAACGCAACAAGTACGGCTTCGTCTTCCGCAACTGTCGCGTCACGGCGGCCGACGGCGTAGAGAAACTTTACCTCGGGCGTCCGTGGAAGTCCACGGCCCGTACCGTGTGGATCCGTTGCGAGTTGCCCGCCGCCATTCGTCCCGAGGGGTGGCACAACTGGCGCGATCCCGCCCGCGAGCGTACGTCGTTCTACGCCGAGTGGGGGTGTACGGGACCGGGTGCCGACCGCAGCGGCCGCGTCGCCTGGTCGCACGAGTTGTCCGATGCCTCCGAGTATACACCTGAACTTATTTTTGCCAAAAAGACCGGCTCCGAGCAGTTCCACGACGACTGGAATTTGTGCGACACCACTTTTCTGGGGGTGCAGTACCATGCTGTGAATCATGCTTTGGATTTCCCTATTGGCCGTTTTTCCGAAAACCGGCGGAAGATCGAACGCTTCCGCCATTCTTCAAAGCCGATAAACTAAATTTTACCTATGAAAAAAACGCTTTCTTTATTTTTCGGCCTCTTCGGGGCTGCGACGCTTTCGGCCCAGACGGTCTGGACACCCGATTTGGGCAACGGGAAGTATAAGAATCCCGTGCTCTATGCCGACTATTCCGATCCCGACGTCACGCGCGTGGGCGACGACTTTTGGATGACTGCTTCGTCGTTCAACTGCGCGCCGGGCCTGCAGGTTCTCCATTCGACCGATCTGGTCAACTGGGAAATCGTCAACACGGTTTTCGCCGCACAGCCGCCCTACGACCATTTCGACAAGCCGCAGCACGGCGAGGGAGTATGGGCGCCTGCCATTCGGTTCCACGACGGTTGGTACTACATCTATTGGGGCAATCCCTACATTGGGGTCTACATGACCAAGGTGCAGGATCCGCGCGGCGAATGGACGGAACCGTTCCTGGTCAAGGAAGTCAAGGGCGTGATTGACACCTGCCCCTTGTGGGACGACGACGGTAAGGCCTACCTCGTCCACGGTTGGGCCGGGTCGTGCGCCGGGCTTAAGAGCGTGTTGAGCGTCAGCGAGATGACGCCCGACGGCGAGCGCCTCATCGGCGAGGATGTCATGATCTTCGACGGCCACGGCGATCATCCCACGGTCGAGGGGCCGAAGTTCTACAAGCGCAACGGCTACTACTATGTCTTCGCACCCGCCGGCGGCGTCAAGCCCGGCTGGCAGATCGTCCTGCGGTCGAAATCGCCGTGGGGGCCTTACGAGTGCCGCACCGTGTTGCACCAGGGCAACACCAAGACCCCCGGCCCGCACCAGGGCGGCTGGGTCGACGACGTAGAAGGCAATTCGTGGTTCCTCCACTTCGTCGACATGTACGCCTACGGTCGTGTGGCTCACTTGCAGCCCATGACGTGGAGCGACGACGACTGGTGCATCATCGGTGTCGATCGCAACGGCGACGGCATCGGCGAGCCGGTCGATACCTACCGGAAGCCCGCTTCCCGCGTCAAGAGCGCCGTCAAGACCCCGGCCGACAGCGACGAGTTCGACAGCCGCAAGCTGGGGCTGCAGTGGCAGTGGCACGCCAATCCCCAGTTCGGGTGGTACTTCCCCAACCCGTCCGACGGCGAACTGCGCCTCTATTGCCACCAGCGGCCCGAGGGTTGGCGCAATCTCTCCGACAACGGCAACCTGCTGCTGCAGAAGATCAACGCTCCGGCCTATACCGCCACTACGAAGCTCCGCTTCCACCCCTCCTACGAGGGCGACCGGGCCGGTCTGATCGTCATGGGCCACGACTACGCCACGATCGGGCTGCGTTATACCGACGGCAAACTCGTCGTCGAGCGCACCACCTGCCGGCGTGCCATGAAGAAAGGTTCGCTCGAGACGATCGACGCCACGGCGGAATTCGCCGCTGCGGGCGATCCGGTCGACGTGTGGTTCCGCTGCCGTTTCGAGCAGAAGTGGAACGGCGACGGCACGCCTCGTCTCGTGTGCCGCTTCTCGTACAGCACCGACGGTAAGCACTTCCGCGAGTTGGGCGATGCCTTTACGGCCGAAGCCGGCCATTGGATCGGCGCCAAGGTCGGTTACTTCGCCGATGCCGAGGTGCGGAAAAACGATGCCGGCTGGATCGACATCGACTGGTTCCGCACCTCGAAATAGTCGATTTTCGGAA
>CAYSJF010000101.1:0-4715 GCA_964431265.1 uncultured Alistipes sp. | reverse complement strand
CTCGAAGGCGTCGACCAGCAGCAGCACGCCGTCGCACATGTTCAGCACGCGCTCGACCTCGCCGCCGAAATCGGCGTGGCCCGGGGTGTCGATGATGTTGATCTTGTAGTCCTTATAGATCACCGAAACGTTTTTCGAGAGGATTGTGATGCCTCGTTCGCGTTCCAGATCGTTGTTGTCCAGTATGAGTTCGCCGCTCTGCTTGGCGTTGTCGCGCAGAATGTGGCCGGCCAGAATCATCTTGTCGACGAGCGTGGTCTTGCCGTGGTCGACGTGGGCGATGATGGCGATGTTGCGCAGTTTTTGCATAGAAGTGTGTTTTGTGGTGCAAAGGTAGCAAAATCCGGGTAAATTATGCTAAATTTGTCCGTTTCTTAAAAAATTTCGGAAAACATGACGCCAGCCTTCCGCATCCGCGAAGAGAGCGGAATCTACATAGGCCCCGCGGCCGGTTTGCTGCCCGGTCTGCTGCCCGAGGGAAAGCGCGTGGTGGCGCTCTGCGACGCGACGGTCGACCGGCTCTGCCGCCCGCTGCTGGAACCCTACGAACGGGTATCGATCGGCACGGGCGAGCGCATCAAGACTCTGCAGACCGTGGAGACGGTCTACCGCCGCTTCATCGAGCTGGGCGTCGACCGCCGGACGTTCGTGCTGGCGGTAGGCGGCGGCATCGTCACCGATGTCGCGGGATTCGCCGCCTCGACCTATATGCGCGGGCTGGAGTTCGGATTCATCCCCACGACCCTCTTGGGGCAGGTCGACGCCTCGGTCGGCGGCAAGAACGGCGTGAATATCGACGGGTACAAGAACATGGTCGGCACGTTCGCCCAGCCGCGCTTCGTCATCTGCGATCCGGCGCTGCTGCGCACGCTGCCCGACCGCGAGTTCCGCGCCGGTCTGGCCGAAGCGGTCAAGTCGGCCGTCATAGCCGATGCCGATCTTTTCGCGCGGTTGGAGCGCAGCCCGCTGGCCGAATTGCGGGCCGATACCGATCTTTTGTCCGATGTGGTTTCGGCCTCGATCCGCGTGAAGGCCGACATCGTGGAGCGCGACGAACGCGAGCGCGGCGAACGGCGCAAACTCAACCTGGGCCACACGCTGGCCCATGCTATCGAAAAATGCTCGTCGCAGATGAACCACGGCGAAGCGGTGGCCGTCGGCATGGCGATGATCGCCGACGTCGCAGTGCGGGAGGGCGTGTTGTCCGCCGCCGACCGCGACCGCATCGTGGCGCTGCTGCGCCGTCTGGGCTTCGAACTCGCGCCGCCGGTGCCGGTCGAGCGGCTGCTCGCCGAGGTCGGCAAGGACAAGAAGCGCGAGGAGGACGTGTTGCGGATCGTGCTACCCGTGGGGATCGGCGATTGCGAAGTGCGCCCCATGAGCATGGAGGAGTTCGAGGCTAAAGTAAAGCAATAATTCCTATTCGAGGGCGTGCAGCTGTTCGGCATAGGCGTCCCAGTCGGCGATCGGCCGGCGGGCGACGCCCGACTCCACCGCAGCGCGGGCCACGGCTACGGATACCGTGCACAGCAGTCGCGGATCGAGCGGCTTGGGAATGAAATAGTCGCGCCCGAACTCCAGCTTTTCGATGCCATAGGCCCGTAGGACATGTTCCGGCACGGGTTGTCGGGCCAATTCGGCCAGCGCCAGCGCCGCGGCCCGTTTCATGGCGTCGTCGATCTTCGTGGCTCCCGTGTCGAGCGCTCCGCGAAAGAGAAACGGGAATCCCAGTACGTTGTTGACCTGGTTGGGGTAGTCGGAGCGCCCCGTCGCGAAGATGATGTCGGGGCGCGAGCGCATGGCTGCGTCATAGGCGATTTCGGGATCGGGATTGGCCAGCGCCAGCACGATCGGGTTGTCGGCCATCGTGCGGATCATCGTGGCGGTCAGGATGTCGGCTTTCGATACGCCGAGGAACAGATCGGCGCCGTGGAGCGCCTCGGCGAGGGTCGTCATGCGGCGCGAAGTGGCGAACTCCTTTTTCTGCGGATTCAGATCGTCGCGGTAACGGGTCACGACGCCCCGGCTGTCGCACAGGATCATCTGTTCGCGCGGTACACCCAATGCGCGGTACATCCGTGCGCAGGCTATGGCTGCGGCTCCGGCACCGTTGATGACGATGCGCAACGTATCGAGGGTCTTGCCGGCGAGCTTCGCTCCGTTGATCGAGGCGGCCGCGACGATGATCGCCGTGCCGTGCTGATCGTCGTGCATGACGGGAATATCCAGCTCCGCACGCAGCCGTTCGTCGATTTCGAAACACTCCGGGGCCTTGATATCTTCCAGATTGATCCCTCCGAACGTGGGGGCGAGCGCCTTGACGATGCGGATGAACGCTTCGGGATCGTGTTCGTCGATTTCGAGGTCGAATGCGTCGATGCCGGCGAAGCGTTTGAAAAGCATGCTCTTGCCCTCCATGACGGGTTTCGAGGCCAGCGCGCCGATGTCGCCCAAACCCAACACGGCCGAACCGTTGGAGACTACGGCCACCAGATTGCCTTTGCCCGTGTAGCGGTAGGCGGCCGCCGGATCGGCCGCAATGGCGCGCGCCGGAGCCGCTACACCGGGCGAATAGGCCAAAGCCAGATCGTGTTGCGTGCGGCCCGGCTTGGTCGGACAGATGCCGATCTTGCCGGGGTGCCCGTCGCTGTGGTAGCGCAGGGCTTCGAGTTCGAGGGTCGAATCCATGGTCGGACGTTTTTGCCCTCGCTCGGAACAAATACCGCGCCCTATTTCACCGTGGCGACAAGCGGTTTCTTGTCGATGCTGTTGGGGTAAAGGAACTCCGGCATGCCGAGTGCCATGCCTGCGTGGATCGTACCCTCGATGCCGAAACGGCGGGTCAGTCGGCGTTTCTTGTCGGCGTTATAGGCCGTCAGGACGAATCCGGTGTAGATCTGGCTCACGCCCAGCGCTTCGGCCATGAGCGAACCGTTCTGATAGGCCAGCTGGCAGTCGATCGCACCGAAGCGGTTGCCGACCGGGGTGTGGATGAAGATCAACGCCGTGGCGCCGCGCAAAACGCGGTCGCGGCCGTGCTGTTCGTATTCGTCGATGAGGCGGCGGAACGTCTGCCGATAGCGTTCGGAGCCTTTCACCGCTTTGCGTACGAGTGCACCCAGTACCGGCATTTCCAGCAGGCGCAGCATGCGGCGGCAGAAGCCGAGCGTCTGCTCGACCACGAAACGCAGGTCGGCCGGGTCGGTGAGCACCGTGAATTCCACCTGCTGCATGTTGCTGGCTGTGGGGGCGGTGTGCGCTGCTTCCAGAATGCGGTCGAGCAACTCTTGCGGCACCGGTTTGCGGGTCAGCACCCGGTTCGAGCGGCGGGCTTTGCAGAGGAGCATCAACTGTTCGGGCGTCGGCAGCTGCGAGCGGTCGACGGGGTGCACCTTTTCGGGCGGGAACTCGGAGTGCCGCATGGCCGCTGCGGGGCATGCGGCCGCGCAATGGCCGCAGTCGATGCAGTTGTCGGGAGTGTCGACCGTCACGTCGGCACCGGCCTTTTCCTGTCCGAAAACCGATGCCGGGCAGGCCTTGACGCATCGGCCGCACCGGATGCAGCTCCGGGAATCGATGGAGATATTCATAGCGTTCTAAAACAGTGAATTGTCGCCTCGGGGCGTGGTGAATCCCAGGTGTTTGTAGGCCACTTCGGTGACTTCGCGGCCTCGCGGCGTGCGTTTGAGGAAGCCCTCCTTGATGAGGAACGGCTCGTAAACCTCCTCGATCGTGCCGGCTTCTTCGCCCACGGCTGTGGCTACGGTGTTGAGACCCACGGGGCCGCCGCCGAATTTCTCGATGATCGTGCCCAGAATCTTGTTGTCCATCTGATCCAGACCGCGCGAATCGATATTCAGGGCCGAAAGGGCGAAACGCGTGATTTCGAGGTCGATATGTCCCTCGCCCTTGACCATGGCGAAATCGCGCACCCGCCGCAGCAGAGCGTTGGCGATACGGGGCGTGCCGCGCGAGCGCAGAGCCACCTCGTGTGCCGCGTCGTCGTCGATCGACACATCGAGAATCCGGGCCGAGCGGCGGACGATGCCGGCCAGCACCGGGGCGTCGTAGTACTCCAGGTGGCATTGGATGCCGAAGCGCGCCCGCAGGGGCGAGGTCAGCAGACCGCTGCGCGTTGTGGCGCCGATGAGCGTGAAAGGGGCCAGCTCGATCTGGATCGATCGGGCCGAGGGGCCTTTGTCGAGCACGATGTCGATTTTATAATCCTCCATGGCCGAGTAGAGATACTCCTCAACGATGGGACTCAACCGGTGTATCTCGTCGATGAACAGCACGTCGCCCGGGTTGAGGTTGGTCAGCAGTCCCGCCAGGTCGCCCGGCTTGTCGAGCACGGGGCCGGAGGTCAGGCGCAGCTGCGCCCCCATTTCGTTGGCGATGATGTTGGCCAGCGTGGTTTTGCCCAGACCCGGAGGGCCGTGCAGCAGCACGTGATCCAGCGAATCGCCCCGCATGAGCGCCGCCTTGATGAAGATGCGCAGATTCTCGACGATCTTTTCCTGCCCCGCGAAGTTTTCCAGCTCCTGCGGGCGGATTTTGTTTTCGAATTCGAGATCGCTCTCGGTATTGCGTACGATAGACATGGGACAAAGATACGAAGTGCCGAGCGCAATGCCAAATTTATTTGAGCATTGCCGAGGCCGAGTATCTTCGGCGAAGCCAAAGATACGAAGAAATCGCATAAAAACGGGCAATCG
>CAYSJF010000100.1:0-4720 GCA_964431265.1 uncultured Alistipes sp. | reverse complement strand
ACGAGGCCATGTTGTCGCGCAGGTAGTCGAAGCCGTATTCGTTGTTCGTGCCGAACGTGATGTCGGCCATGTAGGCCTTGCGACGGGCGTCGGAGTTGGGCTGCGTGTCGTCGATGCAGGCCACCGACAGCCCATGGAACTCGTACATCGGCCCCATCCATTCGCTGTCTCGCTTGGCCAGGTAGTTGTTGACCGTGACGAGGTGCACGCCTTTCTTGGCCAGTGCGTTGAGGAACACCGGAAGCGTCGCCACCAGGGTTTTGCCCTCGCCCGTGGCCATCTCGGCGATCTTGCCCTTGTGGAGCACCACGCCGCCGAAGAGCTGCACGTCGTAGTGGATCATGTCCCACTTGATGTCGTTGCCGCCGGCCACCCAGTGGGTCGCATAGATCGCCTTGTCGCCCTCGATGCGCACGAAATCTTTCGTCGCGGCCAACTCGCGGTCGAAGTCGTTGGCCGTCACCTCTACGGTTTCGTTCCGGGCGAAGCGGCGGGCCGTGTCCTTCATGATGGCGAACGCCTCGGGCAGAATCTCGTCCAGCTTCTCCTCGATGCGGTCGTCGATGCGCTTGGTCAGGTCGTCGATCTCTTTCGAAATTTTCTCTTTCTCTTCGAGCGTCGTTTCGGCCTTTTCGAGCAGCGCGCGCAGCTCGACGATGCGGGCCTCGTCGGAGGCGATGCTGTCGGCGATGCGGCGCTTCAGCTCCTCGCTGCGGGCACGCAGTCCGTCGTTTGTGAGGGCTTCGATTTCGGGGTATACGGCCTTGATCTTCTGGAGATAAGGTTCGATCTCTTTGCGGTCTTTGTCGGCTTTCGAACCGAAGGCGGCTTTGATGAGGGATGCAAGAATATCCATAGGTGTAATTCGTTTGCAGAGTTTCTCGATGCTGAATCTTACAAAAGTAGTGATTTTCTTTCGAAACGGCAAGTGCCAATCGCTACAATTTCATGCCGGGGTCGTTCGGGCTGCCTTCCGCGAGCGGTCGGGGCGGAAAAAACGATGTTTTTCGCAGAAAAATCGGTCGCCTTGCGCGGAAAACCGGAAGAATTCCTATCTTTGCCCCAGATTTGGTGCCTGCCTCTCCCGACGGGGGAGCGGGTGAAAAGGGAATCGGGTGAGAATCCCGAACAGTCCCGCTGCTGTGAAGCTCATCGGACGTTCCGACATCTTTGCCACTGACCTTGCGGGGTCGGGAAGGCTTCGGAACCCGAGCAAGTCAGAAGACCTGCCAGATCGATTCGACGTCGGAAAGCCCCGAGGATTGGGTGTCCGGTTTCGGTAAGGTATTGCTTTTTACATGGTTTCGGGCCGGCGTGTCCCGTCGAGGGCCTCCTCCTTGCGGAGAACGGATTCCCCTTGTCGTGCATGTCTGCCCTGGAGAAAAGGTGCGGCGGAAAAAAAGACCCGTTACTGCCATAACACGTCTCGAAGATTAGTGAGCCGCCGCACCTTTTTTATCGGGAAGATTATGAAGATACTTCTGTACGGAGTCCCGGCCGACATCGTAGGCCGCGTCGCCGTTCGCTACGGATTCCGGGCGACCGATGCGTTCGACGAGCCGGACGGTGCGGCGGACGTCATGTCGACGATTCCACCGATGACCTCGCCGGGACAGTTGCTCTCCTGCTACGACGCGATGATCGCCCGGCAGGCCGAGATCGACGCCGTGATCGTCTGCGACTCCGGAAACAGCGACGCCTGCAGTACGGTGCGGTATGGGGCGTCGCCGGGAAAGCTGTTCACGCTCTGCGCCGATGCGGACGGCGAAGCGCTGGAATACGAACTGGGCCGCATCGTCGAAGCGTTGTCGGGCCGGCTCTGCGCCCACGAAGGAATCGAATGATTGCGGCAGCCCGTCGTGCGGCATAGTGCGGCGGTCGAAAAGGGCGGGCGGTTGCGAACCGCAACCGCCCGGGTGTGAATAGTGCGCTTCTAAAGAAGCGCAGCCGGCTATTTTTCTTCCGTTTTCTCGAATTTGTAGAGCTGGTCGCCGCGGCGGACGAGACCCGGAGTGCGTATGGAGCATAGCTGTCCCTGGGCTGCGGTCGTCACGGGCGAGCCGTCGGGGCCGTGCAGCTCCTCCAACCGCTGCTCGGCGACGCCCGTCGTCGCCCCCATGAAGAAAATCTCTTCTCCGGCGTGCAGCGGCGCCGCCTCGACCAGCACTTCGGCGACCGAAAGTTTCTTGAAGAAGTTGGTCACCTTGCCCACATAGACCTTGCGGCGCGTGGCGGCCGAACCGTAGTGGACGCTGTGTTCGGCAACCGGACGCCCCGCGTAGTAACCTTCCCAGAATCCGCGGTTGAAGACGGTGCGCAGGCGCTCTTTCAGCTCTGCAACCAGCTCGGGCGTATAGGTGCCGGCTTCGATCGCACGCAGGGCTTCGTCGTAGCATTCCACCACGCGCTTCACATATTCCGCGCCCCGTGCCCGGCCCTCGATCTTGAGGACGCGGACGCCCGCGCCGACCAGCCGATCCAGGAAGTCGATCGTGCACAAATCCTTGGGCGACAAGACATATCGGCCGTCGACATCCAGCATCGCACCGGTCTCTTTGTCGGCGACCGTGTATTTGCGGCGGCACAGCTGACGGCAGGCGCCGCGGTTGGCCGAGCACCCCGTTTCGTAGAGCGAGAGATAGCATTTGCCCGAGATCGACATGCAGAGCGCCCCGTGGGCGAACATCTCTATTTCTACCGGTTCGCCCCGCGGGCCGCGGATGTCGTTCTCCACGATCTCGCGGTGGATCCGCGCCACCTGCTCCAGCGTCAGTTCGCGCGCCAGCACCACGGTGTCGGCCCATTGCGCAAAGAACTTCACCGCCTCGGAGTTCGACAGGTTGCTCTGGGTCGAGATGTGCACCTCCATGCCGATGCGCCGTGCGTAGAGAATGGCGGCCATGTCGGTGGCGATGATCGCATCCACGCCCTCGGCCCGGGCGCGGTCGATGACTTCGTGGACGGCGGCGATCTCCTCCTCGTAGACGACGGTGTTGACCGTCAGATAGGCTTTCAGACCCGCGGCATGGGCCGTCGCCACGATCTTCGCCAGGTCGTCTTCCGTGAAGTTGGCGGCCGATGCGGCGCGCATGTTGAGCCGCCCGATGCCGAAATAGATCGAATCGGCGCCCGCCCGGATCGCGGCGGCCAACGCCTCGTACGACCCCACGGGGGCCATGATTTCTATGTCGCTGCGTAACATGATTGCGTGCGTGATTTGCTAAAACGTTTAATATCGAATGCTAAAACGTTATAATCAGCGCGACGATCTCCTATTTCTTTCTTCCCATCAAGCTCGTCGCGAATTCGCGGAGCTGCTGTGTACAGGGGCTTTCGGTCGTGAGGGTGTCGAGCTGGGCCAGCGCTTTTTCGAAACGCAGTTCGATCTGCTGCTGGGTCAGGTGGGGGATGTCGAGCTTGTCGTAGATCGCTTTCACCGCGGCGATCTTTTTCGCCGGCTCCGACTGCCCGTCGGCCAGCAGCGTGCGCAGCTCGGCCCGCGTCGCGGCGTCGGCATGGCTCATGGCCGTGACGGTCAGGAACGTTTTCTTGCCTTCGAGGATGTCGCCGCCGATCGCCTTGCCCAACTGCCGGTCGCCGTAGCTGTCCAAAAGGTCGTCCTGCAGTTGGAACGCCAGCCCCAGTTCTATGGCGAAACGCCTCAGGCGGCGGCAGTCGTCGTCCGGAGCGCCTCCCAGCATGGCGCCGATGCTCACGGCGCCGGCCAGCAGCACCGAGGTCTTCAGCTCGATCATGTGCATGTAGTCGACCACCGAAACTTTCTGCTTCGCTTCGAAATCCATGTCGTACTGCTGCCCCTCGCACACTTCGAGCGCCATTTGGTTGAATGCGGCCAGAATCTGCGGCAGCCGCGGCGAGGCAAGACCGCTCAACAGCCGGTAGGCGTAGATCAGCATCGCATCGCCCGAGAGAATCGCCACGTTGCGGCCCCATTTGGCATAGACCGAGGGCTTGCCCCGGCGAATGGCGGCGTTGTCCATGATGTCGTCGTGCAGCAGCGTGAAGTTGTGGAACACCTCCACGGCCGCCGCAGCGGGCAGTGCCTGCTGTACGTTGCGGTCGAAAATCGCGTGCGAGAGCAGCACCAGCATCGGCCGCAGCCGTTTGCCGCCCCCTGCCAGCGAGTAGCCGATCGGGGCGTAGAGGAGCTGCGGCTCCGACGGGAAGTCGGTTTGGGCCAGATAGTTCTCGAAGAGGGTTTGCAGTTGCTCGGTAGTGTACATGGTGTCGCCGGTTGTGAATTCGCGTTCAAAATTACGAAAAAACTTGGGAGTTGTCGAATTTTGCTTTATCTTTGATAATAAAATCATCCAAACCTGCAGAACCTATGAAAAAACTCGCTATCGGCATCGACATCGGCGGCATCAACACGGCTTTCGGTCTGGTCGACGAGCAGGGCGATCTCTACGCCGAATCGGTTATCTCGACCAAGAAATACCCTCATTTCGACGATTATCCGGCCTATGTGCGCGACTTGTGCGACGCCATGCGGGCGCTGGCCGACAGCCTGTCGTTCGACTACGAGTTGTGCGGCATCGGCATCGGCGCTCCCAATGCCAACTACCATCGCGGCACGATCGAGCATCCGGTCAACCTGTGGGTCTATCCCGAGAGCGGGAAAGGCGCCGACGAGAACCGGCGCGTATTCCCGTTGGCCGACGACATTTCGAAGCGTTTCGGGGGCGTGCGCACGCTCATG
>CAYSJF010000099.1:0-4729 GCA_964431265.1 uncultured Alistipes sp. | reverse complement strand
AGTGCCTCGTGGCGGCCGACATCACCACCAACAAGAATATGGTGCCGTTCGACACGCGTTCGCCGTTCCAGACTTCGGGGCTGCGCTTCGGTACGCCGGCCATTACGACCCGCGGTCTGAAAGAGGACAAGATGGATTGTATCGTCGGATTGATCGACCGCGTGCTGTGCGATCCCGAGAACGAGGAGAACATCGCCGCCGTACGTCGCGACGTCAATGCGTTGATGGCCGATTATCCGCTTTTCACCTGGTAGCCATGGAAGAGATATTGGATTTTCTCGCGCGGCTCAACGACAACAACACCCGCGAATGGTTCGACGCCCACCGCAAGGAGTGGGCGCAGGTCAAGGCCCGCGTGGCCCAGCTCGCCGAGGAGTTGATCGACGGCATCGCGGCGTTCGACGCCTCGGTGCGCGGCCTGCGCGTGCAGGATTGCACCTATCGCATCGCCCGCGACACACGGTTTTCGAACGACAAGAGTCCCTACAAGAACTGGATCGGCATCTTCGTGGCGCCTCACGGCAAGAAGTCGGGCTATGCCGGCTACTACCTGCATATCGCACCGACAGGCGACCGATTGGTGGGCGAACACATGCTTATCTCGGGCATCTATTGTCCCGAACCCACGCTGCTGCGTTCGGTGCGCGAGGAGATCGTGGACAACGGCGCCGAGCTGATGCAGTCGATCGACGCGGCCAAAGGATTCCGGCTCAACACGGACAACAAACTCAAGCGCGTACCGACCGGTTTTCCGGCCGACCACGAATTCGCCGAGCTGCTCAAGCACAAGGATTGGTGCGTCGAGCAGCCGATCGACGAAAAATTCCTGCTCGCCGACGATTTCGTCCGGCGTGCGATCGAAGAATTCCGCAAGACGCACCCGTTCATCGAAATCATCAATCGCGCAGTACAATATGCCTATGAAGAAATGATGTAAGAAAAGGGCGCTTTCAGGAGCGCCCCTTTATGCACGAAGAGTTCGGCCGAATGCCGAACTCTTTGTTATTCCACCGTCACCGATTTGGCCAGGTTGCGGGGCTGGTCGACATTGCGCCCCTTGTAGACGGCGATATAGTAGGCCATCAACTGCAGGGGGATCGACACCACGATCGGCATCAGACACTCGGTGACCACCGGCACTTCGATGCAGTAGTCGGCCGAGCGGCGGACATGTTCGTCGCCGCGCGCCACGACCGCGATGATCTTGCCGCCGCGCGCCTTGATCTCCTCGATGTTCGAAGCGGTCTTCTCGTAGGTGTGGTCGGGCGTGGCAATCGCCACGGTCGGCATCTCTGCGTCGATCAGGGCGATCGGGCCGTGTTTCATCTCGGCGGCAGGGTAGCCCTCGGCATGGATGTAGGATATTTCCTTCAACTTCAGCGCTCCTTCGAGGGCCGTGGGGTAGTTGTAGCCGCGCCCCAGATAGATGAAGTTATGGGCATACGTGAAGATTTTCGCCAAATCCTTGACCTGATCGCCCACTTTCAGCACCTCGGCGAGCGTCTCGGGCAATTCGAGCAAAGCCCGCGACACCTCGCGGTAGTACTCCTCCGTCACGGTGCCTTTCTCGCGCCCCACGGCCAGAGCCAGCATCGCCATGACGGTCACCTGCCCCGTGAATGCCTTGGTCGACGCTACACCGATCTCCGGCCCTACATGGATATAGGCGCCCGAATCGGTGGCCCGGGCGATCGACGAACCGACCACATTGCAGATGCCGAACACGAATGCTCCGGCCTTGCGGGCCAGCTCCACGGCGGCCAGCGTGTCGGCCGTCTCGCCCGACTGCGACACCGCGATCACGATGTCGTCTTCGCGGATGATGGGGTTGCGGTAGCGGAATTCCGAGGCATACTCCACCTCCACGGGGATGCGGCAGATCGATTCGATGAGGTGCTCGCCGATGAGCGACGCGTGCCACGACGTGCCGCACGCCACGAAGATGATGCGGCGGGCGTTCACGAACTTTTCGCGGTAGTCGATCACGCCCGAGAGTTTCACCTCGTAGGTCTCGGCGTTGATTCGGCCGCGGATGCAGTCGACCAGCGTGCCGGGCTGCTCGTAGATCTCCTTGAGCATGAAATGGGGATAACCGCCCTTTTCGAGCTGGGAGATCGAGAGCTGCAGCTTCTTGATGTCGATATGGCTTTCGTGGTTGTCGAGCGTGACGACTTTCAAGGGTTTGCGACGATCGATTACAGCGATTTCCCCGTCCTTTACATAAACGAAATCCTCCGTATATTCGATGATCGATGCGGCATCGGAACTCAAGAAATATTCGTCCTTGCCCAAGCCGACCACCATCGGGCTGCTCTGGCGTGCGGCGAGGATACAATCGGGGTTGTTCTTCTCGACGATGGCGATCGCATAGGCCCCGACCACCTGTTTCAAGGCCTGCTGCACGGCTTCGAGCAGCGAGCAGTCGTTCGTCCGGCGGACATACTCGATCAGGTTGACCAGCACTTCGGAATCGGTGTTGCTGCGGAATGTATAGCCGTTCTCGATCAAGGCGTCTTTCAGCACCCGGTAGTTCTCGATGATTCCGTTGTGGATCAGTGCGATGCTCTCCGACTCGGAGTAGTGGGGATGGGCGTTCACGTCGTTCGGCACGCCATGCGTCGCCCAGCGCGTATGGGCGATGCCGATGGTGCCTCCGAGGTCTTTGCCCTCCAGGAAATTTTCCAAATCCCCGACCTTGCCCTTGCATTTGTAGACGTTGAGCGCGCCCGTGGCACCCACCAACGCTACGCCGGCACTATCGTACCCGCGATATTCGAGCCTGTGAAGCCCCTTGAGAAGAATCGGGCAGGCATCGCGCCTACCTACGTAACCGACAATTCCGCACATACGTATTTGATTTTGGAGGGCTAAATTAAGAAAAAATTCCGAATCTATGATGCGGTCGCAGGCTGAATTTTGGTCGCAGACTTCGGCTCATTGTGCGAAATATTTGTAAAACAGCGGTATAGTCGTCACGCCCTTGTAGAACTGCTCCAGTCCGAAACTCTCGTTGGGCGAATGGATCGCATCCTCGGACAACCCGAAGCCCAGAAGCAACGACTTGATGCCCAAAATGGTCTCGAAACCGCTGATCACGGGGATCGATCCGCCCGAATAGAAGGGGAGCGGCTTGCGGCCGAAAGTCTCGGTCACGGCGCGCTCGGCCGCCTTGTAGGCCGGCATGTCGGTCGGTGCCACGTAGGGCATGCCGCCGTGGAGGAACCGTACGTCGACTTTCACGCTCGCAGGCGCCGCCCGGCGGAAATGCGCCTCGAAGAGCTTCGCGATCTTCTCGAAATGCTGGTTCGGTACCAGCCGCATCGAAATCTTGGCCGTGGCTTTCGACGGAATCACGGTCTTCGTGCCCTCGCCCGTGTAGCCGCCCCAGATGCCGTTGACGTCGAGCGAGGGCCGTATGCCCGTGCGTTCGAGCGTGGTGTAACCCGCTTCGCCCTCGATGTCGCCGATCGCCAGTGCCCGTTTGTAGTCCTCGACGTCGAACGGGGCTTCGTTGAACGCGCGGCGCTCCTCGGCCGTCAGTTCGCGCACGTCGTCGTAGAACTCGGGGATCGTCACCCGGCCGTCGGCGTCGATCAACCCGGCGACCAGCCGGGCCAGCACGTTGGCCGGATTGGCGACCGCACCGCCGAAAAGTCCCGAATGCAAATCCCTGTCGGGGCCGGTAACCTCGACTTCCATATAGGTAAGCCCGCGCAATCCGCAGGTAATGGAGGGTGTAGCCATCGACAGCATCGACGTGTCGAACACCAGAATGACATCGGCCGCGAGCAGCTCCTTGTGCTCCTCGCAGAAGCCATAGAGACTCGCCGAACCGATCTCCTCCTCGCCCTCCAGCATGAATTTCACGTTGCAGGGCAGCGAATCGGTGGCGCACATCGCCTCGAATGCCTTGACGTGCATCCACAGCTGGCCTTTGTCGTCGTCGGCCCCGCGCCCCCATATGCGCCCGTCCGCGATCACCGGCTCGAACGGTTCCGTGCGCCACTCGGCGCGCGGATCGACCGGCATCACGTCGTAGTGCCCATATACCAGCACCGTTTTGGCCGAGGGATCGACCGTTTTTTCGGCATAAACCACCGGATTGCCGGCCGTAGGCATCACGTCGGCCCGATCGGCTCCCGCCTCGACCAATGCCGCGGCCAGCCACTCTGCGCAGCGCCGCATGTCGGGCTTGTGCGCGGATTCGGCGCTGATCGACGGGATGCGCAACAGGTCGAACAACTCGCTGACAAACCGATCTTTATTATTGTCTATATACGATTGTACTTTATCCATAAAACGGACTTTATGAGTTGCAGATTTCTTTGATTTCAGTCATGAACCGCTGCGCCAGTGCATCGGCTTCGACCGCCGTTTTCGCCTCGGTGTAGATGCGGATGATCGGCTCGGTATTCGACTTGCGCAGGTGCACCCAGCTCTCGGCGAAATCGATCTTCACACCGTCGATATCGTTCACTTTTTCACCGGCATACTTGGCTTTCATCTCACGCAGCACTTTATCTACGTCGATCTCCGGAGTCAGGGTGATTTTGTTCTTCGAGGCGAAGTAGGCCGGATAGGCGGCCCGCAACCGGGTCATGGTCGTGTTTTTCTGCGCCAGCGAGGTCAAAAAGAGTGCCGTTCCGACCAACGCGTCGCGCCCGTAGTGCAACTCGGGGTAGATCACGCCGCCGTTGCCCTCGCCGCCGATCACCGCACCGGCCTCCTT
>CAYSJF010000098.1:0-4790 GCA_964431265.1 uncultured Alistipes sp. | reverse complement strand
CCATCAAGGGGCGCCAGAGCCAGGGCAACCTCTTCTCGCGCTACGGCATCCACAAAATCGTGCTGAAGGAGCGCGGCGTCTCGACGCTCGCGGGCCAAAGCGTCTGGTTCGACGAGGATGTGCGGCGGCTCAACGCCGACGGCCGCGGCAAGCTCTTGGGCGAATTCAAGGGCGACGACAAGCTCATCGTCTGGACCTCGAAGAACCAGTACTACATCACCGGCTACGACCTCGCGCAGCACTTCCCCGACGAAACGATCGACGTCAACCGCTTCGAACCCGATCGCGTCTACAGCATCTGCTATTTCGACCGTGCGCAGGGCTACTACTACATGAAGCGTTTCACGGCCGAGGCGACCGACAAGATGCAGTTCTTCCTCGACGAGGAGGGGCAGGCCGATTTCGTGTGCCTGACCGATTGTGCCGGCGCCAAACTGGAAATCTCCTATAAGGGGTCGCATGCTTCGCGTCCGGCCGACCTGCTCGATGTCGACGAGTTCGTCGGTGTCAAGAGCCACCGCGCCAAGGGCAAGCGCCTCACGACGTTCGAAGTCGCCGCCTTGCGCTTCATCGAGCCGGAGCGCCCGGCAGAACCCGAGCGGCCCGAAGTCGCCGACGAGGAATTCGGCGAAGCGGAGCCGATCGCCGAAAGCGTCGGGGTCGAAACCGAAGCGGTCGACGAGCATAGCGAACATGCAGCTACCGCTGTCGAGGAGCCGAATGAGACCGAGGGTACGGCGGCGCAAACCGCTGTTGTTGCCGATGCTGTCGCTTTCGAGATCGAGCGGCCCGGCGGCGACGTCGAGGAGATGCTCGACCCCGAGCAGCTGGATTTGTTCTGACGCATTCCGTCATGCCGCTGCTTTTTCTGGTCGGTTACATGGGGTGCGGCAAGAGCACCCTGGCCCGCAAGCTCGCGCGGCGGCTCGGCGTCGAAGCCATCGACACCGACCGTTTGGTCGAGGAGCGCGAGGGCGCCGCGGTCGTCGACATCTTCCGATACGAGGGCGAGGAGCATTTCCGGCAGATCGAGCGCGAGGTGCTGGAGCAGCTGATCGCTTCCGGCCGTTCTGCGGTCGTTTCCACGGGCGGGGGCCTGCCGGTGTGGCGCGACAACATGGAGCTGATGAACGGCGCGGGGCCGACGATCTACCTGCGGCGTTCGGCTGCGCAGATCGCCCGGCGTCTTTCGCCCTACGGGCGGCAGAAGCGGCCCCGGCTGCGGGGGCTGAACGACGAGGAGCTGGTCGAGTTCATGACGTGCGACATGGCCCGGCGCGAAGCGTTTTATGCCCAGGCCCGCCTGACGATCGACTGCGAAAACCTTTCCGACGAACAGGCGATAGACGATATACTGAAAAAAGTTCGAAATTCATGATATTGTGAATTGTGAATTGTGAATTGTGAATTGTGAATAATTCTCCCATAGGCATCTACGACTCCGGGCTGGGCGGCTTGACCGTCTGGCGCGAGGTGCGGCGTGCGCTGCCCGGCGAGTCGCTCGTCTATCTGGGCGACGGCAAGAACTGCCCCTATGGCTCGCGGCCCCGTGAGGAAATCGCCCGTCTGGCCGACGAGGCTGTCGCGGCGTTGGTTGCCGCAGGGTGCAAGATGGTCGTCGTGGCCTGCAACACCGCCACGGCTGCCGCTGTCGATTTCCTACGCGCCAAGTATGCTTCCTTGCCCATCGTGGGCATGGAGCCGGCCGTGAAACCGGCCTGCCTGGCCACCCGCAGCGGGGTAGTGGGGGTGTTGGCCACCGAGCGCAGCCTCGACGGCGATCTGTTCCGCCGCACGGCAGCCCGCTATGGCGAGGGCATCGAGGTTGTGGCCGTGCCGGGCACCGGCTTCGTGGAGCTGGTCGAAAACGACCTCGAAGCGACGCCCGAAGCCGAGGCGTGCGTGCGTCGGGCGGTCGAGCCCATGCTGGCGCGCGGTGTCGACCAGATCGTCCTGGGCTGCACGCATTATCCCTTCCTGCTGCCCGTGCTGCAACGGATCGTCGCGGGGCGCGACATTGCGATCGTCGATCCGTCGCCCGCCGTGGCACGTCGTGTCGCGGAGCTGCTCGACCGCTACGACTTGCGTGCCGCGGCCGATCGCGCGCCCCGGTATACGTTCCTCACATTCGCCGACGAAGCCTATCGCCGCCGTCTCGAACGCAAAGCCGCAGGAGTGCAGTAAAATTGCGCCCGGCTTTTTGAAAATTCCTTCGGCTCTGAATTCCTGCCTTTGTCACCGCAGTCTATGGAACACCTACTTTCTATGGGCCTGTAAAGGCAAGTCGCTGCCCGCACAGAGCACAGGGCGCAATGATTGGCTGCTCGGCCTCGGCCATGCTCAAATAAATTTGGCATTGCGCTCGGCTTTTCGTATCTTTGTTCGATTAAATCGTACTTACGCCATGGCATCCCCCAATACCACCTCATCTTCCGCCGCCGCACGGTCGAAAGTCCAGCGCAGCAACGGCGACAGCGCCCGCTGGATCGCCGGTCTGGTGCTTCTGTTCGTCGGGCTTTTCGTGTTCGCCGCGGTGTTCTTCTCGTTCTTCACCTGGAAAGCCGACCAGAGCGTCCTGGCCAAGAGCGTCGAGGAGCGCAGGTTGCTCGACGAGACGGTGAGCAACCTTTGCGGCTGGAGCGGTGCCCAGTTGGGGCGGCTGCTGGTCGACGCGTCGATGGGCGTATGCGGCATCTTGGTTCCCGTGATGATCATGCTCGTCGGCGTGCGGATCATCCGCAAGCGCCCTTTGCTGCTCAACCATTCCATCTTGGCGCTGTGCCTGATGATGATCCTCGGATCGCTGACCTTGGGTTTCGTCTTCGGCGACAAGTGGAGTTTCTGCTGCTCGACCGGCTGGGGCGGCGATTTCGGCATCGTCGTCGGCAGCTCGTTGAGGGCGCATATCGGGGTGCTGGGTACGATCATCTTGCTGGCGGTGTGCTGGATTCTGTTCGGGGTCTTCATCAACCGCAATTTCATCAATACGGTCAACTCCGCGGGTAGCGCCGTCTTCGACAAGAGCGAACGGATCGTCGGCATGGTCAAGCATCGGGTCGCTCCGCAGGGGGGCGAACCGCAGCAATCGCATTCGCCGCAGCCCCAGCAGCAGGTACCGCTGGAGCAGCAATCGCCGCAGCAGGCACCGCAAGCGGTTCAGCCGTCGCAAACCTCCCGCCCGTTGTCGACACCTGCCGCAGCCGAATGGGCTGCCGAGCGGTTCGAGCCGGAGCCTGCGGCCGTTTACCGTCCGCAGCCCGAGATGCCGCAATCCGAAACGCTGCAGCAGACAGCCGCCGGACTCGGGGCACGATCCGTTGCCTCTGCTGTCGAGGACGAAGACCCTTTCACCGAGATTACGCCCGGCGAGCCGGACGAACCGGAGGTTGCAGTGCCCGAGGAGGCTCCGACTCCTACGATCGTCTCCGCCGACGATGAATTCATCGAGTTCGACCTTTCCGAAAAAGGCCGGGTAGTCATGGGGCGCGGCGGCCTGGTCGAGTTGGAGGACAAGAAAGTGCCCGAACCGATCGTCGACGGTCCGTTCATGGAGATCACCGTGCCCCCGAAGCAAGCCCGACCCGCCTCGCCTGCACCGGGCGAAGAACTGCCGGTCGAAAGAAGCTCGGAGACGGTACCTCCCGGAGCCGAAACCCCCATGTCCGTAGTTGCCGGAATCGCCGATAGCTCCGCTGCCGACGACGGCGTGATCGTGACGGTCGAGTCGCATCGGGCCGCCATGGTCGACGAGCAGGCCATTCCGACCGAGAGCTACGACCCGCTCAAGGATTTGGTCAACTACCGCAAGCCGCCCGTGACGCTGCTCGAAGATTACGCTTCCGATTCGGAAGTCAGCGACGAGGAGATTTTCGAGAACAAGTCGCGCATCGAGGAGACGCTCAAGTATTTCGGCATCCCCATCCAGCGCATCAAGGCCACGGTCGGCCCCACGGTCACGCTCTACGAGATCGTACAGGCCCAGGGAGTCAAGATTTCGAAGATCCAGGGTCTCGAAAACGACATAGCCCAGAGCCTCAAGGCATTGGGCATACGCATCATCGCTCCTATCCCCGGCAAAGGTACGATCGGCATCGAGGTGCCTAACCGCGACAAGCAGATCGTCTCGATGTATTCCGCCGTGCGGTCACTCCGCTTCCAGGAGTCGAAAGCCGAGCTTCCGGTGGTCATCGGGCGTACGATCCAGAACGAAAACTACGTCTTCGACCTGGCGAAGATGCCCCACTTGCTCGTTGCCGGTGCTACGGGACAGGGCAAGTCGGTGGGCCTGAACGCCATCATCACCTCGCTGCTCTACCGCAAGCATCCCGCGCAGCTCAAGTTCGTGATGATCGACCCCAAGATGGTCGAATTCTCGCTCTATGCCAAGATCGAGCGCCACTTTCTGGCCAAAATGGAGTCGGAGGAGAACAGCATCGTCACCGACCCGATGAAAGCGGTCTACACGCTCAATGCGCTGTGCACGGAGATGGACAACCGCCTGAAGCTGTGCAGCGAAGCCGGGGCGCGCAACATCATCGAGTACAACGAAAAGTTCACCGCTCGGCGGCTCAATCCCAACAAGGGCCACCGCTATCTGCCCTATATCGTCGTCGTCGTCGACGAGTTCGCCGACCTCATCATGATGGCGCGCGAGGTCGAGCGGCCCGTCATGCGTCTGGCGCAGAAGGCCCGTGCTGTAGGTATCCATCTCATCATCGCCACGCAGCGTCCCGATGTCAAGGTCATCACGGGCGGCATCAAGGCCAACTTCCCGGCCCGCATCGCGTTCC
>CAYSJF010000097.1:0-4798 GCA_964431265.1 uncultured Alistipes sp. | reverse complement strand
TCGGACGTCTATGTCATGCCGTCGGTTTCGGAGCCGTTCGGCATCTCGCCGCTCGAAGCCATGCGGTCGAACGTGCCGGTCATCATCTCCAAGCAGAGCGGCGTGGCCGAGGTGCTGGACTACGCCGTGAAGGTCGACTACTGGGACGTCGACGCCATGGCCGATGCCATGTACGGTCTGATCAAGTATCCCGCCCTGTCCGGCATGTTCGCGGCCAAGGGTCTGGAGGAGGTCACCAGCCTCAAGTGGAACAACGTGGCCGCCAAGATCAAGGCCGTCTACGAAGAGGTGATCGAAGAAGCGAAGAATCAGTAAAAAATAAAATAAAAGCCCCTCATGAAAACTGTCTGCCTCTATTTTCAAGTGCACCAGCCCTGGCGGTTGAAGAAGTACCGTTTCTTCAACATGGGCAAGGATCACAACTATCTGGACGACCTGTTGAACCGTTCGATCATGCAGAAGGTGGCCCGGCAGTGCTATCTGCCCATGAACGCCTTGCTGCTCCGACTCATCAAGGAGAACCAGGGCGCTTTCCGCTGCTCGTTCTCCATCACGGGTACCGCCATCGAGCAGTTCCGGGCATTCGCTCCCGAGGTGCTGACTTCGTTCAAGGAGCTGGCCGCCACGGGATGCGT
Organism: uncultured Alistipes sp.; assembly: GCA_964431265.1. Classification (GTDB taxonomy): domain Bacteria; phylum Bacteroidota; class Bacteroidia; order Bacteroidales; family Rikenellaceae; genus Alistipes. The sequence continues at coordinate 4,163 of CAYSJF010000097.1, read as the reverse complement.
GGAGTTCCTGGCCGAGACCTACTCCCATTCGCTCGCCTCGCTCGCTTCGAAAGAGGATTTCGAGGAGCAGGTGAAGCTCCACATGGAGATCATCGAGAAGGAGTTCGGCAAGCGTCCCACGGCATTCCGCAACACCGAGCTGATCTATTCCGACCAGATCGGCGCCACGGTGGCCGAAATGGGTTTCCGCACCATGCTGGCCGAGGGTGCCAAGCACGTGCTGGGCTGGAAGTCGCCCAACTTCGTCTATGCCAACGCCATCGACCAGAGGATGCGGTTGCTGCTGCGCAACTACAAGCTCTCGGACGACATCGCGTTCCGCTTCTCCGACCAGGGGTGGGATCAGTGGCCGCTGACGGCCGACAAGTTCGTGGAGTGGCTCGCTTCGGAGGATACGCCGGGCGAGGTCATCAACCTCTTCATGGACTACGAGACGTTCGGCGAACACCAGAAAGCCGATACGGGAATCTTCGAGTTCATGCGCGCCCTGCCGGCCGCTTTGCTCGACAAGAAAAACGGTCTGGAATTCGCCACCGTGAGCGAAGCGGCCGCCAAGTACCAGCCCGTGGCCGTGCTCCACTGCCCGCATGCCATGTCGTGGGCCGATGAGGAGCGCGACGTGACGGCCTGGCTCGGCAACGAGCTGCAGAACGAGGCGTTCTCGAAGCTCTATGCCCTCAAGGAGAAGATCGCCGAGTTGCACAACCGCGATTTCGACTATGTGTGGAACTTCCTGCAGACGTCCGACCACTTCTATTACATGGCCACCAAATGGCTGTCGGACGGCGACGTGCATTCGTATTTCAACCCCTACGATTCGGCCTACGACGCGTTCATCAACTACATGAACGTGCTGTCGGACTTCATCATCGAGGTGGACAAAGCGTTGGAAAAGCAGACGGTCGGCGTCAGATAGCCCGTCGGTTTGCCGCATTGCGTATCGACGCCCCGGAGTTTGGCTCCGGGGCGTCTGTTTTTATAGGGGTGCGTGGAAGTTGCGGCCAGCACGGCTTGACGCTGTATTCCGCGGTGAAATTCCAACGGGGTGGTTGCGGGCAAGCATGGAAATAGTCGTAGACGCAGCAAGAGCAGACGCAACATGGCTTCGGTCTTATGCCTTTTCGCCGCGGCGTTTGTAGCGCGACGGCGAAGTGCCGGTGTGCTGCTTGAAGTATTTGCCGAAGAACGACTGCGTGGAGAAATTGAGGTGGTAGGCGATCTCCTGGATGCTCATGCCCGAGTATTTCAGGAGGGCTTTGGCTTCGAGGATCACCGACTCGTCGATCCAGCGCGCAGCCGTCTTGCCGCTCACCTCCTTGACGGCCGAGGAGAGGTATTTGGGCGTGATGTTGAGCTGCTTGGCATAGAAGCTTACGTTGCGCTCGTGTTTGCTGTGCTGTTCGAGCAGCTTCATGAACTCGGTGAAGAGCACTTCGCAGCGGCCCTGCTTCTGCTGGCCGGGGTCGTCGCGCCGGTTGATCTCGGTGATGAGGTAGAACGCCGTGGTGAAGAGCGAGCGGATGATCTCGTGGCGGTAGCGCTCCTTGTCGCTGCGCAGCATGGTTTTGACCAACTGGAACAGCTGGCGGATTTCGGCCACGTCCTGCGGCGAAACCGGCAGCACGGGGGCTTTGCCGAAACGCATGTAGACCGGCAGCGAGGTCGACAGGTCGACCTGGATCTCGTCGATGAACGATTTGGAGAACGCCACCACGAACGCCGCCGCATTGGCCGAGCACCTGACCGTGCGGATGATGCTCCCCGAGTTGAAGAAGACGATCGAGTTGGGCCGTACGGTATAGTCTTTCATGTCGATCGAGACCACGGCTTCGCCCGCCATCATGATGATGACCGAAAACCCGTCGATCGACACCGGATGCTCGCTGGTGGTGTTGTGCTCGGCGTCGAGCGAGGTGATCACCAGATCGTCGGAGAGGTAGAAGACATCGTGCATCTCTTTCTTGATGCGCGGAATCGAGACTTTGTGCAGACTTTCGTGTGCGGGAGTTTTGGATTTGGAGGTCGGCATCGAAATTCAGTGTTGACGGTTCGGTATTCTGTTATTTGACCGGCATGTCCGTGGGGCATGCGGCGGTTCGGTCTTCCTGGTCGGGGATGCGGCTCGCCATGACCTGCATGCCGCCCGGCAGACATTCGATGTGCAGCGGGAATTCGGCTCCTTTCTGGCCGTCGACATCGGTGGGTTCGTTGAGCGTCGAGCGGATGTCGAGCCGGCGCACCTGCAGCTGGCGGACGATCCTGGGGCTGCCGCCCAATAGGTAGCGGATCATGGCTTCGGTGGAGCGTACGATGTTTTTCTTTTCGAGCATCAGGCAGTCGAACAAGCCGTCCTTGATCGAGGCGCGGCGGGCCAGACGGAAGCCGCCGGCCGTCTCGCCGTTGAACACCAGCACCATGAGCGAATCGAGGTCGAACGCTTGGCCGTCGGCGACCACTTCGAGCGGCACGGCGTGTACTGAGCGGAACTCTTTCATCCCCTCGATCAGGTAGGCCAGTTTGCCGATGCGGTGCTTGCTCGCGTCGGAGGTGTGCTGCGAGGTGGTGGTGAAGATGCCGAACGACAGCACGTTGACGAAATAGCGGTCGTTGACCCGCCCGCAATCCACGCGGTCGACGCATCCGAAAGCGATCTGCCGCGCCGCTTCGAGCGGGTCGGACGACATGCCGAGCGCCCCGGCGAAGTCGTTGGCCGTGCCGGCCGGGATCACGCCGATGGGGATGTCGATCCCTTTTTGTTTCATGGCGTTGAGGGCGAAGTTGACCGTGCCGTCGCCGCCGGCCACGACCAGCAGGTCGATGTCCTCGCGGCCGTCGAGCGGGTTGGCGTCGAAGTCGATGGGCAGGGGTTCGATGGCGTACTCCGCTTCGCGGAAGACGGCGCATACCGCGTCGACCTTGCCGCTGATCCGGCCTTTGCCGGATTGATCGTTGTAAAGAAAAACGGCTTTCTTCATCGTGGGGTCAGTTCATGATCGATGCCTGCATGGCAGGGGAAACGAATTCGTCGTATGCTTCTCCGTCTTCATCCGCTAAAATGAAGTATGCTTTGATGCCCGGCATCCGTTCGACCGCCTCCAGCGCCTTGTCGGCGCCCATGGCCAGAAACATGGTGCCCAAAGCGTCGGCTTCGGCGCAGGTGGGGGCCGCGACGGTCACCGACAGCAGTCGGGACAGAGCGCTGCGCCCCGTGTGCGGATCGATCGTGTGGGCTACCTTGCGCCCCCGCTCGTCGAGATAATAGCGGCGGTAATTGCCCGAGGTGGCCAGGCCGCCGTCGGTCATGCGGATGCGTTTCTGGAGGTAGCGGCCGTCGGACATGTTGCCGTCGAACGGGGTCTCGACCCCGATCCGCCACGGATCGCCATGGACATTGACTCCCCGGCAGCGCACTTCGCCGCCGATGTCGACCAGATAGTTCCGTGCGCCGAAGCGCTCGACCAGTGCAGCCACCATGTCGACCGTATAGCCCTTGGCCACCGAATTGAAGTCGAGCTGCACGCGCGGATCGGCTTTGAAGAGCCGATCGTCGCGTATGGCGACCTTTTCGCGTCCCACGAACTCCAGCAGCGAGTCGATGTTCGGCTGCCGCCGGGCCTCCCGGCCGGCGAAACCCCATGCTTCGACCAGCGGCTTGACCGTGACGTCGTAGTGCCCGCCGCTCAAGGCGCCGATGCTGTCGGCCAGGCGCAGACAAAAGGCGATATGGGTGTCGACGCTGTCGGTCTCGTTGCGGTTGAGGCGGCTCAAGAGGGAGTGTTCGTCGAAAATCGACATCGAGACTTTGGCTTCGCGATCCAGCTCCATGACGGCGGCGTAGAGTTCCTGCGTCCCGATCCCCTCGACATCGGCGACTACGCGCAGCGAAGTGCCCAGCATGACCCCTTCGACGGTGGTGTATGTCCGTTGCGGAGAACATGCTGCGGTCAGGGAGAGTGCTGCCGCGAGGAAGATGCCGATGCGCCTTTTCAACATAAAATTCGTTGTTTTGTCGTGCAAAATTACGATTTTATCCCGAAACTTCGTGTTTTTCCGCCCGAAAGAAAAATAATTGTCGATTGTGAATTATGAATTGTGAATTTATTCATATCTTTGCCGAACGCTCTGGCGTTATTCACGGTAAGGGGAATGCGTCGTAGAGTGGA
>CAYSJF010000096.1:0-4806 GCA_964431265.1 uncultured Alistipes sp. | reverse complement strand
TTGCTGATCGTGAAGAGGTTGGTCGCATTGGCGTAGACCATGAGGCTCTGGAGCCGAAGCTCCTTGGTGATACGTGCAGGGAAGCGATAGCTGACCTGGAGGTTCTTCAGGCGGCAGTACGACGCATCGGCCATCCAGAAGGTCGACGTTTTTTTGTTCAGATCGCTCGTGTACGACAGACGCGGATATTTCGCATCGGGATTTTCCGGCGTCCAGTTGTCCAAGTGCCCTTTTTGGAAGGTGCCGCCGCTCACGCAGGGCTGGGTGTAGGCGCCGCTGATGTAGGCGTCGGCCTTGCCTACGCCCTGGAACTGGGCGCTGACGTTGATGCCTTTCCACCCGAAGTTGAGGGTCAGGCCGTAGGTGTAGCGCGGAATCATACTGCCGACGATATGCTTGTCTTCGTCGCTGATTTTGCCGTCGTGGTTGTAATCATAGTACACAAGGTCGCCCGGACGCGTCACCTGACCGTACTGCGGACAGTTGGCGTTCATCCAGTCGGCCTGCTCCTGCGTCTGCACGACGCCGAGGCATTTGAGCAGGTAGAGCGAGTTGATCGACGAACCCTCCTGGTTGCGGATTACGCCGCTCGTACCGTAGGTGCCTTTCATGTCCACGATCTTGTTGACCACGTCGGAGAGGTTGGCCTGCACGCCGAAGCTGAAGTCGCCCCAGTTGTCGTTGTATCCCAGGGCCAGTTCCCAGCCGTCGTTGGTGACGACGCCGGCATTCTGGTAAGGCGCTCCCAGGCCTATCGTCGAGGGGATGTCGAGCTGCATGAGGATGCCGTCGGTCTTCTTGTGGTAGTAATCGGCCGTGACGGTGAAGCGGTTCCAGAGCGTGGCGTCGAATCCGACATCGGTCATATAGGTGGTTTCCCAGGTGATGTTTTCGTTGGCCAGCGAATTCTGGGCGACGATCGGATGGATGTTGCCGCCTGCCGAAATCGAGCTGATCGTCAGCAGCTGCGTGGCCGGGTAGTAAGAGTTGATGTTCTGGTTGCCCAGCGTACCGTACGAAGCGCGTATCTTGAACTCGGAGAGCGTCTCGCGGATCGCCGCCATGAACGGTTCTTCGGTGAGGCGCCAGGCTGCCGAGAACGAGGGGAAGAGACCCCAGCGGTTGCGCTTGATGAAGCGCGACGAGCCGTCGTAGCGGAGATTGGCCTCGAAGAGGTAGCGCTCCTTGTAATTGTAGTTGATGCGGCCGAAGAACGAGGAGAGCGCCATCTGGTTGCGGGTTCCGGAGTTGTCCTTGAACTCGTTGTCGCCGCCGGCGTCGATCACCTCATAGTCGGGATAGGCGAAACTCTGGCGGTAGGCGCCGAGGCTGTAGTAGTCGTAGTTTTCATAGGATACGCCGACCATCGCCTTGAGCGAATGGCCGCCGAACTGATGACCGGCGGCGACCGTCGCATGGTAGTAGCCGTTGTAGGCGGCCGTCACGGTCTCGTTGAGCGAGTTGTACTCGGCGTTCGAGGTTTTCGAGACGGTGCCGTAGGGATCGGAGTGGTACTCCACGAGGTCTACGAAGCGGTGCGTCTTGACGGCCGTAAGCTGCGGCGCCGCTTTCAGCTCGATCGTCAGCCAGTCGACCGGTTTGTATTCGAGGGCGGCCGAGGCTTTCAGCACGCCGTTCTGGCGGATGTTGTTGCCGCCCACACCTTGTTCGATCATCGGCAGCGGATTGATCGTACCTCCGGTGAACGCCGCATAGCTGCCGTCCGACCACTGCGCGAGCATCAGCGGGTCTTTGGAGTTCATGAATCCGAAAATGTTGCTCTGGTAGGGGTTGGTCTCCCGGCGCGCATAGGTTCCGGAGATGTCGAGCCGGAAGTTGAGCCGCTCGCACATCTTGACGTCCATGTTGTTGCGCAGGTTGTAGCGCTGGTAGGAGGCGTTCCGGATGATGCCGTCCTGGTCGAGGTAGCCCAGCGAGGTCATCACGCGAATGCGATCGTTGCCGGCGCTCATCGTCAGGGCGTGGTTGTGGGTGAATCCGCTGCCGGTCATCAGCCGCTTCTGCCAGTCGATGATCGGGAACGCATCGGGATCGAGGAAGTTGTTTTTCCGGTAGTTGGCGATGTAGTCGTCGGTGTAGAGCGACACGGCGCCGTCGTTCTCCGAGGCCCGGCGCGACAACGTCATGTACTCCTCGGGACCTACGACATCGGGATAGACCACGGGCGTCTGCCAGCCCACATATCCGCGGTAGGTCACCGACATCTTCCCCTTCTCCGCACGCTTCGTGGTGATGAGGATCACGCCGTTGGCGGCACGGCTGCCGTAGATGGCAGCCGAGGCGGCATCCTTGAGCACGGAGATCTGATCGATCTGCGAAGCATCCACGGAGTTGAAGTCGCCCTCCACGCCGTCGATCAGCACGAGCGGCGAGCAGTCCGAACCGCCGAACGAGCCGATGCCGCGTATCTGGATATTGCCGGCGTCGGCGCCGGGAGCGCCGCCCGCCGTAGTCACGGTCACACCCGGGGCTATGCCCTGGAGTGCGGTCGAAAGCTGCGTGATGGGGCGCTGGGAAAACTCCTTGGTCGAGATCGAGGAGACCGACCCGGTGAGGTTGACTTTCTTCTGCGTGCCGTAGCCGACCACGACTACGTCCTGCAGCAGGTTGTCGTCCGCTTCGAGCACGATGTCGATCTCGGTTTTAGCTCCGACCCGCACCGTTTTGTTCTTGTAGCCGATGAACGAGACGTCGAGCGTCTCGCCCGCGGATGCCGCGAGCGTGAAGCGACCCGTGTTGTCGGCGGTAGCACCTTGAGATGTTCCGCTGACGATGATCGTGGCGCCCGGAAGCGGCTGGCCCTCCGCATCCGTAACTGTTCCGGCGATGCGGCCGGTCTGGGCCGCAGCGGACAGCAGATGCAGGATAAGCACGACCGAAGCGAACAGCTTCGGCAGCATCGAGTAATGTTTACCCATTTTTTCGGTTTTTTGACAGCAGTTTCATGGAAAAACTCCGGTCCGGTTAATGAATTAGGTTAGTTATGATAGTCGGTCTTCATTCAGCACGGCGAACGCCGCCTCGCAGCACTCCTCGAGGAAGCGTCTCATCGCCGCCCAAGGGCAGAGTCCCGTCTCGTCGGTCACGGCGAGCCGCAGCGGCTCTTCGTTGAGCAATACGCGTACGAGCACCTCGCCGCAACCCGAGCAGGGGCGGTAGAAAATCCATTGGAGATTGCAGGCCATCGGAATTCGCGATACGTCCCACATGCGGGCCGCCTCTTCCGCAATCGCGGTACGCTCCGTCCATCCGTCGGCCTGCATGAGCGTCAGCAGGCTCATGATGCAGCCGTCGTGTCCGAAGCGGAGGTCGGCGGCGATACCCGCGGCGACGGCCGATTCGGCATCGGCCAGCATGCGACGCAAAATATGGGCGGAGAGCGCCCAGGTGCGATCGGAAGTAAGTTCGGAGGGGCCCTTTTCCTGGTAGAAGACGTAGGCGTCGCACTCGGCCAGCGCCGTCAGTTCGTCGAGCGGGAAGAGGCGCAGATAGTCGATATCCAGCCCGCAGCCGGCGAAATGGATCGCCAAGTAGAAGAAGTCGCGTTCGAAAGCCACCGGGTCGCAGAAACCGGCGGCATAGGCCGTGTCGGTGAAAATTCGTCGGAGGAAGCCCGGCGCGTCGAGGCGCTGCCGGCAGAAACGGTCGAATTCCGGGCGCCACTCCGCCTCGGGACTCTTCGTCTTCAGATCGTCGGCCGTAGGTATGCCGGAGACCGCCGAATAGGGATTCAGCGCCGCATTCGTCGTCTGTACGATCGTTAGTTGCGGGAAGCACGCCTGCAGCTGCCCGCAGAAAGCCTCCATGCTCTCTTTCGTGCGCGAGGTCGCCGAAGCCGAAGCCCTTACGACTCCGTTTCCGGCGAAGACGGAGCTTTGGCGCTCGGCCATCCGCCGGGCAATGGCCCGATGCTGGTCGGCACCGATCGGCGTCAGGCAGCCGGCGCGGCCTTCGATGCTCGGCCAGGCTCCGAGCAGCTCCCCGTACGCATGCTTTCCGGCTTCGGTGAGGCGACCGTCGGCTTCGGCGCGGGCCAGTATGTCGCGAACACGACGATACGGAGTCTCTTCGAGCAGAAACCGAGACCCGTGTCGTCCGTAATGACTGATATAAAACGCCTTATATCCATCCGGCGTTTCGGGGGGGGGAATCTCGCGGCCCGGATAGAGACGATAGACGCCCCATACCCGCTCGGGCACAACCTGGCCGTCGGCCGTCCGGGGAGTCCGGGCACAACCGACCGCTACGGCCGCGAAACATGCGCAGGCGACAACTATGCGGAAGATGCCTTTCATGCGGTTTCGGGTATTGCGCCGTGGAGCGTGCAGACCCGGGCGGCCGTCTCTACGGCTTTTCGGTGGCATGCTGCGACCGGTTCGCCCTGCAGCAGGGCGGTCACGAAAGCCGCCGTGAACGAATCCCCGGCACCCACCGTATCGACCACCTCGACACGGGGCGTCGGGATGCAGGAGAGCATCCCTTCCGCACCGTGGATTTCGCTGCGGTCGGCACCGGCCGTATAGACGACGTAGCGCAGCGAAAACATCCATACGAGCTCCGCGATCGCCTCCTCGCCCGTTCGTTCGATTCCGAGCATCGAAACCACGAGCGGAAGCTCCTCGTCGTTGAGTTTCAGGATATCGGCTCTCTCCAAAGAGGCTACGACGACCTCCCGGTCGTACCAGGGACGGCGGATATTGATGTCGAAGACCTTGAGACACTCTTCGCCGGTCGCTTCGAGCAGGGCTTCGACGGCTTTCCGCGAACGTTCGCTGCGCTGCGCCA
>CAYSJF010000095.1:0-4818 GCA_964431265.1 uncultured Alistipes sp. | reverse complement strand
TGCCGTCGCGCAGGGTCTTGCCGCCGCCGTAGACGACTTCGTCGCCGTATTCGCGGAGGTCTTTTTCGATCTCCACATAGAGGTCGGTGTCGCCCAGGCGGATTTTGTCGCCTATGGTCGGCCCGAACAGGTTGTTGTATTCTTGACGTGAAATGGTTGCCATAATATTCCGTTAGTTTTTAGCGTTGTCGTTCTTCTGACTTGCCGGAGTCTGCGGCTTGCGGTCTTTCTGCTTCTGTTGGGCATAGGTCGCTTCGGCCTCTTTTTCGCCTATTTCCTTGAATCCGGCTTTGCGGACTTTGCGTATGGCTTTCATGCGGGCCGGGAAGTAGGTCGGGGCGTCTTCGTCGCCCGTGTACCCCATCACCAGACCGTTGAAGCCGATCACGCGGCGTTTGCCGGCATAGGTCACCACCTCCACCTCTTTCTGGTCGCCCGGTTCGAAGCGGATGGCCGTCGTGGCGGGGATGTTGAGGTGGCAGCCGAACGCGGCGTCGCGGTCGAACTCCAGATAGCGGTTCACCTCGAAGAAGTGGAAGTGCGACCCCACCTGAATGGGGCGGTCGCCCGTATTGCGAACGACCAATTTCACGGTCTTGCGTCCCGTGTTGTATTCGATCGGCGTGTCGGCCAGAATTTCGCCGCCCACGGCGACCGGTTGCGCGGGCTTGAAGCCCGGATGGTTCGGATAGAGACCTGCCGTCTGCTTCGCAGCTGCGGCCGGAGTGTGTTTCGTTGCGTTGTCGTTCATGGTTTTGCGCGTTGATTACTTGATAGGGTGGTGGATGCTCACTAAACGCGAGCCGTCGGTGAACACGGCCTCGACCTGCAGCAGGTCGATCATGTCGGCCACGCCGTCCATGACGTCGCTCTTGTGCAGGACGCTCGCGGCCGTGGTCATCACTTCTTCGACGGTCTTGCCCGCCCGGGCCTCTTCGAGCGCCGCGGAGGTGATGTAGGCCACGGCCTCGGGATAATTGAGCTTCAGCCCTTTTTTCATGCGTCGTTCGGCGATCATGCCCAGCGACAGGAGCATCAGTTTGTCGATCTCTCTCGGTGATAAGTGCATAATGTTGTGATTTTTGAGGATTACGCATCCGCCTTTGCCCGAAGTGCTGCGGGATCGACGGCTCGTTTCCCGCGGTGGAATTCAAAGAATATGCCAAGAGCCGCCCGGCGGTTCGGAAACGCTATATATACGGTGTTTCCCGGCATGGCGTCCTGCCGTGGCGGATTGCGGATTCCGGTGCGGAATTTGCAGCCCGATGCGATCGCATTGAAAAATTATTGTCTTATCTTTACCCCGAAATTCTTGTGATTATGTTTCGAGCGATGCTTATTGCGGGCCTGGGCGGTTTCGTCGGTACGTGCCTGCGTTTTCTGACCGGCAAACTCTTCCATTTCGCCGGGGCCGCAGCCTTTCCGTGGGGCACATTCACGGTCAATCTGGTGGGCAGCTTCATCATCGGCATCTTCTTCGGCCTGGCCGAAAAGACACACCTGATTTCGCCGTCGATGAACGTGCTGCTGATTACCGGCTTCTGCGGTGGATTCACCACCTTTTCGTCGTTCTCCGACGACATGTATCTGCTGTTGCAGCACCGGCAATGGCTCAACTTCGGGCTGTACGTGGGGTTGAGTTTCGCGTTGGGTCTGCTGCTCGTATGGCTGGGCAGATCGTTGGTTAAAACGATTTAGTAACCTCGGAAAACAGAAAGGGAGACCGGCATCCGATCTCCCTTTTTCCATGCGGCTGCGGCGCTTATTTCTGTGCGACGCAGAACAGGTCGAAACACTCTTCGCCGACCGGTGCGATGCGGTAGTCGTCCATGCCGATCGAGGCGGTAAGCGCCGGATCGTTTTTCAGCAGACAGCGCCGATTGATGCGGTTCAACACGTCGTAGGGGAGTTGCAGCATGCGGCGCGGCAGCCGGTGCTGCAGATCGAAGATGTCGTATCGCGCGATATGCTCCACGCTTCGACGGTTCTGCTCGTAATAGGCCATGACCTTTTCGTTGCCGAAAACGCCCAGCATCTCGATCTGCTCGAAGCAGCTGCCCAGCAGCCCGTGCAGCTCCTCGGCCGTATATTCGCGCACGTGCCACGGGTTGCGCGTGAGCGACATCGGAGCATTGGGCGTCGTGACGATGAAGCGGCCGCCCGGCCGCAGGACGCGTTCGACTTCGCGCACGAACTCCACGTCGCGGCGGATATGTTCGATCACCTGGAACGAGATCACGCAGTCGAACGAGTTCGCCGCGAAAGGTAGCGGCGGCACGGTCGCCCGGTGGAACTCCACACCCGGAAACCGGATCAGCGCCGCATCGGGCGCCTGTTTGTCGATGGTGATGAAACTCGTCGCATGCGGTGCGACGACTTCGATGCCGTAGCCCGATCCGGTGCCGATCTCCAGCACGTCGCCCGCCACGCGTTCGGCTGCGGCATGATAGGCCAGCAGCGAGCGCTGGAAGACGAAGTTGTCGGAGGCTTCCCTCGAAACTCGTTCGGCGGTATGAAAAGCAGTCATCGTTTGCGGATTTTGATTTCGCGATCGGTCATTTCTATCTCGCCTCGCTTCAGCAGCATGCCCGCCGAGCGTTTGAACACCTTTTTGCTCATCGCCGTGAGACGTTGCACCTCGGCCGGGTCGCTGGCGTCGGTGAGCGGCAGGCGGCCGCCGTTGTCGCGCACGAGCTGCAGCAGCGTCTGCGCCGAATCCTTCACCTGGGCGAACCCCGTCCGTTGCAGACTCACGTCGATGCGGTTGTCCTCCGTGATGCGGCGGACATAGCCCCGCAGCCGGTCGCCTATGGCCACTTCGCGGAACAGCTGGTTGCGGTAGAGCATGCCCCAATGGCGGTTGCCGACGATCACCCGATAACCGATCGGGCTTTCCGATGCCACGATCAGGTCGACTTCCTCGCGCGGGCGTACGGTGATCGTGTCGTTGTCGATGAAACTTTTGAGTTTGGTCGTCGCCACGCAGCGCCCCGTCACGCTGTCCTCGTAGAGGTAGACGATGTAGCGGTGTCCGGCCAGGATGCCGCCCTGCTGGTTGCGGTTGGGCAGGAAAAGGTCTTTGCCCGTCAGCCCCCAGTCCAGAAAGGCGCCGTGCACCGTCTTGTCGACCACTTGCAGATAGCCGACTTCGCCGACGCGCAGCAGCGGCGTCTCGGTCGTCGCCACCAGACGGTCTTCCGAATCGTGATAGACGAACACCTCTTTCTTATCGCCGGGCTTGTCCGTCAGCGAAACATAGCGGTTCGGAAGCAGCACTTCGTCGTGCTCCTCGTTTTCCAGATAGAGTCCGTAGTCCGATATGCGGCTTACGGTGAGGGTATGATTGCGGCCTGCCTTGAGCATCGTCGATGATTTGTTGCCGACAAAAGTACGTTTTATTTCGCGGGATTGCAACTCCCCGGCGAATTTGCCGGCGAGGCGACAGTCGTTGCTCTCGGCGGATTCGTATCTTTAACTTCGTTTTAGATACTTTAGGCTCGATAGAAGCAAGCGACAGCTTGATTATGCGCTCGACTTTTCGTATCTTCGTAGCTGAAAATCGATGTGCATTATGGACAAAAAGAAAATGGTGGCGCTCGTAGCGCACGACAACATGAAACGCGACCTGGCCGAATGGGTCGACTGGAACTGCAGCATCCTGGCCACGCACCCGCTGGTCTGCACCGGCACGACGGGTAAGATGGTAGAAAAGACGCTGAAAGGCCACACCGAGGGCGACTGCAATGTCGACGATCTGGATATCACACTCTTGAAATCCGGCCCGCTGGGCGGCGACCAGCAGCTGGGATCGCTCATCGTCTCGGGCAAGATCAGCGCCCTGATCTTCTTCTGCGACCCGATGGCCGCACAACCCCACGACGTCGATGTCAAGGCGCTGCTGCGTCTGGCCTCGCTCTACAACGTTCCCACGGCAGTCAACCGCGCGACGGCCGACTTCCTCATTTCGTCGCCTCTGTTCGAGGACGAGGAATACGAACCCGTGGTCAAAGACTACCGCGAATATGTAGAACGGGTCCTGAAATAGACACTCTTACAAAGACGGAAGAAGGTGCGGAATTTTTACATTCCGCACCTTTTATTTATATATTGTGCGACAAGGGTGCCGGCACGGCGGCGCTGGCATCGAAATCGCCCCAGCGGACGGCGATCGTGTCGAGGGTGGCGAAAAGTTCGTCGATATCCAGCGAAGTCACCAGCTTGAGACGCGTCTCCTTGAAATTCGGCAGCCCCTTGAAATAGTTGGTCAGGTGGCGCCGCATCTCCAGGATGCCTACATGTTCGCCTTTGATCTCCAGCGACTTCCGCAAATGTTCCTTGGCTATGGCCACCCGTTCCGCGACCGACGGCTGCGGCAGCACCTCGCCCGTAGAGAGGTAGTGTTTCGCTTCGCGGAAAATCCACGGCCGACCATAGGTCGCACGGCCGATCATCACGCCGTCGACTCCGTAGCGGTCGAACATCTCGGCCGCTTTCGGCCCCGAATCCACGTCGCCGTTGCCGATGATGGGGATGCGTATCTGCGGGTTGTTCTTCACCTTGCCGATGAGCGTCCAGTCGGCCTCGCCGCGGTACATCTGTGCCCGGGTGCGGCCATGGATCGTCAGCGCGGCGATGCCCGCATCCTGCAGGCGCAAGGCGATCTCCTCAATGTCTCGGTGCTCGTCGTCCCACCCGAGCCGCGTCTTGACAGTCACGGGTTTATGCACGGCTTCGACGATACGGCGCGTCATTTCGACCATCGTCGGCACGTCGCGCATCATGCCCGAACCGGCTCCGCGCCCGGCGATCTTTTTCACG
>CAYSJF010000094.1:0-4876 GCA_964431265.1 uncultured Alistipes sp. | reverse complement strand
GTGCAGTGGGCCGTCGTCGAGTTGAAGTAGAACTTGGCCGGGTGCTGCGGGTCGAGACTCTCGAACACAACTTCGCGGTCGCCGGCACCCAAGTAAAGCGCCTCCTTGTAGTCGAGGTCGAACGTCGTATCGCCCGACTTCACGCGGCCTTTGCCGCCGACGTTGAAGATGCCCAATTCGCGGCGGGTGAGGAAGTAGGGGGCTTTGAGCGGGTCGATCGCTTCGAGCGGGAGCGTTTCGTGCACGGGCATGGCACCGCCCACGATCATGCGGTCGTACATCGAGTAGACCATGTTGACTTCGTCGGCCGTGAAGACCTTTTCGATCAGGAAGTCGCGGCGCAGACGCGCGGTGTCGTAGTGTTTGGCATCCTCGGGATGCGCAGCGTAGCGGATTTCGTAGTTGGTTTTCATAGAGATGTATGATACGTTGTCAGGTTTCCGTGTCGGTTCGTTCCGGGGTATCGCGCAGAATTGGCCGACCAATTTGTGCGAATTCAAACAAAGGTAGAAAAAATATTCGGGATTTCATAATCCGGGAACAACGAATCGATGAATCCGTGCTGGAAACGATCCGTCGGGCCTTGTGGTTCGGGAGCTGCGGCGGATGTTATCGGATCGAGTTCATGCGGATCGAGGCCTTGACCAGGGCGATGGCGCGGATACGCTCCATGGGCACGTCCTTGTCGGCGTGGTGGGGGTTTTGACTGACCAGTTTGACGTATCCTTCGCGCTCGGATTTCTGGATGTATTTTACCGTCACGTACTCTTCGCCGTCGATGTCGATCGAGAGCAGGTACATGTCGCCCCAGAAGATGTCGTTGAGGTCGTGCAGCTGCTTGTAGAGCACGATGTCGCCGCTTTTGAGCAGCGGATACATCGAGTCGCCGACCACGTAGATCGCCCCGTCGCATTTGGGCAGGTTGGGGATGTGGATGAAGTTCACGGGTTTGGCGTTGGTCCGGTCGGCGAACAGGGGCACCAGCCCGGCCGTCCCCTCGATCGAGTAGAGCGGCACGCTCTGCAGGGGCAGCGAGTTGTCGGTGCGGCGCATGTAGGCCGTCAGATCGGGTTCGGCGTTGAACATCTCGCCGCGGCCGGTTTCGAGCCACTCGGGATTGACGTTCAAATCCTGAACCAGGATGTTGCGGTTGCGCGACGAGAGTCCGGCCTTGCCGGTTTCGATCATCGAGAGTGCCGCCTTGCCGATGCCAAGACGTTGTGCAAGTTGTTCTTGCGTCATGCCGAGCTGCTTGCGTATCGATTTTACCCGTTCGTTCATAGCGAATGTATCGAAAAATTTTATAGCTAAAAAATGCTGTTTGTCGGTATGAAATTCAATATTTGAACTTATCTTTGTCCTGCAAAGTTAAGCAATTTATTTTCGCGCACCAAGTTTTTTCCAAAAAATCCTTTCATTTACAACTATGTATTCGGTTTCATCTGAACTTTACGAGCAGGTCGCGGCGGCGCTGACCGAGGCGATCGGCACCCGGAGCTATTTTTCGGGTTCGGTCGTTGCGTCGACGGACGATGCGGAGTGGCGTCTGACTGCCTCGGTGATCGTCTATCGCGAGCGGGTTTCGTTGCCGGAGGGCGACGCCGATGCGATCGTCGATCTGGTGCCCGTGTGGTGGGAGTTCCACACCGTCGCTGCCGAGGGCGAGGTGCTCAACGACTTCTCGTTCGCCCGGCTGCGGAGGATGCTCCAGGGCTGACCGGATGTCGCCTCTTTCCTTTCTCTATTTTTTCTTCGGATTCCGGTTTTTCCCGCCTTTCGGGCGCGGCGCCGCCTGCCGGAACCTTTCTTTCAAACCCGCCCGCCGCGGCGCCGCGCAACGGGTTCGAAAATCGGATTTCCATGAATCCCGAAACCGATGTCGCCTCTGCGGGAAATGCTCCCGCAGAGGTTTTTATTCCGGCAACACCCCCAGCACCGATTCTACCGGCAATTCCCATAGCCGACTCGAACGGCCCGAATGATGCGAACGCCTCGAATCGTTTGCCCGTCTCGAACGGCGAGTCGGTGCAAGCGGTGACGGTGGACTCTGCCGCGGCCCCTTCGTTCGCCGATTTCGCATTCGCGGTCTATCCGTTTCTGGAGCTGCAGGCTTTTCACCGCACCTATTACCGCGTTCTGGAGGCTTTCGCGCAGGGACGCGTGCGGCGGTTGATCGTCACCATGCCGCCCCAGCACGGCAAAAGCGTCGGGGCCACCACGCTGCTGCCCGCCTATGTGCTGGGTCTCGATCCCGACTGCCGCGTGGCGATCGCCTCCTATTCGGGGGCGCTGGCCTCGAAGTTCAACCGTCGCGTGCAGCGCATTCTCGAATCGCGCGAATACGGCGACCTCTTCCCCGCCACCACGATCAAGCGCGGTTCGAAGCCGCCCAGTTACATCCGCACCGCCGACGAGGTGGAGATCATCGACCGCCGGGGCGGCCTGCTGTCGGTCGGACGCGAGGGTTCGCTCACCGGCAATCGCGTCGACTGCTTCATCCTCGACGACCTCTATAAGGATGCCCTGGAGGCCAATTCGCCGCTCATCCGCGCCAATTGCTGGGAGTGGTACACCTCGGTGGTGCGCACGCGCATGCACAACGCTTCGCGCGAATTGATCGTCTTCACCCGCTGGCATGAGGAGGATCTGATCGGCACGATCATGAGCCGCGAGTCGGTCAGGGAGTTCACCGCATGGTCGCAGCTCGACGATCTGGGCGCCGACGAGTGGCTGCATCTCAATTTCGAGGCCCTCAAGACTTCGGCCCCCACCCAAATCGACCCCCGCAGACCGGGCGAGGCGCTTTGGGAGGCGCAGCACGGCGTGGCGCTGCTGGAGGCCAAGCGGCGGCTCGACCCGCTGCAGTTCGAGGCCATGTACCAGGGGCATCCCTCGGCCCGCGAGGGGTTGTTGTATGGCCTGAACTTCGCCGAATACGACGAGCTGCCCCACGAAATCGTGCGCTACGGCAACTATACCGACACGGCCGACACGGGCGACGACTATCTGTGTTCGCTCTCTTATGCGGTCGATGCCGACGGCGCGATCTACCTGACCGATGCCGTCTATTCGCGCGAACCGATGGAGGTGACCGAGCTGCTTGTGGCCGAGATGCTGGTGCGCTCGGGTACCCGGCAGGCCGCCATAGAGAGCAACAACGGCGGCCGGGGATTCGCCCGTGCTGTGCAGCGGCTGGCGCCCGACGTGCGCGTCGAATGGTTCCACCAGCACGGCAACAAGGAGGCCCGCATCCTCTCCAATGCCGCCACGGCCCTGCATCTGCTGCGCTTCCCGCGGGCCTGGAACCTGCGGTGGCCCGAGCTGCACGCCCACTTGACCACCTATCGCCGGCAGTTCCGGGCCAACCGCTGGCACGACGCGGCCGATGTGGTGACGGGCATCGTCGAACGCGAGACTTCCGACGAGGGGCGCCGCAGGATGCGGGGAGTGCGGTTTTTGTGAAATTATTCCGAATTTCCGAAATATTCATCCGAAAAATACCTATCTTTGTGCCGGCTATTTATAGTGTCGAATCGAATGAAAACATTGAAAATCGGAAATTTGTGCGCCTCCGTCCCCATCGTGCAGGGCGGCATGGGCGTCGGCATATCGCTGTCGGGCCTGGCTTCGGCCGTGGCCAACGAGGGCGGCGTCGGAGTGATCTCCGCGGCGGGCCTGGGCGTGATCTACAACGACTATTCGAAAAACTATCGCGAGGCTTCGATCTGGGGCCTGAAGCAGGAGTTGCGCAAGGCCCGCGAGGCCACGCGCGGCATCGTCGGCGTGAATGTCATGGTCGCCATGTCCAATTTCGCCGAAATGGTGCGTACGGCTATCGCCGAGCGGGCGGACATCGTCTTTTCGGGTGCCGGGCTGCCGCTCAATCTGCCGTCGTTTCTGACCGAGGGGGCCAAGACCAAGTTGGCGCCCATCGTTTCGTCGGCCCGGGCGGCGGTGCTGCTGTGCCGCAAGTGGTTCGAGGAGTACCGCTATGTGCCCGACGCGATCGTGGTCGAAGGCCCCAAGGCGGGCGGCCATCTGGGCTACAAACGCGACCAGATCGAAGATGCCGATTACTCGCTGGAGAAGCTCGTGCCCGAGATCGTCGCCGAGGTCTCGAAGTTCGGGGCCGAGCACGACCGCCATATCCCGGTCATCGCCGGCGGCGGCATCTACACGGGCGAGGACATCTACCGCATCATGGAGCTGGGCGCCGAGGGCGTGCAGATGGGCACGCGCTTCGTTACCACGGAGGAGTGCGATGCCGATCCGGCATTCAAGCAGAGCTACATCGACGCACAGCCCCAGGATATCGAGATCATCGAGAGTCCGGTCGGCATGCCGGGGCGGGCGATCCGCAGTTCGTTCCTCGATCGCGTGAAAGAGGGGTTGAAGCGCCCCAAGGCGTGCCCGTTCGACTGCATCAAGACCTGCGACGTGACCCACAGCCCCTATTGCATCATGCTGGCGCTCTACAACGCGTTCAAAGGCAAGCTGCAGAACGGCTATGCTTTCTGCGGCGCCAATGCCTGGCGGGCCGAGAAGATTCAGTCGGTGCGCGAGCTGATCGCGTCGCTGCGCGAGGAATACGACCGTTTTTCGCTGCGCGAGCGGCTCGGATTGGCGAAGACCGAGCGATAGACCGGCATCCTATGGAAAACCGGGCGCCCCTCTCCACGAAGGGCGCCCGGTTTCGTTATGGCTCGGAGCGTGCGGCGTCAGGCCGTGGCGCTTTCGAGCTTTTTCATGATCGAGAAGATGAAGAGCGCCGAGAGCAGGCACAGCACGATCAACACGCTCCACACCATCCACAGCGCCATGCCGCTGCCCCACAGGTAGCCGATGAGCGACGTAGCGTAGTTGCCCACGGCCGTGG
>CAYSJF010000093.1:0-4904 GCA_964431265.1 uncultured Alistipes sp. | reverse complement strand
ACTGGATCTTGCCGGCGCCGTAGCGGCCGTCCTGGAAGTTGCCCAGCATGGTGGCGACCAGCTCGTTGTCGCGGGGATTGAGGTTATAGATGATCGTCTTGGTGAGCTTGTCGTTACGGTCGAGCATGTCGAAGAACTTGGACATGGCCTTGCCCACGGTGAAGTCGCCGATCGAATCGAAACCCGTGTCGGGACCCAACTGCTTGAACATGCGCGAATTGTTGTCGCGGATAGCGCCGTAGTGGAACTGCTGCGTCCAACCGGTCTCGTGATCCATGACGGCGAATTCGACCATCATGGCCGTCTTGTACTTGCGGATCTCCTCGCGCGAAAGCTCCTTGCCGCCGAATACCTTGTCGAAAATGGCGTCGATCTCGGCCTGCGTGTACTCCTCGGCATAGAACTCCTCGATACCGTGGTCGGAGAGGCGGCAGCCCGCCTGCTCGAAGAACTTGTGGCGCACGCGCAAGGCGTCGATGACATCGGCGAACTTGCGGATTTCGACGCCCGAGACCTCGGAGAGTTTCGCCATGTAGGCCTTGAAGTTGGCAGGAACCTCCACGGCCATGGCCTTGTCGGGACGCCACGTGGGCAGCATGCGCACGGCGAAACCGTCCTGCGCGACCTTGATGTGGTGTTCGAGCGAATCGACGGGATCGTCGGTCGTGCAGACGACCTCGACATTGTAGTGCTGCATCAGACCGCGGGCATAGAACTCGGGCTTCTGCAGCTTCGCGGTACACTCGTCGTAGATTTCGCGCGCCGTGGTCGGGTTCAACAGTTTCGTGACGCCGAATGCCGTCTTCAGCTCCAGGTGCGTCCAGTGGTAGAGCGGGTTGCGCATGGTGTAGGGCACCGTGGCGGCCCACTTCTCGAACTTCTCCCAGTCGGAAGTATCCTTGCCCGTGCAGTAGCGCTCGTCGACACCGTTGGTGCGCATGGCGCGCCACTTGTAGTGGTCGCCCTCCAGCCAGATCTTCGAGAGGTTATCGAAGCGGTGGTTCGAAGCCACGTACTCGGGAATGAGGTGGCAATGGTAGTCGATGATCGGCATCTTGGCCGCATGCTCGTGATAAAGCCGCTCGGCCGCAGGGGTCTGCAACAGGAAATTGTCGTCGTTGAACTGTTTCATATCGGTATGTAGTTTTTTCCGAACGTAAAATTAACAAAATCTCGTGAATCGGCAATACGAAAATTTACCAAATTAAGTATAATATTTGCCGTTTCGATTGACCCTTTTGGGAAAAGTCCGTAATTTTACCGCACGAAAACCCGAAAAACCTTTTACGCCATGAACTACAAAACGATTCCGTGGGCGGCCGCCCTGGCGCTGGCCTCCTGCACCGGCGGAGTGCAAGTCGAAGTGACCAATCCGTCGCAAACGCACCGCACCGCGCAGAGCGTGGAGATCGCCTGGGACGAAGTGGCCTCGCTGCACGGCCTGACGCCCGAAAACGTGGTGGTGCTCGACGGCGCCCGCGCACAAGTGCCCTCGCAGGTGATCTATGCCGGGCATGAGGAGCCGCAGTCGCTGCTGTTCCAGACCGACATCGCGCCGGACGAGACGCTGCACTTCACGATCCGCAAAGGCGAGCGCGAGGAGTACCCCTCCAAAGTCTATGGGCGTCAGGTACCCGAGCGCTACGACGACTATGCCTGGGAGAACGACAAGGTGGCCTACCGCCTCTATGGCCCGGCATTGGAGACCTCGCCCGAGAAACTCATCACGCCGGGCATCGACGTATGGGTGAAATCGACCGACCGGCTGGTGATCGACGAACGCTATGCCCGCGGCCAGTATCACCACGACTACGGCGACGGCATGGACTGCTACAAGGTGGGGGTGACGCTGGGCGGCGGCGCCTCGCTGCCGTTCGTCAAGGGCAAACTCTGGATGATGGGCCACAACTACGCCACACAACGCACGCTCGACAATGGCCCGATCCGCACGACGGTGGAGCTGACCTATGCTCCGTTCGAAGTCAACGGGACGCAGGTGTCGCTGGTGAAGATCATTTCGTTGGATGCCGGCACGCGCTTCACGCGCATGGAAAACCATTATACGGGCATGGAGGAGCTGCCGATCGCGGCGGGCGTCGTACGTCACGACGTGAAGCATTTGACGTCCGGCAAAGGCTGGTTCGCCCTCTGCGAAGCGGCGTCGGACTCGGCCGATCCGGCCAGCGACGGCGACATCTACCTGTCGATCCTGCTGCCGGGGGCCAAAATCCTGCAGGACATGCTGGGCCATTCGCTGGCCGTGAAAACGACCCGCGACGGCGAACCGCTGATCTACTACACCGGTTCGGGCTGGAGCAAAGGCGGTATAGCCGACATGGACGAGTGGACGGAAATCACGACCCGCACGGCCGAGGAGTTGGCGACGCCGCTGGAAGTGAAGCTCTGCAAATAAAAAAACGCAAAGCGACGAATCGAAAAAAGGAGGCTTTTCAGCCTCCTTTTTTCAATAAGTATTATCCAACCGTAGCGCTATTCGAGACCTTTGGCCTGCTTGTAGAGCGTGTTGTAGACGTTGTACTTGTCCATGATGCCCTCCTCGTCGCGCAGGCGGAAGCACAGCTGCTTGAGGAATTCGAGCGTGTCGACATCCTGGGGCTTGATCTGGTGGGCCTTCTCGAACCAGGGTACCGCAGCGAGATACACCGCGTTGACAGCCTGCAGATCGGCGTCGTAGGCGGCCTGGCTGCTATACTGCTTCTCGTTCAGTTCCTTGTTCAGAGCATCGCCCTTGATGGTGTAAAAAACGCCCAGGTAATAGTTGCCCTCGAACATCTCGGGCTGCAGCTCCACGACCTTGGCGAACGACGCGATGCTCTCGTCGTAGTTCTTCAGCGCATAGAACGTACGGCCGCGACCGAACCACAAATCGATGTTGTCGGGATTCTCGGCCAGGGCGCCGTCGATCATGGCCACCAGGTCGGCCGGGTCGCCCACACCCTCTTCGGTGGTGTAGAGCTGCATCAGACCGTCGAGGATACGCTCGTTCTTGGGGAACTTCTCGATACCGGTGAGCAAGGTATCCTTGGCACGGGTGATGAAAGCGGGATCGGCGGCTTTCTGACCATAGTAGCAGTGGAACAGATAGTAGTAGATGTTGCCCTCCTGGTCGGCATAGCCCAGATCGAGCGCTTTGTTGAGATAATCGGCACCCATGGCGAACGACTCGGGATGCGCAGAGCCATCGACGGTGCGCAGATAGCCGGCATAGTACAACAGAGCGGGATCGGCTTCGCCGTAAGCGGGGCACGACTGGGCGCAGAACGCCTGGGCGTAGGCATCGGCGGCACCGACATAATCGCCCGAATCGAGTCCGGCGTTACCCACCTGCGAGCAGTAGTCGCTGACCTGCTTCAAACCGGCTTTCACCTTCTCGCCCGACTTGGGATCCAACTCATAGGCCTTATTGAAAGCCTCGATCGCCTTGGCGGGAGCATCAGCGAGGATCGCTTTCTTCTGCTTCCAGGTGACGATCTTGTTGTCGCGGACATAAGCCGTGAAATAGGGATACTCCCAAACCTCGCACGCCTGACCGCCGATCTGACCGGCGCTCATGGAGGCGGGTTCGCCCACGGCCAGCTTCATCAGCGCGGCGTCCATGTTGATGAAGAGGTCTTTCGTAGGAGCGGCGGCGATGTCGCAGAACAGCTTGCCGCGGTTGATCCAGGTCGACGCCTTGGCGTTCTTCTTGACATCGGCGATATCGGCATCGCTCTTCTGCACCTTGGCCAGGAAAGCCGATTCGTTCACCTTCTGGGCATTCGCGATGGGCGCGGCGAACAGCAGCGCGGCGAAAGCCATACAAATCGTTTTTTTCATACTATTGAAATTTAAAGTTGCATTGTTCTACTGCTCGTCGGACGCCTGCGCATCTTCGGCGGGAGCCTGCCGATCCGGATCGGCACCCACGGCACCGCACTCCGCACCCTCCGGCGTTTCCGGCTCGTCGTCGGCTGCCGGCACGGCCATGACCGAAGCGATAGCGTCGCCCTCGCGCAGGTTGATGATCCTCACGCCCTGCGTGGCGCGACCCGCCAGGCGGATCTGCTCGACGGAGGTGCGGATCGTCAGACCCGAGCGATTGATGATCATCAGATCGTTCTCGTCCGTCACGGACTGGATAGCAATGAGCTTGCCGGTTTTCTCGGTGATGTTGATCGTCTTGACGCCCTTGCCGCCGCGGTTGGTGATGCGGTATTCGTCGAGATCGGTACGCTTGCCGTAGCCGTTCTCGCTCAACACCAGCACGTCGCGCTTGTCGTCCGGCTCGATGCAGATCATGCCGACCACCTCGTCGTCGCCCTCTAACGAAATGCCGCGCACGCCGGCGCCGACACGCCCGATCGGGCGCACCGTGGCTTCGTTGAAGCGGATGGCCTTGCCCTCCTTGGCGGCGATCATCACCTCGGCGGCACCGCTCGTGAGCTTGGCCTCGATGAGCTGGTCGCCTTCGCGGATGACGATGGCATTGACGCCGTTCTGCCGCGGACGCGAGTAGGCCTCCAACTTGGTCTTCTTGATCGTACCGTCCTTGGTACACATGATGATGAAGTTGTTGTCGACATACTCCTGGTCGTCGAGACGCTTGACGTTGATGTAGGCGCGCACCTTGTCGTCCGGCTCGATACGGATCACGTTCTGGATGGCGCGGCCCTTGGACGAGCGGGCGCCCTCGGGAATCTCATAGACCTTGAGCCAGTAGCAACGGCCCTTCTCGGTAAAGAACAACATGGTGTTGTGCATCGAGGCCACATAGATGTGTTCGATGAAGTCCTCGTCGCGCGTGGCGCTGCCCTTGGCGCCGACACCGCCGCGGTTCTGCGTGCGGTATTCGGCCAGCGGCGTACGCTTGATGTAGCCCATGTGCGAAATGGTGATGACCATGT
>CAYSJF010000092.1:0-5031 GCA_964431265.1 uncultured Alistipes sp. | reverse complement strand
GTTCCGGGAACTTCCGACAGCGGGTCGGACGAGCAGGCAGCGAACAGAATCGCTGCGAAGAGGATGCTTTTTTTCGTAAACATGAGTTTATAGGTGTTTAGGGAAAGAAGCCGACTCTTGCGAAGCCGGCTCCTTTCGATGGTTGTGAGGCGGAATTATCGCACGCGGAGCGCCTGCTTGGCGACCCGGGCGTCGATGCTGCCGCGCTGCAAAAGCCGACCGGCTTCGAACTTCGTCGTAGCCTCGGCGGTTCCCAGTGCCGGCATCTCGACCGGATAGATCGTCTCGGCGAAGTTGCGGGCACTCTTGTTCGCTTTCATCTCGTCGATCAGGGCGTGCATGCGCTCGCGACCGCGCAACTCGACGAAGTTGTTCGGAGTAGCGGCCTCGGCAGCCAAATTCTGCAGCGACTTCATCGACATGGTCTTGGCAATCTCCTCGGCCGGTGCCATGTCGTCGACAGCCGGGTCTACAAGAATGATGTCGCTATAAACCTCCACAGCGCCGACATATTTTGCATAGGTATCGTCTGAAAAAGCCGACAGAGCGAAACCATTGAAATCGACACCTTGCGAGGTATAGCCCGAATACGAAACGAAAGCGATATAACCCTCTTCGACCAAACCACCGATTAATGCCACATTAAGAGAGATGTCCGGATAGACTTTCGTTCCATTGTAGATATAGAGAATACCGAGCGGCATATTTTGGAAAGAAGCATCGAATGTCTGGCCTCCAAGCGTACAAATAACACCTTCATCATACATAACAGTCATGGTATCGTCGAATTCCAAGACTTTAGCAGCATAAGCCGTCAGACCTGTTACATCGATCACATCAAGTTCTTTCTCCTCGTCATCATTCACCGTATTCTCCTTGAATTCTACCTGGCCCAGATATTCACGCTTGGAAACCAAACCGCTACCTTCTTCATTGAGGCATCTGCCGTAGTAATTCCATGTTTTGAAGAGTTCAGTCTTCCCCCCCCCGATTTCGGATAGGTCGTCTTCCGTATAGGTGCGTTTCAGCGGGTGAGGCGTACCCTCGGTCGTGGCCGTGGCAGTTATGATTTTCGAAACATAACCGTTGAACGCATTGACGATCAACGTGTACTCCGTGCCGCCGACCAGATTGCCGATGACACCCGACAAACCGGTGGTATTGATCTTTTCGAGGTCTGCCTCGGTGAATTCCTCGCCGTTCTTCGCCATGTAGGCTGCCAGATCACCCGAAATCTTGTCGGTTTCTACGAGCGCGAGACTACCCGAAACGATGTTCTGCCCATAGATGTAGACTTCGGCGGAATCCTCCGACGTGTAGCCCTGCGGAGCGTACTTGTTGGTAATGGTAATGCCGCACGAAATCACCACGGCCGTTTCCTCCTCGTCGCCGGCCTTGACGTAGCCGAACGAGAGGTGCTTGACGCCGACCAGTTCGTTTTTAGCGTTGTAGATGTTGGCCACGATCGTGTAGACGCCCGTAGCATCGAACGAGGCGGTGAGCATGCCCGTTGCGGTCAGCTCCTCGCTGGCCGTTTCGCCGCTCTCGATCTCGCCCGCACGGATATTGGCGAGCGCCTCGCTCAACTCGCCCTCGAAGAACGCATATTTCACCTTGGCGACATCGGCGCCGAATTTCACGCCGATCTTGACCTCGCCGTTTTCCGGCTCGGCATTCATCAAAAGAAGCGAATAGTCGTAAGCCTTGAAACCCGGGAAAATCAGACGAGTCATGTTGGTGTTGAGCGCATAATAGCTGGTCTTCTCCCAGATCGACGGAAGGGTCAGCAGGATGGCGCCGTCGGGGAACGTAAGGATACCGTCCTTGATTTCGCCGTAGTCGGATGCCGAAGCCGTAGGATAGTTCTCCTTGCAGTAGGAAACGATCCAGAAATCTTCGTTGAACTGGGAGGTGTATTGGAATCCCATGGACTGTGCGGGGAAATAAACGCCCGTCTTGTCGGATACCACACCGGCTACGTCGGCGTCCGTCGCATTCTTCGTCGCGTCGATGATGATGTCCGTGGGGACGGGAAGCGTGTCGCTGTACAGCTTGCCGAACAGCGTGCGGATATAGTCTGCATCGTAGATGTTGCTGATCCGGTAATAACCGGGTTTGTCGGCACGTTCGTAAATCTCGACGTCCTTTTCGGCGTTCGGCGTTTCACCCTCATCGCCCAGACCATAGAATTCGGTGATGAATTCGTCGCGCCATTTACCCGTGGTTTCGCCGTTGGGACCCGTTACGAGCACCCACTTCACACGGGTTACCGAGAAGCTGAAGCCGGTGCTGCGTTCGGTGTAGGTCGAGGCGTAGAGCGGATCGTCGACGTTGACTTCGCACGTGTAGGTCGTGCCGATCTCCGTGTCGGGGAACGAGATCACGAACGTGGTCTCCTCCTGACCGTCGGCGAATTCGATTTCGGTGGCGTCGAAGATCTCGTCGCCCTGGGCCGACGATATGGTGACGGGCACCGTGATCTCGCCCTCGCTCTTGGTACGGCGTACGGTGAACGAAAGCGCGGGTTCGTCGGCGGGGTCGAGTTCCAGATCGGCGATATTGGCCTGCGACGGGAAGTAGACGCCGTAGCAGTCGGGATTCTCCTGCTCACCCGCGGCATATGTCTCGTCGTCGCTGCACCCTGCGAAGAACAACCCCGCAGCGAGTACGTATAACAGACTTTTGAGTGTTTTCATAATCGTTTCGTTGTTTGCCGGTTAAAATTAAAGGATCACACAGTCGTCAGTCAGACCCGCACCGTCGCCGTGTACGGGGAGCTGGCCCTCGTTGTTGTTATCCTTGACAGGATCGATAGCACCGTTGGCGTTGGTCTCGCGCGTCGGAATGCGGTAGAGCAGAATGCCGTCGGTTGCGGCGATGTTGAAAGCCCAGGCGTCGGGATAGTCCGACTTGCCGGACTTGTCGCAACGTACGACGTTCTTCTTCAGACGCATGATGTCGGTGTAGGCATGGCCTTCGCCCCACAGCTCGATGCGGCGCTGCAGCCAGATTTCGTTCTGGAGCGCTTCGGCCGTCGAGATGCTGCACGTGTACTCGGGGTTGCGGTAGGTCTTCACCCAGTTTTCGAGGATCGTGCGGCCCTCGGTGACGTTGCCGCCCATGGCCGTAGCTTCGGCCTGGATGAGCACCATCTCCTCGGCGCGCATGATGCACCAGTCGGAGGCGTTGACGTTCGTGCCGCAGTTGTTCTGGTAGGGAGCGAACTTCACGTTGGTGTAGGGCACGAACGGTTTCTTGACGTTGGGGATGTCGAGCGAGCTGATCGCCGAACCCGTAACGCCGTTCCACGTCATCGCGTCGAGCAGCGGCGATTCGAGGCTGCTGTCGACCCACCAGCCCTTGCGGACGTCGGTGGCGGGAATCTTGTCGTAGGTAAGCGAGTTGATACGCTTGTAGACGCCCTGACCGCAGGTGTAGCCCATGTTGAACGAGCAGAGGTGGCCGGGCCACGTGATGTTGCGGTAGCTGGCCGAAATGGTACCGGCGTCGTAGAGACCGGCCCAGATCCACGACGAAGCCGTGGCGCTGTTGAAGCCCGGTACCGAAACGTCCTTGAGGCTCAACATGTTGTAGCCCTGCATGGCGGCGGCAGCGTCGGTCGCAGCCTCGTCCCAGTTGTTCATCACCAGGTTGACGCGGGCACGCATGCCGTAGGCCACGTTGCGGTCGATAGCCGCCTTGTTGGGACGCTGGAAACCTTCGAGATCGGCGATGGCCTGCGTGAGGTCGTTGTAGATCAGCGTGTAGATTTCTTCGTTCGTAGCCCGGGGATTGGCATTGGTGCGGTCGGCGGGCATGTCCCACGTCACGATGGGCACCGTGGGCTTGTCCTCGTTGCCCTTATAGGTGAACTGGAAGCGCTGGGCCAGCGTGAAGTTGGCGAATGCGCGGGCTACCAGCGACTGACCGCGGTAGTACTTGAGTTCTTCGACCTCGGTATCCGCGGGAATCGTGGAGAGGATGTCGTTGGCTGCCTTGTTGAGCTTGTAGCAGAAGTTCCACGTGAACAAGGGCACGGCATAGTTGGCGTTGCGATCCGAATACTCGAACGCTACGGTGAACCACTCGTAACCGATGTTGTCCGAAACCATGTCGGCGCCGTTACCGTCGCTCTGGAGGCAGACGGCCGGGTAGCTGAAGTCGTTGTGGAAAGGATCCGATGCCGTGTTGGGCAGCACGTCGGTGAAGATCGTCGACAGCGAGTTGATGTCGGCCTGCAGACGCTCGGGATTGGCCTCGACGACCTCGACTTTCTGCTCTTCGGTGACGATGCCGCTCTCGGGGAACGTGTCCAGATCGGAGCACGAAGCAGCGACTGCGGCCCCGAGGGCGAAAATCCATATCTTGTTGTAAGTTTTCATAGTTCTTTGTTGTTTGATTCTGCCGAAATTAGAACGTCAGGCTGATACCGCCCGAGATGGTGCGCAAAGCCGTATATCTGGTGTTGTCGGCCGTGCTGGCGCCATGGAGCGCGATACGCGGGTCGAGACCCTGGCGCTTCGAGAACACGGCGAGGTTGTCGCCCGAGAAGTAGACGCGTACGTTGGCCAGGCCGATTTTGGCCGTCCACTTCTTGGGGATCGTGTAACCCACGGTGACGTTGTTCACCGAGAGGTAGTTCGAGCTGACGAGGAAGCGCGACGAGTACTTCTGGTTCGAGTCGTCGGCCGAGTCCAGACGCGGAATCGCCGAATGGGGATTCTCGGGCGTCCAGGCCTTGAGCGCATCCTTGTGGAAGTTCATACCCAGCTGGTCGCCGTAGTGCATCAGCTCCTGGTAGGTGTTGTCGTAGATCTTACCGCCGAGCTGGTAGGAGAAGAGGGCCGAAATGTCGAACCCGTAGAACGAAAGCGTCGTGCCGAAACCGCCGCTCACCTTGGCCAGCGTGCTGCCCTGGTGGGCCTGCTGGGCGTTGTCGTAGACATCGGTGGTCGAGTAGTCGCCGTTGTCGGGATCGACGTACCACAGCGACTTACCGGTCGAGGGATCGACGCCGGCGTAGGTCGGCAG
>CAYSJF010000091.1:0-5052 GCA_964431265.1 uncultured Alistipes sp. | reverse complement strand
AGAAGCTCTCGCAGCTCTTCGCCGTGGCGGGCAAGAACCGCATCAAGGTGACGGAGCTGTCGGCCGGCGACATCGGCTGCACCGTCAAGCTCAAGGGCACGCGCACCAACGACACGCTGGCAGCGCCCGCAGCGCCGGTCGGTGTCGAACCCATCGTCTTCCCCGAACCGCGCTACCGCGCCGCCCTCAAGTGCAAGGATCAGGGCGACGAGGAGAAGTTGGGCAAGATTCTCACGGACGCCAAGTTCGAAGACCCCACCATTCTGGTCGACTACTCCAAGGAGCTGAAGCAAACCATCATCCAGGGGCAGGGCGAACACCACCTCAACATCCTGCGTTCGCGCATCCTCGCCGAGAACAAACTCGACTACGAATACATCGCGCCCAAGATTCCCTACCGCGAGACGATCACCAAGGTGGCCCAGGCCGACTACCGCCACAAGAAGCAGTCGGGCGGCGCCGGTCAGTTCGGCGAGGTGCACATGATTATCGAGCCCTACTACGAGGGGATGCCCGAACCGAAGAACTACAAAATACCGGGCAAGGGCGACATGGCGGTCAACATCAAGAGCAAGGAGGAGTACGACCTGCCGTGGGGCGGCAAACTCCAGTTCTACTCGGCGATCGTGGGCGGCGCCATCGACGCGCGCTTCATGCCGGCGATCCTCAAGGGCATCATGGAGAAGATGGACGAAGGCCCGCTCACGGGGTCGTATGCCCGCGACATCCGCGCGGTGATCTACGACGGCAAGATGCACCCCGTGGATTCGAACGAAATCTCGTTCAAGTTAGCGGCCCGCAACGCCTTCAAGGAGGCGTTCCGCAACGCCGGCCCCAAGATCATGGAACCGATCTACAATGTCGAGGTGCTCGTGCCGAGCGACTACATGGGCGCCGTGATGAGCGACCTGCAGAACCGCCGCGCCATGATCCTGGGCATGGAGTCGGACAAGGGTTTCGACCGGCTCAACGCCACGGTGCCTCTGGCCGAGCTGTACCGCTATTCGACGACCCTCTCGTCGCTCACTTCGGGTTCGGCGACCTACACCATGAAGTTCGCCTCTTATGAACAGGTGCCCGCCGACGTGCAGGAGAAGTTGCTCAAGGCCTACACCGACACCGACGAAGAGTAGCTTTCGAATCGGGACGACCAAACCGACCGCCCCGGGGAACCGAAATGTTCCCCGGGGTTTTCATATGCTTTTTCGCAAAACGCCCCTCCGTTTATCCTGCCGTTCATTCGGATCGGGCAGCGACCTTGCGCCGCCTGCGGGACACGCTTCCGGCCGCGCCTCCTCCGGGACTTTCTGCCGCTCCTGCCCCGGAACCGGCTGCGGCCCGCACGGCTCCGGGAACCGCGTATGCGACGACATCAATCCGGATTCGGCAGTGCGAGCGGAATTCGACCGAAACCCCGCGGAACGACGATTTTCTTCTATATTAAATTAACGTTAACAATCCGCCGCGCCGGAATTTCGTCGGAAAATTTGGTTTAAATTTGTTCAGTAATTGCACGCTACCCCAACATGAGCGAAATCTACACCGTCATTGTCGGGATCCTGGCGATCCTCGCCGTTTCCGGTCTTTTCGTAGGCGTTACGAACGACGCCGTGAACTTCCTCAACTCGGCCCTCGGCTCCAAAGCCGCTTCGATCCGCACCGTGCTGCTGGTCGCGTCGGTCGGCATCGTCATCGGCGTCGCCACGTCGAGCGGCATGATGGAGATCGCCCGCAGCGGCATGTTCAACCCCGGTCTCTTCACGTTCCACGAGGTGATGATGCTCTACCTGGGCGTCATGTTCGCCAACGTCATCCTGCTGGGTCTCTACAATTCGTGGGGGCTGCCCACGTCGACCACCGTATCGCTGATCTTCTGTCTGCTGGGTTCGGCCGTCGCCGTCTCGATCTACAAGATTTCCAACGACCCCGCGCTGGGCATCGGCGCGCTGGGCGACTACATCAATTCGTCGCGCGCCATGGGCGTGGTGTCGGCCATCCTTTTGTCGGTGGTCATCGCATTTTCGTGCGGCTCGGCCATCATGTACATCTCGCGTCTGATCTTCTCGTTCCGCTATACGGTCGTCTTCCGGCGCTACGGATCGCTCTGGTGCGGCGTCTCGCTCACCGCGATCGTCTACTTCGCCGTCTTCAAGGGCCTCAAGGCCCTGTTGGCCGACAACGCCTTCATCCAGCTCGTCGACCGTCACCTGCTCGCCGCACTGGGCATCTGCTGGGTCGCCTGCTCGCTCATGCTGTTCTTCATCCAGCGATTCAAGATCAACATCCTGCGCATCACCATCCTCTCGGGCGTCTTCGCGCTGGCGCTGGCGTTCGCCGGCAACGACCTGGTGAACTTCATCGGCGTGCCCGTAGCCGGATTCGACGCCTACTCCATAGCGCGCCATTCGGGCGACATCGCCATGCTCATGGAGCCGCTCGCCGAGAACGTCCCGGCCAACATGACTTTCCTGCTGATCGCCGGCGGCATCATGATCGTGGCGCTGTGGGCTTCGAAAGAGGCCGTGCTGCGCGTCACCCAAACCGAGCTGTCGCTCTCGGCCCAGGGCGACGACGGAGAGCAGCGCTACGATTCGTCGGTCTTCTCGCGGACGCTGGTGCGCATCGCGCTGAACATCAACAACGGCATCGAGCGCATCGTGCCGGCCCGAATCCGTACGGCCATAGGCAAACGCTTCGAATACGAAGACGTGGAGCACAGCGGCGCCCCCTACGACATGATCCGCGCTACGGTCAACCTCACCACTTCGGCCCTGCTCATCTCGTTGGCCACGTCGCTCAAGCTGCCGCTCTCGACCACCTATGTTTGCTTCATGGTGGCCATGGGTTCGTCGCTCGCCGACCGGGCCTGGGGCCGCGAGAGCGCCGTTTACCGCATTTCGGGCGTGATGACCGTCGTCGCGGGGTGGTTCGTCACGGCGCTGGGCGGTTTCCTGATCTCGCTCGTCGTGGGGTTGGTGCTCATCTATGGCGGCACGATCGCGTTCGTCGTCGTCACGGTGCTGTGCGCCTGGTTCCTCTACCGCAGCCGCTTCGCCAAGAAACACAAGGATGCCGACGCCGGCACCAAGGTCGAAACCAACGAGGACATCATCGCTTCGCTGCGCGACGATGTGTGCTGCACCATGGAGTGCGCCACCAAGATCTACGACCGCACGCTGATCGCCGTGCTGAGAGAGAACCACAAAGTCCTGCGCGACATGGTCAAGGAGGCCAACGACCTTTTCTACCAGTCGCGCGATCGCAAATATACGCTGCTGCCGACCCTCAAACGGCTGCAGAGCAGCGACGTCAACACGGCGCACTACTACGTGCAGGTGGTCGACTACCTCAACGAGATGACCAAGGCCCTCGTCCACATCACGCGCCCGGCTTTCGAGCACATCGACAACAGCCACGAAGGTCTTTCGGTCGAGCAGACGCGCGACCTGATGGCCATCAACGACGACGTGGAGTCGATCTACCGCCACATCAACCTGATGCTCCGCGAAGGCGACTTCACGGACATCGAAATGGTGCTGGGCCTGCGCGATCAGCTCTTCGAAGCCATTGCCGAGGCGATCAAGTCGGAGCTGACGCGCATCAACGAAAACCGGTCGAGCACCAAGGCGTCGATGCTCTATCTGACGATACTCACCGAGACCAAGAACATGGTGCTCCAGTCGCGCAATCTGCTCAAATCGCAGCAATACTTCCTCAAGCACCGCACCGAAAAGAAATGGATCAAATAGCAAAACGCCCCTCGCAAACGAGGGGCGTTTCCATATAACCTTATCTGCAGATCTTTTCCCGCCTGCATGCTCCGTTGCCGTTGCCGGCGGCTCGATCTTTCGGGCCACGGCCCGCACCTCCATACATCGGAGGCGGTTCGAACTCCGTCCGCTACTCTTGTTTCTCCCGCACCAGCTCTTTGAAGCAATGGCGGCAAATGGGTTCGTAGGTATCCTGGGCACCCAGCATCACCTGCTTCTCGTCGCTGGTCAGGCGGTGCGAATGGTGGGCCAGGTTGCCGCAGCGCACGCAGATCGCATGCACCTTGGTCACATATTCGGCCGTCGCCATGAGCGCCGGCATGGGGCCGAACGGCTTGCCCATATAGTCCATGTCCAGCCCGGCGACGATCACCCGCACCCCGCTGTCGGCCAGCTTGCGGCACACTTCGACGATGCTCTCGTCGAAGAACTGCGCCTCGTCGATCCCCACCACGTCGACCTCGGCCGACATCAGCAGGATGTTCTGCGGCGAATCGACCGGCGTCGACCGGATGGCGTTGGCGTCGTGCGAAACGACCTCCTCCTCCGAATAACGCACGTCGATGCGGGGTTTGAAGATCTCCACCCGCAGATGGGCGAACTGCGCCCGCTTGAGCCGGCGGATCAACTCCTCGGTCTTGCCCGAGAACATCGAGCCGCATACCACTTCGATCCAACCCTTGCGGTTGGCGTTTTCCAAAAACATAAAGTCAACAGCTTTTCACGCTCCGCCGCGAACCGCACGACACGCCTGCGAGCCGCCGCCGGGCGAAGCACCGATTATTCTACTCTTCCATGCGCACGATTTTCGCCCCCAGCGCATTGAGGCGCTTGTCGATCTCCTTGTAGCCGCGGTCGATCTGGTCGATGTTCTGGATCGTCGAGACTCCCTCGGCCGACATCGCCGCGATGAGCAGCGCCACGCCGGCACGGATGTCGGGCGAGGTCATGCGCGTAGCCCGCAGGCGGATGCGGTGGTCGTGGCCGATCACCGTGGCACGGTGGGGATCGCACAGAATGATCTGCGCCCCCATGTCGATCAATTTGTCGACGAAGAACAGACGGCTCTCGAACATCTTCTGGTGGATCAGCACGGCCCCCTTGGCCTGCGTGGCCACCACCACGAAGATCGACAGCAGGTCGGGCGTCAGACCCGGCCACGGCGCATCGGCGATGTTCATGATCGAACCGTCGAGGAACGTGTCGATGCTGTAATGATCCTGCTGCGGGATGTAGATGTCGTCGCCCCGCTGCTCGAAGCGGATGCCCATGCGGGCGAACT
>CAYSJF010000090.1:0-5096 GCA_964431265.1 uncultured Alistipes sp. | reverse complement strand
ACCGTCAAGGGGTACGCCGCCCACGAGCGTGAAACGCTTGAGGGGGTCATCGCGGCCCGTGCTAAGGCTACGTCGGTCAGCCTTTCGGCCGACGAGCTCACGTCCCGGACCATGGCCGAGTTCCAGCAGGCGCAGGAGGGGGTGCGTTCCGCTTTGGGACGTTTGCTCGTCGTTGCCGAGCGCTATCCCGACCTCAAGGCTAACCAGAATTTCCAGGAGCTGCAGGCCCAGCTGGAGGGTACCGAGAATCGCATCGCCGTGGCCCGCGAGCGTTTCAACGAGACGGTCCGCACCTACAACGTTGCCGTGCGGCGCTTCCCTGTCGTGGTTGTCGCCGGGATGTTCGGTTTCGACCGGAAGCCTTACTTCACGGCCGATGCCGCTGCGGCGCAGGCTCCCGTCGTGGAGTTCTGATTCCCGGGCCGGCGAGCTGCCGGTCCACCCGGTCTTTTGCCGGCTGTAGAAAACTACAGCCGGCTTTTTTCTTCATTCGCCCCCGCCTCCACGTTTTTGTAGCGGAAAGCCTTGCCTGTCTTGAAGTTGTAGGTCAGCGAGAGTCGGAACGAGCGGCTGCACCAATTCTGATCGACGTCGACCCGACGCACGAACCCTTCGCCGCGCGCCCCGATGTGCTGCCGCTGCTCGATCGGGTTGCGCACCGAGAAGGCCACGGTAAACCGGTCGCCGAAGCGTTTCTTTATGCTCGCGTCGGTGAAGTGCGCCGGCTCGACCCAGCAGTTGCCCAACACCCAGCGGTTCTGGTAGTGGTAGGAGAGGTCTACGTAGAACTTCGCCGGCAGCGTGAAAGTCGTCGAGGCG
The DNA here is from genome assembly GCA_964431265.1 of uncultured Alistipes sp. Lineage (GTDB taxonomy): Bacteria > Bacteroidota > Bacteroidia > Bacteroidales > Rikenellaceae > Alistipes. Next base: position 4,277 of record CAYSJF010000090.1, on the reverse strand, counting down.
TTCGTATAGAAGAAGTCGTAGTGTTTCTCGGGGCCGTAGGCTTCGATGCGCTGGCCTTGGCGGATGTAGGTGGCGTTGAGGTTGAGCGACCACCATTTCGTCAGTTGTAGCGGGATGTTGACTGCGGCATAATAGCTTTTCGTCGTGTCGAAGTTGATCCATGCCAGCTGCAGCAGGTCGGGATTCTCCGGGTCGGCCTGCATCGTCTGCTGGATTTCGTCGGTCTGGATCGTCATGCCGCCCGTGAGGGTATATTTGTGTGCCAGCACGAGTGTCAGACTCGCGTCGTGCTTGTACGAGGGGGCGAGTTCGGGGTTGCCCGTCTGGTAGGTATAGTCCGAAATCTGCATCCGCTGCGGGTTGAGGCACCAGAAGCGGGGGCGTCCGATCGTGCGGGCATATTGCGCGATGAGGGTGTAGGCCCCGTCTTTCGTCAACGCATAGGAGACGTTGGCGTTCGGAAAGAGCGAGAAGTAGTCCTGTTTCACGGTACTGTTCTTGCCTTTCGTGTGGGTGTATTCGCCGCGCAGCCCGGCCACTACGCTCCAACGTCCCGTGCGGGCCGAAACGATGCCATAGGCCGCTGCGATCTGCTCCGTGTAGTCGAGCCGGAAGCTGTGGGCTTCGTCGCGCAGCCATGTTTCGAACGGGCGATACTCATAGAGCGCGTCGTTGTGCATGTCGTTGCAGGTGTACTTCGCGCCGGCGCGCAGCGCGATTTTCGGCGTGAAGTTCTTCTCCACGGCCAGCGTCGCCGTGGCCACATAGTAGCGGGCCGTCGAACGGTTGCGGTAGAGCGAATCGAGCATGCCGTCGGGCGTCGCGATGCGGCTGCGGTTGTCGTTGTCCGTGTCGGAATCCCGCAGGTTGTAGTCGGCCAGCAGCTTGAGGGTCGAACCCATGGTGTCGATCTTCAGGATGTAGTTGAACGTCGCCGACAGACCGTCGTTCAGGCTGCGCGTGTCGTAGCGGCTTTCGGTGCGGGTCGACCGGGCGGCCGTCGTGAAATCGGTGTAGGTGTCGCTGGGGCCTTTCTCGCGGACGTGCCAATAGTCGACTTCCAGCCCTATGCTTTGTGCGGACGAAATTTCGTAGATGCCGCCCGCCTTGACTCCATAGCTGCGCTCCTGCTCGAATTTGCCGGTATGGGCTGCGAGCCGCGTGTCGGCGGCGTCGTAGTCGGTGCGTTCGTCGGAGCGGAACGAGGTGTTTTGGATGTTGCCCCATGCGTCGGCATAGAGGTCGAGACGGTTCGAGTGGTGGTTGACGCTCGCCTGCGGCATCGACGCTGCGGTGAGGCGGCCGATGCGTCCGGAGAGCGACACCGAGCCTTCGGTGCCCTGCTCGCGGCGTTTGCGGAGCGTGATGCGGATGATGCCGCCCGACGAATCGGCGTCGTAGTCGGCACCCGACGTCGGCACCACTTCGATCTTCCGAATATCTTCGGCCCGCAGTGTGGCGAGGTAGTTCAGCAGCTGCTCGGGTTCCATCTTCAGCTCGCGGTCGTCGATGTAGACTTTCGAACCCGTCTTGCCGTTGATCGAGATTTTCTCGCCGTCGATCCAGATGCCCGGCGCCAGCTTCAGCACCTCTATGCCGTCCTTGCCGATCGCCGCGGGGGCGTTGGCTACGTCCACGACGAAACGGTCGGCTTCGCGGCGGATCAGTTGTCCCGTCACCACCACGTCGTCGATCTGCGTCGAGGCTCCCATCAGCGTGAAATCGCCTAAATCGTTCCGCTGCTCGACGTGTATTTCGTGCAGCACGGGTTCGAAGCCTACGTACTGGATCGAAAGGGTGTAGTCGCCTTCGGGTACCTCCAGCACGAAGCGCCCTTCGCTGTCGGTCGCCATGCCGGCCACCTGCCGGCCGTCGTGCAGCAGCACCACCGTCGCATACTCCACGGCTTCGCCCTGCTCGGTCACCACACGGCCCGTGGCGGGGCAGAGCTGCGCCGCCATCGCTTTCAGGAGGGCCAGAATCATCGCTACGATCAGAATCGCCAAACGTTTCATATCTTTCGAATATTTTCTGTTGTTTATTTCTTGATGATGCAAAGATAAATAAAATTATTTGTACTATGCAATACAAAGTACTTGATTTTGCTGAATTTTTTCGACACCTATTTTATAAGAACTTGTTCCGCGAGCAGGCTTTGCAGGCGCTGTTCGGTCAGTGCTATGCCGTTGGTCGCCATATCGCAGCCGGAGCCATGGGCGGAGATAGGTGGGTAGTACGGTTCACTGCTTCTTCCTTGTTGCCGGAGGAGCAACGGCGAGGATCGTCCCGTCGAAATTTTGTTGAAAAGTCGCCCGGAACTTCGGAGGTATTTCCGGGAAAATTTTTCTAATTTTGCCGAATACCGAACGAATACCCTTTTCTTCGAAACCTATGTTGAGCGCTCTATATTACCTCTTTCTGATCGCGTTATGCACCGTCTTCATGGTGCTTTCGGCCGTCGCGCTGGTCGTGTGCTGGCCGTTCGACAAGGCGCGGCGCACGGTGCACGAGTTGTCGCGCGTGCTGGTGCGCATCTTCTTTTTCATCCCGCCTTTTTGGCGGCAGAAAGTCATCGGGCGCGAGCATGTCGACCGGCATAAGAGCTATGTCATCGTCTTGAATCACAATACGGTGATCGACATCCCCACGCTCTACTACCTGCCGCTCAATTTCCGGTGGGTCTCCAAGCGCGAGGTGTTCAAGGTGCCGTTCTTCGGGCAGTTCCTGGTTTTGCATGGCGACATCTGCATCGATCGCGGTCGGGCCGTCGAGGCGCGCGACCGAATGGTGGACATGGGGTGCGAGTGGCTGCGACGCGGCGCTTCGGTGGCGGTGTTCCCCGAGGGTACGCGTTCGCGCGACGGCGAGATCCACCGCTTCAAGACGGGGGCTTTCACCTTGGCCAAGGAGGCCGGAGTCGAGATTCTGCCCGTCGTGTTGGACGGCACGGCGACCCTTATCCGGAAAAACTGCCTGTTCAACTGGCGCAACCGCATCGCGATCCGCGTCCTGCCGCCCGTACCGGCGGAGAAGGTCGCCGCGACGGACATCCACGAATTGATGCAGCAGGTGCACGACGATATGGTCGAAGCACTTCGAGAAGTGAAAATGGAAAGGTGAACGGTAAAAAGTACTTTTCGCCTTTGACTTTCAACCTGGTATAAATGGCAGATTTACTCAATCATACTACTCCCGCTTCGTCCTATGGCGACGACGCTATCGTCACGCTTTCGCCCCGCGAGCACATCCGCTTGCGTCCGGGCATGTACATCGGCAAGCTGGGCGACGGTTCGCAGGCCGACGACGGCATCTATGTGCTGATCAAGGAGGTCGTCGACAACTCGGTCGACGAATTCATCATGGGTGCCGGCCACCAGGTCGACATCACCGTCGAGGACAAGGTGGTCACCGTGCGCGATTACGGCCGCGGTATCCCCCTCAAATCGCTCGCGGCAGCCGTCTCGGAGATGAATACCGGCGGCAAGTACGGCGGTTCGGCGTTCAAGAAGACCGTGGGTTTGAACGGTGTCGGCGTCAAGGCCGTCAACATGCTCTCCAGCGAGTTCACGGCCCGCTCCGTGCGCGACGGCGAAGCCCGCACGGTTGTTTTCGCCAAGGGCTTGATGCAGAACGACGAATGGGAGTCGGGCGTCGGCGAGCCGAACGGCACGTTGATCCGTTTCCGCGTCGACGAGGAGGTCTTCGGGCACTACGATTACAACCTCGAATACGTCGAGCAGATGGTGAAGAACTACACCTATCTCAACCTCGGCCTGACGTTCCATTTCAACGGCAACAGCTATGTCTCCCAGAACGGTCTGCTCGATTTGCTGAACGAGAACATGACCGAGGAGCCGCTCTATGCGCCCATCCACCTCTCGGGCGACGATATCGAGGTGGCAATCACCCACGGCAGCGGTTACGGCGAGAGCTATTTTTCGTTCGTCAACGGCCAGTACACCTCGCAGGGCGGTACGCACCAGGCCGCATTCCGCGAGGCGATCGCCAAGACGGTCAAGGAGTTCTTCCACAAGGACTACGACCCCTCGGACATCCGCACTTCGATCATCGCCGCCGTTTCGGTCAAGGTTTCCGATCCGGTCTTCGAGTCGCAGACCAAGATCAAGCTGGGTTCCAAGGAGGTCGAGCCGGGCGTGTCGATGCGCAACTTCGTGATGGACTTCCTCGCGAAGCACCTCGACGACTACCTGCACAAGCATGGCGAGACGGCGCAGATTCTCCAGAAGAAGATCGTCGAGAACGAGAAGGAGCGCAAG